>NZ_JAFBBV010000001.1:1854183-2163214 GCF_016907365.1 Oerskovia paurometabola | reverse complement strand
CTGCGGCAGGACGTCGGACAGGTCGCCGACCGACAGCTCCCACGCGGGGTGCTCCCCGCCGAAGAACAGCTCGACGTTCCCGCGCGCGATCGCCGCGAAGTCCTCACGACGCTCGATCGAGTGGACCGTGCCCTGGTCGCCGACGGCGCGCAGCAGCGACATGGTCAGCGCACCCGAGCCCACGCCCGCCTCGACGACGCGCGCGCCGGGGTAGATGTCGGCCATCGCGACGATCTGGCCGGCGTCCTTGGGATAGACCACGGCCGCGCCGCGCGGCATCGAGAGCACGTAGTCGGCGAGCAGGGGGCGCAGCGCGAGGTACTCGATGCCCGCGGTGTTGCGCACGACCGACCCCTCGGGCAGCCCCACGAGGTCCTCGTGCGCGAGGTAGCCGCGGTGCGTGTGGAACGTGGCGCCCGTCGCGAGCGTGATGGTGTGCAGGCGGCCGCGCGGGTCGGTGAGCTGGACCTTGTCCCCCAGACGCAGCGGTCCGCGCCGCACGTCGGCGCCGGTCGGCGTGGGGGCCTGCGTGGCGGCGTCGTCGGCCGGGACGGGCAGGGCGGAGGCGTCGTGCGCGGGGTCGTGGGTCACGGGCGACCATCCTAGTCGGGCGCGGCGGCGTGGACCGCCCTCACTTCCGACGCGACCCGGTGACGGGTCAGCGCCCGCGGGTCCCCTTGAGCGCCGCGACGACGCGCGAGACGTCCAGGAGCCCGACGACGCGACCGCCGTCCGTCACGACGACCACCGGGGCGTCGCGCGTCACCGCGGCCACGGCGTCGAGCATGGCCTGGCCGCGCAGGTGCACGTCGACCCACGCGGTCGGAGGCAGCCCGACGGCGACCGCCCCGACCGGGGTCAGCGCCGCCTGTGCCGGGGGCACCGCGGCGACGGCCGCAGGGTCCGCGAAGGCCACGGGGTGACCGTCGGTCTCGACGAGCACGACGTGGCCCGCGCCGGCGCGCTGGGCCGACGCGACGGCGTCGGCCACCGTGCTGGTCACGGGCACCGCGACGGCCGGGTACGCGAGCGCCGCGACCGACAGGTCCGCGACCGCCGCGCGCGTGCGGCCGTTCTTGATCGCGGCCCCCGCCCCGGACCACAGGAACGCGCCGATCAGGGCGGCCCACGCGACCGTGAACAAGGACACCTGGTACCCGTTGAGCGGCGGCCACACCAGCGCCCACAGCACGACCCCGACGGCCACGACGCGCCCGACCCAGCCGGCGACGATCGTGCCCGTGGTCCGCGAGCCGGTCGCGGCCCAGACCGCGGACTCGAGGATCTGGCCGCCGTCGAGCGGCAGGCCGGGCAGGAGGTTGAAGATCCCCACGAACGCGTTCGAGAACGCCGCCGCGTACAGCAGCAGGGCGGGGATCGTCATGGTCGGCTGCACCTGGAAGACGAGCCAGCACACCGCTGCGAGGAGAAGGTTCGTGAGCGGGCCGACGACCGAGACGAGGATGCCGTCGAGCGGACGCCTCGACGCACCCGAGTACGCGGTGTGGCCGCCCCACAGCGTCACGGCGAGCTCCGTGACCTGGTGCCCACGGGCCTTGGCGACCACGGCGTGCGCGACCTCGTGCAGGAACACCGAGACGAACAGCAGCAGCACGAAGACGAACGAGACCAGGTAGACCTCGCTGCTGCCGAGGTGCGGCGCGAAGCTGCGCACCGTGGGGACGAACAGGAACGTCAGCACGGCCGCGGCCAGGAACCAGGACGGGGTCAGGATGACGGGGGCGCCCGACACCCGACCGATGGTCCAGCCCTTCGTGAGCTGCGGGTCTCGGGGGGCGCGACGTGCCGGTGCCGGGGTGGTCTCCACGTCGACACCCTATGTCGGGCACCTGGGCCGGACCTGGGCTGTGGAGCATGGCGAGCGTGTGGGCGTCGACACGTAGGCTCGACGCATGACGTCCCTCGCCCCCGACCTCACCGGCTCCGGCCCCACTCCTGGCGAGCCCGGCGGCCCCGTCGTGCCGGGTGGGCCTGCCGTGCCGGGTGGGCCTGCAGACGCCGCGGAGCCGCTCGAGTCCGTCGAGACCGCCGAGCTCCTGGGCCGTGCGCCCCGCGAGCGCCGTCGGCCCGCCCTGTCGCCGTCACGGGCGAACGACTTCATGCAGTGCCCGCTGCTCTTCCGCTTCCGCGTGGTCGACAAGCTGCCCGAGCCCCCCAGCTCGGCCGCCGCACGCGGCACCCTGGTGCACTCGGTGCTCGAGCGCCTGTACGACGCCCCGCTGGGCGAGCGCACCCTCGCGGCCGCGCAGGCCATGCTGCCCGGCGAGTGGGAGCGGCTGCAGCAGGCCGAGCCGCGGTACGCGGAGCTGTTCGCCGGAGGCGCTGCTGGGGTCGACGGCGGGGTGCAGGCCTGGCTCGACGGCGCGGGGAACCTCCTGGGGACCTACTTCACGCTCGAGGACCCCAACCGCCTCGAACCCGCCGAGCGTGAGATGTTCGTCGAGACCCAGCTCGAGGACGGCCCGCTGCTGCGCGGCATCGTCGACCGGCTCGACCTCGCCCCGAACGGCGCGATGCGGGTCGTCGACTACAAGACGGGCAAGTCGCCTCGCCCGCAGTACCAGGGCTCGGCCCTGTTCCAGATGCGCTTCTACGGCCTCGTCCTGTGGCGCGAGCGGGGCGAGATCCCCAAGATGCTCCAGCTCGTCTACCTGGGCGACGGCCAGGTGCTGCGCGCCGAGCCGCAGGAGGCGGACCTCCTCGCGGTCGAGGAGCAGGTGCGCACGCTCTGGTCGACCATCACGCAGGCCGCACGTACCGGGCAGTGGACCCCACGCAGGACCCCGCTGTGCGGGTGGTGCGCGTACCAGGCCGTCTGCCCGCAGTTCGGCGGGACGCCCCCGGAGATCCCCGAGGGTGCGGTCGAGCTCGCGCTCGGCATCGCGCCGGAGGCCGTGGCGTCGTAGGACGCGTCGAGCGGTCGGGCCGAACTGGCTCGGGCCGTGCACGAGGGGAGCACGGCGGGAGCACTGGCACCCCGGCCACGGCGCGGACGAAGCCCTGAGCGTCGGGACCCCAGGGTCTGTGTTCTGCGGAGCACCAACGATTGTTGGTGCTCCGCAGAACACGCATCCGGACCGGAGTGGCCCCCGTCGTACCGGTGCCACACGTCCGGACCGTGCGGTGTGCGCCCGGACCGACGCCGAGCGCGCCTCAGTCCTCGATGAGGTCGACCACGTCACCTGCGAGGATGCGCGCGAGCGTGTCGACGTCCACGAGGGCGAGCGACGGCGTCCGGCTCAGCCCGGGCAGGACCGGCACGGGGACGACGGCCTCGACGCCCAGCGTCGCGGCCCCTGCCGCGCGGGCGGACCCGATGCCCGTGGGCGAGTCCTCGATCGCGACGCAGCGCGTGACGTCGACGCCCAGGCGCTCGGCCGCCACGAGGTAGGGCTCGGGGTGGGGCTTGCCGTGCGTGACCTCGTCCCCGCACACGAGCGTCTCGAACGACCCGGGCGGGGTCATCCCGACGACGGGCTCGGCGAGCGAGCGGTACGACATCGTGACCAGCGCGCACGGCACCCCGCGCTCGCGCAGCTCGGCCAGCAGCTCGCGCGCGCCGGGCTGCCACGGGACCTCGACCTCGACCTGCGCGATCACGCGCGAGATGAGGAAGTCGATGATCTGCTCGGCCGGCAGGTCGACGCCCTCGGCCTGGAGGATCCTGGCCGACTCGATGAGCGGGTTGCCGACCATCTGCATCGCCTGCTCGTGCGACCAGGTCCCGCCGTGCGCCTCGACGAGCTCGTGCTCGGCGGCGATCCAGTAGGGCTCGGTGTCGACCAGGGTGCCGTCCATGTCCCACAGGACGGCCTGCGGCAGGACGAGCGCCTCACGGGAGGCGGCGTCGGGGCGTGCGAGATCGGGTGATTCCAGGGGGTTCAACGAGTACTCCATGCTTCGGGGAACGGTTCGTGGCCGTCCTGCCACCCTAGCTGGCGGTCCTGCCGCGGCCCACGCGCGCCTCCCTGCTGCGACGGGCGACGAGCGCACCGGGCCGCCGCGTCAGCCGCCGGACCTCCGGCGTCCTAGGCTGGGACGATGAACGAGACCAGGGAACCGCTCGACCCGGCCGACCTGCCCGAGCCGACACTCCCGGCCGAGCCGGCCGAGCACCGCCAGACGGTCATGCTCGCCGCATTCGAGGGGTGGAACGATGCCGGCAGCGCCGCGACTGCGGCGCTCCTGCACCTGCACGACCTCTGGGACGCCCAGGACCTCGCGGAGCTGGACCCCGAGGAGTACCACGACTTCCAGGTGATCCGGCCGGTCGTCACGACCGGGGAGGACGGCCGCCGCGAGATCAGCTGGCCCGCGACCAAGATCGTCGCGGCCACGGCCCCGGGCAGCGGGCGCCGCGTCCTGCTGGTCCACGGCATCGAGCCGTCGATGCGCTGGCGCCGGTACTGCCGCGAGCTGCTCGACCTCGCCGAGCGCGAGGGGGTCACGACGGTCGTGACGTTGGGGGCGCTGCTCGCCGACGTGCCCCACACCCGCCCCATCCCCATGACCGCGACGTCCGAGAGCGCAGGCCTGCGCGCGGTCCTCGACGTCGAGCCCAACTCGTACGAGGGGCCGACGGGGATCGTGGGCGTCCTCCAGCACGCCGCCGCGGAGCGAGGCATGCAGTCCGTGTCGTTGTGGGCCGCGGTGCCGCACTACGTCGCGAACCCGCCCTCACCCAAGGCGACCATCGCGATCCTGTCCCGGGTCGAGGAGCTGCTGTCCGACCCGATCCCGCTGGGCGACCTCCCGGAGGAGGCCGAGGCGTGGCAGCACGGCGTCGACGAGCTCGCCGCGGAGGACGAGGAGATCGCGGAGTACGTCCACCAGCTCGAGGAGGCCAAGGACACGGCCGAGCTGCCCGAGGCGAGCGGCGAGGCCATCGCGCGCGAGTTCGAGCGTTACCTCAAGCGCCGGGACGACGGCACGGGCGGCCCGCTCGCCTGAGCACGGCCCCGTCCGCCCGGCACGCACGCCCGGCACGACGAACGGCCCGTGGCTCCCCAGGGGGAGCCACGGGCCGTCGTCACGCACGGAGCGGTGACGCGCAGGGACTAGAGCCGCACGCCGAGCAGCGCGTTGACCGCGCGCGAGATCACGCCGGGCGCGCCCTCGGTGTCGGCCGAGGTGTCGCGCCCGTCGGCGAGCGAGACGTCGGCCCACGCGTCGACCGCGGCGAGCGCGGTGGGGGCGTCGAGGTCGTCCGCGAGCGCCGCCCGGACGGCCGCGAGCGTCGCGTCGGCGTCGGGGCCACCGTTGCCCGAGACCGCTGAGCGCCACCGCTCGAGGCGCTCGACGGCGGCGGGGAGGTCGGTGTCGGTCCACTCCCACTCGGAGCGGTAGTGGTGCGCGAGCAGGGCCAGGCGGATGGCCATGGGGTCGACGCCCGTGGCGCGCAGCCGCGAGACGAACACGAGGTTCCCGCGCGACTTGCTCATCTTCTCGCCCTGGTAGGCGACGAGACCAGCGTGGACGTGGTTGCGCGCACCGAACCCGTGGTCGAGCAGGCGGTCGTGCGAGGTCGACATCTCGTGGTGGGGGAAGAGCAGGTCCGCTCCCCCGCCCTGGATGTCGAAGGGCAGGCCCAGTCCGTCGCGCGCGATGACGGCGCACTCGATGTGCCAGCCGGGGCGCCCGGTGCCGAGGCTCGCGCCGTCCCAGGTGGGCTCGCCCGCACGCTCGCGTCGCCAGAGCAGCGGGTCGAGCGGGTCCTTCTTGCCGTCGCGCTCGGGGTCTCCGCCGCGCTCGCCGAACAGGCGCAGCATGTCCTCACGGCTGAACCGCGACACGGCACCGAAGCGCGCGTCGGCGCTGAGGTCGGCGTACACGTCGCCGAGCTCGGGGGTGTCGCCGCCTGCTCCGGGCTCGACGGGCACGCGGTACGCGAAGCCGTCCTCGATGAGGGCCTCGACGGCCTGCACGACGTCCGGGATGGCCTCGACCGCGCCCCGGTACACGTCGGGGGGCACGACGCCGAGCGCCGTCATGTCCTCGGCGAGCAGGGCGGTCTGCTCGACGGCGAGGTCCCACCAGTCGACGCCTTTCGCGGTCGCGCGTTCGAGCAGGGGGTCGTCGACGTCGGTCACGTTGGACGCGTAGGTGACCTCGTGCCCGGCGTCGCGCCAGGCGCGGTTCAGGAGGTCGAACGCGACGTAGGTCGCGGCGTGCCCGATGTGGGTCGCGTCGTACGGGGTGATCCCGCAGACGTACATGGTCGCGGTGTCCCCCTGCGCGGCGACGACGAGCTCCCCGGTGGTGCTGTCGTGCACCCGGATCGGGAGTCCTCGACCGGGCAGGGACGGGATCTGAGGCATGGGCCAGCTGTGCACGCGACAACCTTAGCCGCGAACGGCCCCGGGCTCCTCGACGGTCGTCGTGCGTGGGCGCCCCAGCCTGCCCGACGGCGCCGCGAGCCCGTCCTGGGTGGCGTGCCTGCGGCGTCGGGCAAGAATGCAGGGGTGACCGAACCCACACGCCCCGCCGACCCCCGACCCGCCGAGCCGGACGCCCACGAGAAGCCGCGTTCGGAGCCGACGCGCTACAAGGAGCTGTGGGTCGAGGGGGCCGACGGGCGCGTGCGGCCCGCCCAGGGGCGCACGGGACCGGGTGGTACCGCGGACGCACCCGAGCCGGGGGCGGCCGACCAGGTGGCCGGTGCGCGCTGGTACGAGGTACGCACGCTCGACGACTTCGTGGAGGCCGCAGAGGCCCTCGGCGTCGGCCTGAGCACGCAGTGGGGGCGCGGGCACCTGCCCGTGCACGTGCGGCACGTCAAGCACCCCCTGGCGCACGTCGAGCACATCGGCATGGACTGGCTGCTCGTCGTGACCCCGACCCTGGCCTTCTCGGAGGAGGACCGGCAGGTCAGCACGGGCAGCTTCTGCATCCTCGTGGGGCCGGACGTCGTGGTGACGGTCGAGAAGGGCTCCGGGGGCGTCCACGACCGGATGCGCGAGCACCTGACGGGCCCGGCGCACGGGCGCGGCAAGGGCGTCCAGCACCTCGCGGGCGAGGCCCTGTTCGCGCTCGTGGCGACCGCCTCCGACGTCGAGCTCGCCCTGGGCGACGCGGTCGCCGAGGTCGAGAAGATCGTGTTCGAGCCCCGGCGGCACGCCGACCCCGTCCTGCCCATCTACGACCTCAAGCGCGAGATCACCGAGGCCCGGCGGGCGCTGCTGCCCATCACGGCAGAGCTGCCCGAGCTCGTGTCGGGCAGCGCACGGTCGCGTGTCACGTTCGACAAGCGGCTCATGGACCGCCTGGTCTCGACGGTCGAGCGCATCGACCGCCACCTCGACGCGCACGACGACCTGCTGTCCGACATGCTCTCGGTGCACCTGTCGCAGGTCTCGGTGCGCCAGAACGAGGACATGCGCAAGATCAGCGCCTGGGCCGCGATCCTCGTGTTCCCGACGATCGTCGGTGGGATCTACGGCATGAACTTCGACCACATCCCCGAGCTGCACTGGTCGCTCGGCTACCCGATGGCGCTCGCGATCATGGTGGTCGGGTGCTGCGGGCTGTACGGGGCGTTCAAGAAGGTCGGCTGGATGTAGCGGGCACGACCCACCGGGTCGGGCGGGCGCGGGTCAGGCGAGCGGCTGCAGGACACCGAACGTGAGCAGCAGGACCACGACTCCCGCGAGCACGAGCCGGTAGATCACGAACGGCGTGTAGCTGAAGGTCGAGACGATCTTCAGGAACGCGATGATCACGAGGTAGCCGACGACGAACGCCACGAGCGTCGCGATCAGGGTCGCCCCGAAGCCCGGCGAGCCGGGCACGGGGTCCGCCGCGACCGACTTCGCGAGCTGGTAGAACCCCGAGCCGAGGACCGCGGGGATCGCGAGCAGGAACGAGTAGCGTGCGGCTGCCTCCCGTGTGAAGCCCATGAGCAGGCCCGCGGTGATGGTGCCGCCGGACCGGGAGACGCCGGGGACCAGGGCGAGCGCCTGCGCCAGCCCGAACCCGACGGCCTGGCGCGGGGTCAGCTCGTCGAGCGTCCTCCGCTTGGCCCCGACCCGGTCCGCGAGCCCGAGCAGCAGCGCGAACGCGGCGAGCATGAACGCCGTGATGTACAGGTTGCGCAGCGAGGCCTCGATCGCGTCCTGGAACAGCAGGCCGAGGACCACGATCGGGACCGAGCCCAGTGCGATGAACCACGCCATGGCGGCGTGGTGGTCGCCCTTGCCCATCCGGGCACGCCAGTCGGTGCCGTTCTCGCCCCGCACCGCACGCCACCAGGCTCGGCAGATCGTCGCGATGTCCCGCCGGAAGTACAGCAGGACCGCGGTCTCGGTACCGATCTGCGTGATCGCCGTGAACGCCGCCCCCGGGTCCGACGAGCCGATCAGCTCACCCACGATGCGCAGGTGCGCGCTCGAGGAGACGGGCAAGAACTCGGTCAGGCCCTGGACGAGGCCGAGAAGGACGGCATCCCACGCATTCACGAGGGGCACGATACCGGCGCCACGAGCCCCCGCCCGGCCGGACAGGCCGGATCGGGGAAAGCGTCGTCGGAGCGTCGTCCGGTGGACACCCCACGGCCCCGCGCAAGACACCGGCCGGTCACCTGGGGACCCGCGCGCGAGACAGAGCGACGGACCTCACCCTCCCGGCAGCGCCCTGTCTCCGGGCATCGCGACCTCTTCGCCGGTAACCTGCCGCGCATGGAACTTCGTCAGCTCGGCCGCACCGGCCTTCGCGTCTCGCCGCTGGGTCTCGGGACCATGGCGTGGGGTCGGGACACCGACGAGATCGACGCGGCCGAGCAGCTCCGGGACTTCGTCGACGCAGGCGGCAACCTGGTGGACACCGCGGCCTCGTACGGCGGGGGCGCGAGCGAGTCGATGATCGGCTCGCTGCTCGCGGCGGGCAAGGTCGACCGGGGCGACGTGCTGCTGTGCACCAAGGCCGGGATCCGCACGACCGCGGACGGCAACACCGTCGACGCGTCCCGGGGCGCGCTCCTCGACTCGCTCGACGCCTCGCTCGCGCGCCTCGGGACGGATCACGTGGACCTGTTCCTGGTGCACACCCCGGACCCCCGGACGCCTTTCGACGAGACGCTCTCGGCCCTGCGCCTGGCCGTGACGACCGGGCGAGCCCGCTACGTGGGTCTGTCCAACCACCCCGGGTGGGCCGCCGCGCGGGCCGCCGCGACGCTCGACGCGCGCGGCGACGTCGGGCTCAGTGCCGTGGAGCTCGAGTACTCGCTGCTGCAGCGCGGGATCGAGCGCGACGTCGTGCCCGCCGCGACCGAGATGGGCTTCGGGGTCCTCGCGTGGTCCCCCCTGGGTCGCGGCGTGCTCACGGGCAAGTACCGCACCTCGTTGCCCGCGGACTCACGCGGGGCGTCCTCGCACCTGGCCGGGTTCGTCCAGCCCTACCTGGACGGCCCGTCGTCGGGCATCGTCGAGGCCGTCGTGACGGCCGCGAACGGACTGGGGCGCGCACCGCTCGACGTCGCCCTGGCCTGGCTCCTGGAGCGCCCCGGCGTATCGAGCGCGATCATCGGGGCGCGGACCCCGTCGCAGCTCCGCGCCTCGCTCGCGGCGAGCGACCTCGAGCTGCCCGACGCCGTCCACCACGCGCTCGACGACGTCAGTGCGCTCTCGTTCGGCTACCCCGAGCGCTGGTAGCCCCTCCCGTCGGGGCCGGTCAGCGGCTGGCGCCGTCGTGGAGGTCGACCTCGTCGAACTCCTCGTCGAGCCGGTCGTCGTCCGGGTCCCCGTCCCTCTCGTCGTCCGAGTCCTCGTCGTCCTCGTCGTCCTCGTCGTCGTTCGAGTCGTCGTCGTCCTCGTCGTCGTCCTCCGCGAGGTAGAACGGCGTGGCCTCGCCGTGGACCTGCGCGAGCGACTCGTCGTACACCTCGTACGCGTCCGCGAGCACGTAGTAGGCGTCGTCGACCGCGGGATCGTCCTCGCCTCGGCGCGCGGCGACAGCGTTGTAGTGGGCCTCGAGGGCCGCGATGAATCGGTCGAGCGCGGCGCGCGGGTCAGCGGTCATACCCTGACGGTAGCCCTGCCCGAGGCACAATGGCACTCGGAATCCCGGCGCGGGAGAGTGAGGTACGGCTCACGGCTCCCCCGCTCACGACCGACCCGAGGACGGTGGAACATGGCGAGCACTCCTCCCCCGCAGCGCGTGGCCCGCGCCGAGCCCAGCAGCCAGTACGAGTACCGGGTGCTCACGATCGACAGGTCCGTGAGCCGCCACGACGCCGTCCGCCTCCTGACGGAGGAGGCCGAGTACGGACGATGGGAGCTCGACCGCACCCGGCTCTACGTGGGCGGCGAGCGCCGCGTGTGGCTGCGCCGCAAGATCATCCGGGTGCGCTCGACGCTCTGACGCGTCGAGCGCCAGGTCAGCAGGTCCGCAGGAGCCGGTCCAGGACGCGCACGCCGAACTTCAGGGACTCGACGGGGACACGCTCGTCGACGCCGTGGAACATCCCGGAGAAGTCCAGGTCCGCGGGGAGCTGGAGCGGGGCGAAGCCGTAGCCCGTGATGCCCAGGCGCGCGAGCGACTTGTTGTCGGTGCCACCGGAGAGCGTGTACGGCAGGACCGTCGCGCCGGGGTCCTCGGCGTGCAGGGACGCGATCATGGCGTCCACCAGGTCGCCCTCGAAGGGCACCTCGAGCGAGATATCGCGGTGGATGGGCTCGATGCGCACGTGCTCGCCCACGAGGCCCTCGATGACCGCGAAGCCCTCGTCCTCGTGGCCCGGCAGCAGGCGCGCGTCGATCGCGGCCTCGGCCCGGCCGGGGATCACGTTGGCCTTGTAGCCCGCGTCGAGCTGGGTCGGGTTGGACGTGTGGCGCACGGTCGCGCCGACGAACCGCGAGGCGGGACCGAGGGCCGCGACGAGCGCGTCGATGCTCGCCTCGTCGCGGGGGTCGTACGGCAGGTCCGTGAGCTCGGCGACGCCGCGCAGCAGCGCGTC
This sequence comes from Oerskovia paurometabola, assembly GCF_016907365.1. Lineage (NCBI taxonomy): Bacteria > Bacillati > Actinomycetota > Actinomycetes > Micrococcales > Cellulomonadaceae > Oerskovia > Oerskovia paurometabola. Next base: position 2,152,245 of record NZ_JAFBBV010000001.1, on the reverse strand, counting down.
GACGGTCGGGGTGATCGTGTAGGGCCACTGGTAGGCGCCGATGCGCGCGACCGCGGCCGCGAGGTGCGTCACGGCGTTGTCGGTGTTGACCTGCGAGCCGTGCCCGGCACGACCGTCGGCGACGAGCTTCAGCCAGGCGATGCCCTTCTCCGCGGTCTGGAGCAGGTAGGCACGCTTGCCGTCGATGTCGACCGAGAAGCCGCCGACCTCGCTGATGGCCTCGGTCGCACCCTCGAAGATCTCGGGGCGGTGGTCGACGGCCCAGCTCGCGCCGTACGTGCCGCCGGCCTCCTCGTCGGCGAAGAACGCGACGACGACGTCACGGGCGGGCTGGCGTCCCTCACGGACCATCTGGCGCACGACCGCGAGGATCATCGCGTCCATGTCCTTCATGTCGACCGCGCCGCGCCCCCACAGGAGCCCGTCCTTCTCCTCGCCCGCGAACGGGTCGACCGACCAGTCGGAGGCCTGGGCGGGCACGACGTCGAGGTGCCCGTGCAGGACGAGCGCGGGCCGTGTGGGGTCCTGCCCCGGCAGGCGCACGACGACGCTCGCGCGCCCCGGCGCGGACTCGAACAGCTCGGGGCTCAGCCCGACCTCGTGGAGCGAGGCCATGACGTACTCCGCGGCGGCGCGCTCACCGGGCCCCGACCCGTCCCCGAAGTTGGAGGTGTCGATGCGCAGCAGCTCCTGGCAGATGCGGGCGACCTCCTGCTCGGCGGTCGGGTGGGTCTGCGGCGGGTTCGCGGGGTGGGCGTGGCTCGTCATGGCCACACGGTACCCGCTGTCGCGGCACGCTCCGGGGCATTCCCGGGGTGTCTCGCCCCGTGGGCACGCGCCCGACCGGGCTGTGGTCGGACCTCAGCCGTGGTCGCGGGTGGAGTGGCCCACGCTCCCCTGGGCCGGGAGCCGCGGACCGCTCCCGCCCCGCGGCGCTGCGTCCGTGTGCCCGTCCTCGTGCCCGACGTCGTCGCTCACCCCGGGCAGCAGGTCCCCCGGGGCGGGGCGTCCCGCCGTACCCGCGACTGCCGCCGGGTCCACGACCACGAACTGCCCCATCATCCCCTGGTCCTCGTGGCGGAGCAGGTGGCAGTGGAACATGTAGGGGCTGTCGGCGTCGGGGGTCGCGCCGAACGTGACCAGGAGCCGGGTGACCTTGCCCGGGCGGACGTAGACGGTGTCCTGCCAGCCCTGGAGCTCGAGGGGCGGAGGGGCTCCCGAGACGTCGAGCACCTGGAACTGCGCGTCGTGGACGTGGAAGTTGTGCGGGGTGTCGTCGAGTCCCGTGACCTCCCAGACCTCGGTCGCGCCGGCGTCGACGACCTCGTCGATGCGGCGAAGGTCCATGTCCTGGTCGTTGATCGAGGTTCCCGAGAGCTCGAAGCGGCGCGTGACGGTCGAGGCGTCCTCGTCCGCGACGGGCAGGACCCCCAGCACGGCCGGCACGGGGGCCGACGGCGCCAGCTCGGCTGCGGCCCGCAGCTCGAGGACGTCGAGCGTGTCGTCACCGCCGGAGAACCGCACGGTGAACGGGTTCGCGCCGAGCTCCTGCGGGAAGCTGCGCAGCACGGCCCGCTCTCCCGGCGAGACCTCGACCACGACCTCGGCGCGGTCCCCCGGGGAGAGCTGGAGGCGGTCGGTCGTGACGGGCCCGTCCAGGAGACCGCCGTCGGAGCCGACCACCTGGAGGTCGCGGCCGTCGTCGAACCCGAAGGCGTAGACGCGCGCGTTGGAGCCGTTGAGGATCCGCAGCCGGATCCGCTCGGTCGTGACGTCGAGGTAGGGGTTCGCGGTGCCGTTCACGAGGACGACCGAGCCCCGCACCCCCGTGCTCGACAGGAACGGGTCCGCGTCGTCGAGCCTGCCGTCGGCGTGGAACTTCTTGTCCTGGACGACGAGCGGGACGTCGTCGACGCCGTACTCGTGCGGCAGGGCGCCCTGGACCGCAGCCTCGGGCGACCCTGCGGGCTCGTCGAGCAGGAAGAGACCGGCCAGGCCCCGGTACACGTGGTCGGCGGTTCGTCCGTGCAGGTGCGGGTGGTACCAGAGCGTCGCGGCGGGCTGGTCGATCGTCCAGGTCGGCGACCACGTCTGCCCCGGTTCGACCTGCTGGTGCGGGCCGCCGTCCATGACCGCGGGCAGCTTCATGCCGTGCCAGTGCAGCGTGCTGGTCTCGGTCATCGAGTTCGTGACGTCGATCCGGACCTGCTCGCCGCGCGCCGCGCGCACCGTCGGGCCCAGGAACGAGCCGTTGACGCCGAGGGTCGGGGTGGGACCGCCCTGGCCCAGGTCCGTCTCGCCCTCCTGCAGGTCGAGCGTGAAGACCCGGACCCCGTCCTCGACGGTCGAGGTCGCGAGCGGCGGGATCGCGAGGGGCCGTGTGAACTCGACCTCGCCGGCCGTCGAGGTCGCACCGCGCGAGAAGGCTACGGCGACGCCGCCGGCGATCCCACCGGCGACGAGGGCGACGAGCACCCCCACGACGACCACCCAGCGGCGCCGACGGCGGGGCGCAGGCCCGACGGGACCGTCCGCCTCGGCGGTGGTCGCAGAGGCGACGGCGTCGTCGTCGGGGGTGGCGGTCATGTCGGTGCGATGCTCCCAAGGTGGCTGTGGTGCCGCGGTGAGCGGGTCGCTGTCGTGCGGACGCCCGGTGCGGCTCACCCCAGGCTAGGCAGGGCCCACCGTCGGGCACATCGGGGGTGTCCCCCACCTGGCCCCTGAACCGACCCTGGCGCGCTCCGGGCGCCCGAGCGCCGAGGTGGACCTGGGGCCACCTCGGCGCTCGGGAGCGCGATGGAGCGGGGACTACGCGTCGAGCCCGCGACGCGTCAGGAGCGGCGCGATCTCCGGGTCGCGGCCACGCAGGTCCGCAAACGCGACCATGGGGTCGACCGAGCCGCCGCGTGCGAGCAGCTTCTTGCGGAACGCGTCGCCGTTGGCCCGGTTCAGGCCACCGTTCTCCTCGAACCAGGTCACGGTGTCGGCGTCGAGGACCTCGGACCAGATGTAGGAGTAGTAGCCGGCCGAGTAGCCACCACCGAACACGTGGTTGAAGTACGTCGTGCGGTAGCGGGGCGGCACGGGTGCGAAAGCGACCCCGGCCGCGTCGAGCGCCGCGGCCTCGAACGGCAGGACCTCGTCGACGGTCGTGGGGACCTGCTCGGGGGCGAGCTGGTGCCAGGCCTGGTCGAGCAGCGCGGCCGCGAGGTACTCGGTCGTCCCGAAGCCCTCGTTGAACAGGCGCGAGGCGAGCATGGTCCGGGCCCACTCGGCCGGCATGGGCTCGCCCGTGACGTGGTGGACCGCGTAGGACGTGAGGATCGTGGGCTCCCAGGCCCACATCTCGTTGACCTGCGAGGGGTACTCCACGAAGTCGCGAGGCACCTCGGTGCCCGACTGCGACGGGTAGCGCACGTCCGAGAACAGGCCGTGCAGCGCGTGGCCGAACTCGTGGAAGAGCGTGATGACCTCGTCCCACACGAGCAGCGTCGGCTCGCCCGCCGGAGGCTTGACGATGTTGAGGTTGTTCACGACGACGGGCGGCTGGTCGAGCAGGTGGTTCTGGTCGACGAGGTTGTTCATCCACGCTCCGCCCCGCTTGGACTCGCGCGTGTAGAAGTCGGCGAGGAACAGCCCGAGGCCCTGGTCGCGCTCGCCGACCGGGCCGTCGAAGACCTCGAACACGCGGACGTCGGGGTGGTAGCCCACGAGGTCCGTGCGCTCGGCGAACGAGATGCCGTAGAGCAGGTTCGCGGCCTTGAACACGCCGTCGGTCACGACCCGGTCGAGCTCGAGGTAGGGACGCAGCGCGGCGTCGTCGAGCGAGTAGCGCTCCTTGCGGACCTGCTCGGCGAGGTACGCCCAGTCCGAGGCGCGCAGCTCGGCGTCGTCGCCGGCCTCGCGGGCGAGCGCGACCTCGAGGTCCCCGGCCTCACGGCGGGCGTTCGCGACCGCGGCAGGCGCGAGGCGCGAGAGCATCGCGTTGACGGCGTCGGTCGTCTTGGCCGTCGCGTCCTCGGCGATGTACGACGCGTGGTGGTCGTACCCGAGGAGCCGCGCGTGCTCGGCGCGCAGGCGCGCGAGGTCGAGAACGATCTGGCGCGTGTCGTTGTCGTCGGCCGTGGCGCCACGCGTCATGGACGCCTGCTGGACGCGCTCGCGGGTCTCGCGGCGAGCGAGCGACGCGATGACGCCCTGCTGCGTGGGCAGCTGCATCTCCAGGAGGTACTTGCCCTCGTGACCGCGCGTCGCGGCCGCGGCGGCCGCGGCCGCGATCGCGTCCTCGGGCAGGCCCTCGAGCTCGGCGGCGTCGTCGACCAGGACGCTCGCGGCGTTGGCGCCCGCGAGCAGCTTGCGGCCGAACGCGGCCTCGAGCGAGGTCAGCTTCCCGTTGAGCTCGCGCAGCCGGTCCTGGTCGGCGGCGTCGAGCTCGATGCCCGAGCGGCGGAAGTCGACCAGCAGCGTGTGCAGGAGCCAGGCCGTGTCCGCCTCGAGCGTGAGCTCACCGGCGTCGACGGCGTCCTGCAGGGCGCGGACGCGCCCGTAGAGACGTGCGTCCATGTAGATCGCGTCGTGGTGCGCCGACAGCTCGGGCGCGACGGTCTCCTCGATGTCCTCGAGTCCCGGCGTCGAGTCGGCGCTCGCGACGTTGTAGAAGACCGTGACCGCGCGGGTCAGGAGCTGGCCCGCGGACTCGAGGGCCTCGAGCGTGTTGGCGACCGTGGGCGCCTCGGGGTTGGTGACGATCTCCTCGACCTCCGCACGCTCGGCCTCCATGCCGGCGCGGAGGGCGGGGAGGTAGTGCTCCTCGCGGATCGTCGTGAAGTCGGGGAGCTGGTACGGGAGGGTGGACGCCGCGGCGAACGGGTTGGCCGGGTCGAGGGTGCTCGTCATGCGTCCTATCTTCACCCGGCGGGCGCCCGGCTCACGACATCATTCCCGGCGAGGTCAGCGTGCCCGCGTCTGGCCCGCGTGGTCCCCTGCCTCGGCGGACGGCCACGGCTCGACCGGTTCGCGCGGGTCGCCGGCGAGCAACGTCCCGATCCACGCGTCCCGACGTGCGCCCCGCTGGATGCCGAAGCCCCGCACCGTGCCCTCGACCCGGAACCCGAGCCGCCACGCGACGCGGCGCGAGGCCCAGTTGCCGGTGTACGCGGTCCAGACGATGCGCGAGAGCCCCAGGCCCTCGGGGTCGAACGCCCAGTCGACCACGAGGCGGGCGGCCTCCGACATGAGCCCCTCGCCCCGCGCCTCGGGCGCGAGCCAGTACCCGATCTCGGCCGATCGTTCGCGCGTGGGCGCGGGGTCCAGGGTGATCCCGACCATGCCCAGGACGGGAGCGTCCGGGGCGTCCGGGCGGCGGATCGCCCACGTGCTCCCCCGCCCCGTGCGCCACGCCTCGGGCACGATCTCCTCGATGAAGGACGCTGCGTCGGCGCGCGTGTACGGGCTGGGCACGGTGGTCCACGCGGCGATCTCCGCTCCCTGGCAGAGCTCGGTGATGCGGTCGACGTCCGTCGCGGTGGGCATGGCGAGGTGGACGCGTTCGTTGGCGAGGACGAAAGGTTCCATCCGGACAGCATGCCACCACGCCATGAGGGCCGACAGGGCATTTCGGGAAGCGACCGGAGCTAGTCCCCCAGGACGTCCTCGGCGCGCGTCCAGGACAGGTCGAGCGCGGCGCCCACCTGCTCGTTGACGAGGGTCCCGGACACGGTCGTCAGCCCGCTGCGCAGCAGCGGGACGCTGCGCAGCGCGCTCGTCCCGCCGTCCGCGAGGAGCGCGAGGTACGGCAGGGTCGCGCTCGTCAGGGCGTGCGTGCTGGTCACGGGGACCGCGCCGGGCATGTTCGCGACGCAGTAGAACGTGGAGCCGTGCACCCGGAAGGTGGGCTCGTCGTGCGTGGTGGGGCGGGTGTCCTCGAAGCACCCGCCCTGGTCGACGGCGATGTCGACGAGCACCGAGCCGGGCTTCATGCGGGACACGAGGTCGTTCGTGACGAGGCGCGGCGCCCTGGCCCCCGCGACGAGCACCGCACCGATCACCAGGTCGGCCGTGAGCACCTCCTGCTCGATCGCGTAAGCGCTCGACGCGACGGTCCGCACGTGCCCCGCGAACTCCTGGTCGAGCGCGCGCAGCACGGGCAGCGACAGGTCGAGGATCGTGACCTCGGCGCGCATCCCGACGGCGATCTCGGCCGCGTGCCGGCCGGCGGTCCCGCCACCGAGGATCACGACGCGTCCCGGCCTGCTGCCGGGGACGCCGCCGAGCAGCACGCCCGAGCCGCCCGCGGGTCGCATCAGGTGGTAGGCCCCGACCTGGGTCGCCATGCGCCCGGCCACCTCGCTCATGGGTGCGAGGAGCGGCAGGGAGCCGTCGGGCGCCTGGGCGGTCTCGTAGGCGACCGCGGTGGTCCCGGCGTCGAGCAGCGCGGCCGTGCCGAGGGGGTCGGCGGCCAGGTGGAGGTAGGCGAACAGCAGCAGGTCGTCGCGCAGCAACGGGTACTCGCTCGGCACGGGTTCCTTGACCTTGCAGACGAGCTCGGCGCGCCCCCAGACCTCCTCGGCCGTGCCCAGGACCTGCGCGCCCGCGAACGTGAAGTCCTCGTCGGAGATGGCCGAGCCTGTCCCGGCACCCGCCTGGACCAGGACCTCGTGCCCCGCCGCGACCAGGTGATGGGCGCCCGCGGGGGTCAGCGCGACGCGGAACTCGTTGTTCTTGACCTCGGCAGGTATCCCGATCCTCATGCCGTCAGCGTGTCGCGTGCACGCGGATCGCGCGCGTCGAGCGCCCGGAAGCGCACCCTCGTCGAGGGGGCGCTCCGCCGTCGGGCCGGGCCCCGGTGCCGAGAACGGGGTTGAGGCCGTTTCCGACCCGGAGACGATCTCAACCCCGTTCTCGGCACCCCAGGGCGACAGGTCAGTCGCCCTTGACGTTGACGATCTGCCGCAGGGTGTGGCGGACCTCGACGAGGTCCGCCGCGTCCTGCATGACCCGGTCGATCGACTTGTAGGCGGCCGGGATCTCGTCGATGAACGCGTCGGTGTCGCGGTACTCGATCCCGGCCATGGCCTCGCGGAGCTGGTCGTGCGTGAACGTCTTGCGCGCCTTGCTCCGCGAGTACTCGCGCCCCGCCCCGTGCGGCGCGGAGTCGAGCGCGAGCGGGTGCCCCTTGCCCACGACGACGTACGACGCGGTGCCCATGGACCCCGGGATGAGCCCCGGGTCGCCCTCGCGGGCACGGATCGCGCCCTTGCGCGAGACCCACACGTCCTTCGAGAAGTGGTGCTCGCGCTCGGTGAAGTTGTGGTGGCAGTTGATGCGCTCGGCCTCCTCGACCGGGGCGAGCCCCGACCAGGCGTCGAACGCGGCCACGACGCGGTCCATCATCTCCTCGCGGTTGAGCAGCGCGAAGTGCTGGGCCCACCGCAGCTCGCGGATGTACGCCCAGAACTCGTCGGTGCCCTCGACGAGGTACGCGAGGTCCTTGTCCGGCAGGTCGATCCAGTACCGGGTCATGAGCTCGCGCGCGACCGCGATGTGGTGCTGCGCGATCTTGTTGCCCACGCCGCGCGACCCCGAGTGCAGGAAGAACCAGACCCGGTCCTCCTCGTCGAGGCTGACCTCGATGAAGTGGTTCCCGGACCCCAGCGAACCGAGCTGCAGGCGCCAGTTCCCGGCGTACCGCGCGGGATCGAACCCCGCCTTGTCCGCGAGCGCCTCGAGCTCGGCGACGCGAGCCGTCGCCGTGTCGGTCAGGCGCTGGTTGTAGGAGCCGGCGCTCGTCGGCACGGCCTTCTCGATCGCGAGCCGCAGGTCGCGCAGCGCGGGCCCCGCGACGTCGGCGGCCGTGTACCGGGTCCGGACGGCGACCATGCCGCAGCCGATGTCGACGCCGACCGCGGCGGGGATGATCGAGCGCAGCGTGGGGATCACGGAGCCCACGGTCGCGCCCAGGCCCAGGTGCGCGTCGGGCATGAGGGCGAGGTGCGGGTGGACGAAGGGCATGGTCGACGTGCGCTCTGCCTGCTCGCGGGCGCCGTCGTCGAGGATCGAGGCCCAGCTCCACAGGGTCGGGGTCAGGCGGGTCGCCGCGTTCTTCGTGGTGTTCGTGCTCATGGCGAGAACTGTGGCAGGCCGCCGGCCGGAGCGGCGAGCGATTTGCGCCGCTCGTCCTGGTGCTGTCGCGCGGGCGCCGGCCGCGCGAGGCGAGCGGCGTCGTCGGGCCGTCCTCCTGCCCGACGACGACGCCCGCCTCAGGCGTCGGCCGTCGCCTCCTTGTCGCTCCCCTTGCCGTTCGAGCCGTTCGAGCCGTTCGAGCCGTTCGAGGAGCGTTCCTTGCCGGAGAGCGCGATCTCCTTGGCCGTGGGGATCTCCTTCTCCATGGGCGGGTCCTTGCGTCGCAGCCTGCTGAACACCGCCCACGCGACCGCGACGAGCGGCACGGACACGACCGCACCGAGGATGCCCGCGATGAACGTCCCGGACGTCACCGCGAGCGCCACCACGACCGGGTGCAGCGAGACCTGCTTGCCCATCACCAGGGGCTGCAGGATGTGCCCCTCGAACTGGCCGATGAGGGCGATGAAGATGCCGACGAGCGCGGCGTTGACGATGCCGTTCGCCGCCAGCGCGACGACCATCGCGATGACCATCGCGGCCGGGGCGCCGATGAGGGGGATGAACGCGCCGATGAACACCAGGACCGCGAGCGGCGCAGCGAGCGGCACCCCGAGGACCACCAGGACGATGGCGGCGAGGATCCCGTCCACCAGGGCGATGATGACCGTGCCCCGGGCGTAGCCGGAGAACGTGTACCAGCCCGCTCCTCCGGCCAGCGTCCAGGTCTCGCGCGAGCGGGACGGGAGCTGGTTGAGGAACCACGTCCACATATCCTTGCCGCGTGCCAGGAAGAAGATGGTGCAGAAGATCGCGAGAGCCAGGACCGCGAACGCCTCGAAGACCGAGCCCGCGCTCGCCGCGGCCTGGCTCGCGATGTCGCCGCCGTGCTCGGTGATCCACGTGCGGGCGTTCTCTATCCAGGTCTCGATGTCCTGCGGGGTGATCGTCACGGGCAGCGGCCCGTTCTCCAGGAAGTCGAAGATCTTCTCGATGCCGGTGTTGAACTGCCCCGCGAGGCTCTCCCACTGGCCCGCGACCGACGTGATGACGTACGTCAGCAGCCCGCCGAGCACCAGGAAGGCCGACAGGAGCGCGAGGCCCGTCGCGAGCCCGCGCGGCATGATCTTGGCGTACCAGTCGGTCACGGGATTCAGGACCGAGGTGATGACCAGGGCCAGGAAGACCGCGATGAAGACGATCTGCACCTGGGACGTCGCGAAGAAGACCAGGCCGACCGCCGCGACCAGCAGCAGGATCCGCCACGACCAGCCCGCGCTCGTGCGCAGCCACGCCGGCACGGAGTCGTCGGCCCCCACGACCGACGGGTTGCGGCGCGCGCCCGCGACCTTCTTGGCCGCAGGGCTCAGCCCGGCCAGGTGTTTGACGGACGCCGCCGGGCGGTCGGCCCCGCTCCCCGGGCTCGACGCCGTGACGTCGTCGGGTCCTGCGTCCTTGTCCTCAGCCACGAGCACCCCATCCGCTGTCGGTTTGACGATGAAACCGCCCCTGACCTGCACCGACCGGTGCGACGGGCCCGGGGACGCTCCCCAGTCTGCCCCACGGGCCGGATGCACGCTCGGTGCCCGAGACGTGTTATGTTTTTCCCCGCAAGGCCCCCGGCGGGAACGCCGGGACCTGACACCTGTCCGGGTGGCGGAATGGCAGACGCGCTAGCTTGAGGTGCTAGTGCCCTTTATCGGGCGTGGGGGTTCAAGTCCCCCTCCGGACACTCGTTGAGACAGCGAACCGCGAAGCGGACCAGGGAAACCAGGTCCGCTTCGTTGTGCGAGACCCGGTGGCGACACCGGCAGCAGGACACCCGTCCGGGTGGCGGAATGGCAGACGCGCTAGCTTGAGGTGCTAGTGCCCTTTATCGGGCGTGGGGGTTCAAGTCCCCCTCCGGACACTCGTTGAGACAGCGAACCGCGAAGCGGACCAGGGAAACCAGGTCCGCTTCGTTGTTGCTGCCCCGACTCCCCCTCCCGCGCGCGCCTCCGGGAGCGGCCCGACCGACTAGGCTGTGAAGTCGATCCGACAGGGTCGCCGTGGCTCGATCGGGAGAAGAGGGTTCGTGAGGCACACCAGCCATCGCACGCGCGGCCGCTCGGGTGGTGGCGCCGTCTCCACGACGTTCGGCGTGCTGGGCGAGCTGCTGATCACGCTCGGCATCGTCGTCGGCCTGTTCGTGGTGTGGCAGCTGTGGTGGACCACGGTCCAGTCGAGCCAGGCGGCGTCGACCATCATGACCGAGTTCCAGGAGACGCTTCCGCCGGCTCCGGAGGTCGCCGCCGAGCTGCGCACCGACGCCCCGCCGGTCCCCGAGGCGGTCGCCGAGGGCGAGACGATCGGCGCGCTCATCGTCCCCACCTGGTACGGCAAGACCGACAACACCATGCCGATCGTCCAGGGCACCACGACCGCGCTGCTGAACAAGGCCGTCGCGGGGCACTACGTGCAGACCCAGCAGGTCGGTGAGGTCGGCAACTTCGCGCTCGCCGGGCACCGGCGCACGTACGGCAACTCGTTCCGGTTCGTCAATGAGCTCGTCGAGGGTGACCAGGTCATCGTCGAGACCGCGACGACCTGGTACGTGTACGAGGTCACGAGCCACGAGATCGTCCTGCCGAGCCAGGTCGAGGTCCTCGCCCCCGTGCCCAACCAGCCGGGCGTCGAGCCGACCGAGCGGATCCTGACCCTCACGACGTGCCACTCCCCCACGCTCGGGGAGTTCGGCAACTCCCACCGGTGGATCACCTACGCGACGTTCGTCGGCTGGATGGACCGCGCCGACGGTATGCCCGAGCAAGTCCTCAACGACCCGGGGGTGCAGTGATGTACGGGTGGATCTTCCGGCACCTGCCGGGCAACCGCTTCTGGCAGGTGCTGCAGTCGCTCGTCCTGGTGGCGGCGGTCGTGGCCGTCCTGTTCACCTGGGTCTTCCCGTGGGTCGCCGACACGTTCAACATCAACGGCGACCCGAACTTCGACTAGCCGCGCCCTCCGGCACGGCGCCGCTCGCGCCGGAGCCGGCGCTCGGCACGTGCGTCCCGCGCGTACGCCGCGGCGTCCCGGCTCGAGAGCGTGAGCAGCATCAGGATGTCGAGCGCCACGGTGAGCAGCGTGGTGCTCAGCGTGATCTGGTTCCCGGACACGGCCCACCCCACGAACGACGACGTCGTGCTGATCGCGGCGAGCACCATGACGAGGTCCCGCGCCCAGTTGCGGCCTCTGAGGACGCGCCAGGCCAGGAAGAGCTGGAACAGCGCGACGAGCGAGAGCAGCACCACCACCAGGACCAGCAGCGGGCCGGACGCCTCGTCGATGTCGGCCTGGGTCACGCTGCCGCCCAGGAAGAGCGAGCGCAGCGTCTGGTCCCAGTGCAGCGCGAGGTTCGCGAGCCAGACCAGGTCGGCCACGACCCCCAGCACGACGAGCAGCGCACCGACCGTGGTGGCCGCGGGTCGGCGCGTCGGGCGCTCGGTGGCGGCGTTCGCACCGTCGGGTCCCGCTGCGGACGTCGCCGGGACCGCGACGCCCCGGACGTCCGCGACGGGGAGGTCGCCGTCGGTGCGGATCGCGTCGCCGCCGCCGTTGCGTGCGTGGTACCCGGTCGAGAAGTCCTCGATGACCTCGACCTCGACGCCGACGTCGGCCCCGAGCAGCGTCGCCACGACGTGGTCGCGCTCCTCGTCGGTGTCGGCCTCGATCTTGTGCGTCACCTGGAGCGTGAACAGGGAGAAGCCCACCGACCGGTCGTACGTCCCGGCCGCGAGCCAGTCGACGCGACGTCCGCCCGGGAGCGGCCAGCCCGGCGGGCAGCGCCAGAACCTGATGTGGTGGCGGCGAGACGGGTTCCCCTCGACCTCCTGCTGGAACGCGAAGTCCTGCTGGCGCCCGAACAGGAACAGGGGACTCACGGGCGCCTGGTCGTAGCTGCGCCGGCCGAGCGTGGCCGCGACGATGCGTCCGCTCGAGGCGAGCGTGACGTCGTCGGCGAGCGTCCACCCTGCGGCCTCCATCGCGGCCCGGACCTGCGCCTCGTCCCCCAGCAGCGCGAGGTTGACCGGGTCGCCCAGCAACCCGTTGGCGGTGCGCGTGCGGCCGATGAAGTACTCGGGCACGTAGAGCGTCGTGAGGATCCGGTGCAGCCGCGGCAGGGCGAGGTAGGCGATGACGAGCCACACGGCGACGACGTAGAGGATCGCGAACCAGCCGAGGTGGATCGACTCGCTCAGCACGAGCCACGCGAGCCACACGGCGGCGAGGCCCGCGAAGACGAAGAAGAACCCGTCGCCCAGCTCGACGAGCCGATGCCGCAGGCCGCGAGGGGCAGGCGGACCGGTCCGACCGGGGGCTACGTCGGCGGGCTGGACGGCGGCGGCGTCGGCGGGAGGGCTCGCGGGCACGTCGACGCGCGCAGCGGTGCTGCGGGCGGCGTCGGGCGCGCTCTCGCGGGTCACGTTCCCACCCTAGGTCGCCCGGCGGCTTCGGGCTGGGCGGAGCGAGGCGTCAGACCGAGCAGTCGCACACCGGGTTGAACTCGACGACCTGGTCGCCGAGCTCGGGGTGCGCCCACGCCTGGGCCTCGGCCAGCGAGGCGAAGCGGCGCCCCGCGAGGCGACCGTTGGCGAACAGGACGCCGGCCTCGATCTGGTCGCGCACGTCGTCGGGGTCCGTGCCCGAGGCGCCCGAGGTGCTCGTCACGCTCGTGGTGCCCGTGCCGTCCGTCCCTGCCGTCACCGTGCTCATGGGGCATCCCTTCCGGTCGGTGGTCCTTCGTCCAGTATCGCGCCGTCCGCACGGGGCGTCAGTACGCCGTGTGCGTCCAGAGGTGGAACAGCGCGTACGCCCGCACGGGGGACCACGCCAGCGCCGCCGCGGCCGCGGCGCGCGCGTCGATCCCACCGAGGGCCTTGCGCAGCACGAGGTCCCCGGGCACGAACCCGTCGCGGTCCCCCAGCACCTTGACCGACAGGTAGTCCACGGTCCAGGGCCCGACGCCCGGCAGCGCGAGCAGGCGGGCGCGCGTGTCCGCGAGCGCCACCGGGTCGCCTGCCGTGTCCGGCGCGAGCGTCAACCCGTCCGCGCAGGCCTCCGCGAGCGCGAGCAGCGTGCGGGCCCGGGCGCCCGTGATCCCGACGGCGGACTGCAGGTCCGCCGCCTGCGCGCCCGCGAGCGTCCCCGGGTCGGGGAAGAGCCGCAGGCCCTCCTCACCGGCACGAGCGGCCGGGCGCCCGTACGCGGCCGCGAGCCGCCCCGCGAAGGTCCGGCACGCGGCGAGCGAGACCTGTTGTCCCAGGACCGTCGTGACCGCGGCCTCGAACCCGGACGGGTGCCCGACGACCCGCAGGCCGGGGCGGGCGGCGAGCAGCGGGGCCAGCACGGGGTCGGCCCCGAGCACGGCGTGCACGGTCGCGAGGTCGGCGTCGGTGTCGAACCACCGGGCGACCAGGGCGCAGGTCTCGTCCGCGTCCGGGCCGCTCCCCCGCACCTCGACCTCCTCGGGTGCCAGCCGCACCGTCACGGCCGCCGCGCCCGAGGCCGTCTCGACGAGGCGGGTCACCTCCCCCCGTCCGACGCCGGAGCGGTCGACCCGGTCGACGCCCGGCACGGCGTGCGCGACGAGCGTGGCGAGGGCCGAGGCCGCGTCGAAGGGCAGCATCACGGGCACGTGCCGCGACCAGGCCCCCGCCTCGGGCGCGGCGGCCTCCGGGGCGGTCGCGACGCCGTCGGGCAGGGTGGTCATGCGGCTCGCTCCAGGGCGAGCAGCAGGCGCTTGGCCTCGGCGCCGCCCGCGTAGCTGCCGCTCGTGCCGTCCGAGCGCACGACCCGGTGGCACGGCACCACGAGCGGCAGCGGGTTCTTGGCGCACGCGGTGCCCACGGCCCGCACGGCCCGCGGGCTGCCCGCGGCGGCCGCGACCTGGGCGTAGGACGCGGTGCGGCCGTAGCCGATGTCCCGCAGGTGGGTCAGGACCTCGCGCCGGAAGGGCCCCGAGGCCATGGTCAGGTCGAGCGGCAGGTCGAACGCGCGGCGCTCGCCCGCGAAGTACTCGTCGATCTCGGTCGCGAGCCGGTCGAGGCGCCCGGGGGCGCGCAGGACGCGCGGGCTCACGGTGCGGGCGATGCGGTCGAGGACGGCGTCGTGCCCCTCGACGTCGAACGCGATGCGCACGACGCCCGCGTCGGTCGCGGCGAGCAGCAGCGTCCCCACGGGGGTGTCGAGCGTGCGGTAGGCGACGTCCAGCAGGCCCGACGACGCTGCGTCCTCCGAGAGACGGTCGTGCAGCCGCGAGAGCGTGGCCTGGGAGTCGAGAGCGGTACCGAGGGTCGCGAGGAAGGCGACGTCGTCGAACGAGGTGTCGCTCATGAGGCACTTCCTTTCGAGGCGCGGACGGAGGAGGGAGCGCGCTCGGCCGAGGGGCCGGCGGGCGGGTAGGTGCGCCGCAGCGTCGCCATGCCGTCCGAGGCGGCGCGGCGCGCGGCCTCGGCGCTGCCGCCGAGGATCGCGGCGACCTCCTGGTAGGGCAGCCCCGCGACGTGGTGGTAGGCCACGGCCTGGCGCTGCTTGGGCGGCAGGGCTGCGAGCGCCCGCCACAGGTCGTCGTCGCGCTGCTCGACGCCCCGTTCGGGGAGCCCGTCGCGGCTGGGCTCGTGGGTGAGCCCGGCGACGTCGGGCACCGCGATCGGGGCCCGGGCACGGACGCGGGTGACGTCGATCGCCTTGCGGTGCGCGATCGTCACGAGCCAGGCCTCGACGTTGGCCCCCTCGTCGAGGCGCGGGTACGCCTGGAGGGCCGACAGGAAGGTCTCGGACCACGCGTCCTCGGCGTCCACGGGGCCGAGGACCGCGCGGCACACCCGCAGGACCGTGGCGCCGTGCTCGGCGACGACGCGTTCGAAGGGCTTCACGTCGGGTAGACGGCCCGGGCGCGCAGAACGTGAGGTGCCCGACGACGCCGCACGACGGCGACCATCAGAAGAGCCTGCTCGCGCGCGTCTCGTCGGACTCCTCGAGGGCCAGGAGGAACCGCTTGCGCTCGAGCCCGCCCGCGTACCCCGTCAGGGAGCCGTCGGCCCCGACGACGCGGTGGCAGGGCACGACGATGCTCAGCGGGTTCTGGCCGTTGGCCGCACCGACCGCGCGGGCCAGGTTCCGGTCGCCGAGCGCGACCGCGAGGTCGCCGTAGGTCCGCGTCTCGCCGTACGGGATCTGGGCGAGCAACGCCCAGACCTTCTTCTGGAAGCCGTCCCCGACCGGGGCCAGGTCCAGGTCGAAGTCGCGCCGCGCCCCCGCGAAGTACTCGCCGACCTGGACGCGGACCTCCTCGAACGCGTCGTCGTCGCGCTCGCCGAAGGTCTCGCCCGTGGGGCGGCGCTTGTGGGCGTCGAAGTACAGCGCGCGCAGCCCGTCGGCCGTGCCGACCGCGGTGAGCTCGCCCACCGGCGAGTCGAAGACCGCGTGATGCACCGTCCGGCCGGCCTGGGTCGTGGGGGTACCTGGCTCGGACGCGGGGCTCCCGGGCTCCTCGGGCCGGTCCAGCAGATCCGACACGGCGCTGCCTCCCGTCCTGGTCGTCGCCTGCTCGTCGTGGTGTCTCATGCACTGTAGACGCCAGGGTCCGACAAGACGTGAGGTCGGGTGTCGGTCCCTGACGGGTAGGGTGTGCTGTCGCGCGGACAGACCGCGCGAACCACACTTGCTGGACGAACACGACCGACGGGACGAACGCATCATGATGGGTGGCCACCACGCCGCCTGCGGCGCGGCCGCATGGGTGGCGGTCACCTCGACCGCCCCGTACACGCTCGGTATCTACCCCGTCTCGGACGTGGGCGTCGTCACGGGCGCGATCGTGTGCGCCGGCGCGGCCCTGCTGCCCGACGCCGACCACCACTCGGGCACCATCGCGCACTCGCTGCCGCCCGTCTCCGAGGGGGTCGCCAACCTGGTCGAGACCATCTCCGGCGGGCACCGCCGCGGGACGCACTCGATCCTCGGGATCGCGGTCTTCACCGCGCTCGCGTGGCTCGCGGGTCTCGTGACGTACGAGTCGGACACGTTCGGGACCGTCGCTGTCGGGGCGGGCGTCGTCGCGATCCTGCTCGTCGCGTTCGCGCTCAAGGCCCTCAAGCTCACGCGCGGCGGCAAGCTCGGACCGTGGATCGGGTCGATCACGATCGCGATCCTCGTCGCGCTCCTGGCCCCCGAGGAGTGGAACTGGCTCCCCGTCGCGGTCGGGCTCGGCGTCACGGTCCACATCGTCGGCGACGTCATGACCACGGGCGGGTGCCCGCTGCTGTGGCCGATCACGTTCAAGGCGCCGCGCTGGGTGCGCAGGACCAACGTGCTCAACGACATCTGGCGCCCGGGCGGCAACTTCGCGCTGCCCGTCCTGGGCAACGCCGGGTCCGTGCGCGAGTGGCTCTTCCTGATCCCGGTCACCGCGTACGCCGTCGCGGGCGTCGTGTGGTCGCTGCTGACCCAGATGGGCCTCGACACGAGCGGCACGTACACGCTGCTCGTGTCCTCGTTCGGAGGCTGACACCCCCGGACGGCTCCCGGGGAGCGCTGCCGGGGAGCGTCGTTAATTCCGTTGCCCACCCCCGCCGCCGGGTGCGAGGGTGGGCACGTCCGCCGGAGAAGGTCCGGCGCGAGCGCGCAGCCTGGGGCTGCGAGAAGGAGAGGTGTCGTGATGACCGTCGTCGTCGTTCCCCACGCCTCCACCTTCCCGAGGAGCCCCGGCCGCTGACGCCGGCTCCTCACCTCACCCGAGGAGCCCCACCCGTGCACGAGCACATCGACCTTCCCGCACTCCCCCGCCACACCGGCGTCCCCGACGACGCGTTCGACGCTTCCGGCATCGACGCGTACGACCTCGACGCGGCCCTCGACCCGGACCAGCGCTGGTCCACGTGGTCCAGCGTCGAGAAGGGCATGCGCGGCCCCGAGCCCCGTCCCGGCTGGGTCGTGACGGCCGACGCCGCGATCGACACCGACCTCGGCGTCCTCAAGACGGGCAAGGAGGCCGACGTCTTCCTGCTCGAGCGCGCCGTGCCCGACGACCCCGACCAGTTCTCGCTGCTCGCCGCCAAGCGCTACCGCAGCTCCGAGCACCGCGCCTTCCACCGCGACTCCGCGTACGTCGAGGGCCGCCAGGTCCGGCGCTCGCGCGACCGGCGCGCGATCGAGCGCAAGTCCTCGTACGGGCGCGAGGCCGCGGCCGCGCAGTGGGCCAACGCCGAGTTCGCGGCGCTGACCATGCTGTGGTCCGCCGGGGCCCCCGTCCCGTACCCGGTCCAGATCGACGGGACCGAGATCCTCATGGAGTTCGTCGGGGAGCACGCGAGCACGGGCGAGGCCGACGGGTCTGCCGCGAGCCGGGTCGCCGCGCCACGCCTGGCCCGCGTGCGACCGGACGCCGGCACGGTCGAGGCGTACTGGGACCAGCTCCGGCACGCCATGGGCCTCCTCGCCGCGCACGGGTACGCGCACGGTGACCTGTCGCCCTACAACGTGCTGGCCCAGGGCGAGCGCATCGTGATCATCGACCTGCCGCAGGTCCTCGACCTCGTCGCGAACCCCCACGGCACCGACCTCCTGATGCGCGACTGCCGGACCATGTGCGCGTGGTTCCGCTCCCGAGGGCTCGACGTCGACGAGGGCGAGCTGTTCGCCGAGCTCATCGCACAGGCCTGGTGAGTCCGTCCGGTCCGGGAGAATGACCGGATGACCCGGACCCTCCGCCTCGCGCTCGTCGGGCTCGACTCCTCGCACGCCGACCAGCACGTGCGCCTGCTGAACGTCGAGCGGCGCTTCCCGGGCGCGCGGGTCACGGTCCTCGCGGACGGCGACCCGGGGCGCGTCGCGGAGCTCGCCGGTCGGAGCGAGACGGCGGGCGTCCCGGTCCGGGCGGGCGGGCCCGACGACGTCACGTCGGTCGACGCGGTCGTCGTCGCCCACCGCGCGGGCCGGCTCCACCACGCGGCAGCCCTGCCCTTCGTGCGTGCCGGGCTGCCGGTGCTGGTCGACAAGCCGTTCACCGCGGCGGTCGCCGACGCCGAGGACCTCGTGACCGCGGCCCGCGCGAGCGGGTCCGTGCTGTCCTCGTGCTCGGCGCTGCGCTTCGTGCCCGACGTCGCTCGGCTGCGGGCTGCCGCCCTCGCGCACGGCAGGATCACGACGCTGACCGTGTCCGGTCCCGCCGACCCGGGCTCGCCCCACGACGGCCTGCACTTCCTCGGCACCCACCTGGTCGAGGCCGCCCGCTCGCTCCTCGGAGGCGACGCCGACCTCACGTGGGGGGAACCCGCCGTCGGGCACGAGGACGACGCCGTGACCGCGACCGTGACCGCGACGACCGGCGGGCGCGACGTCGTCGTGCGCCTGCGGTTCGTGGACCCCCACCTGCACCCCACCCAGCCGTTCCACGCGGCCGTGACCACCAGGGGCGGGACCGTCGCGGGCGACCTGGACGTCGGGCAGGACTACCTCGAACCCGTGCTCGCGCACTTCCTCGCCCAGGTCGCCGGGACGACCGCTCCCGACACGCGCACCCGGCTCGTGGGCCCGGTCGCGCTCCTGGCCGCGGTCCAGGCAGCGGTCGAGGCGGCATCTCGTGCGGGCTCGGCGTGACCGGCCTAGCGTGAACGGATGACCACCCCCACGCCCGACGCGACCGCCTACGACCACGACGACGTCCAGAGGTTCCTCAACTCCTACGGCGTGGCGCTCGCGGCCGGCGACCTCGACACGATCGCCGAGACGTACGCGTTCCCCGCGCTCGTCGTGACCGACGAGGCGTCGGTGCTCATCAGCGAGCCCGACACCGTGCGCGAGTCCTTCCGGGGCGCTGCCGAGAGCTACCGCGAGCGCGGCCTCGTCGGGGCCGTCGCGCAGATCCGTTCGCTCGGGACCACGAGCGCGGGCCTCGTGTGGGCCGACGTGCGCTGGAGCTACCGCGACGAGTACGCGGCCGAGGCCGACACCGAGAGCTTCCGCTACCTGCTGCGGCGCGGGCGCGACACGTTCCAGATCTGCGTCGTCGTGCCCGTCGACCCGTTGGCGTGAGACGGGCCGGCTGCTAGGCTCCTCGACATGCGTTCCTCGCTCCTCCTTACACCGCCGCGCTGACACGGCACGACCAGCGCGGCAGCCCCTCGTAACCCGAGGGGCTTTTTTGTGCCCACGCACAGGACGGAGCACCGCTGAGGAGACGCCATGACGCAGGACCAGGACACCACCCGGATGACAGCGCCCACCCCGCCGACCACCACGGGCCGGGCCCGGCACGCCGAGGTCGAGGAACACTGGCAGGAGGTCTGGGAGACGCTCGGGGTGTTCCGCGCCCGCGACGACGGGGCCCACGAACGCCGCTACCTGCTGACGATGTTCCCGTACCCGTCCGGTGACCTGCACATGGGTCACGCCGAGGTGTTCGCGCTCGAGGACGTCGTCGCGCGCTACTGGCGCCAGCTGGGGCACGACGTGCTGAACCCCATCGGGTGGGACTCGTTCGGGCTGCCCGCCGAGAACGCCGCGATCCGCCGGGACGAGCACCCCGAGGTCTTCACCGAGACCAACATCGCGACCCAGGCCCGCTCGATCCGGCGCTACGGGGTGTCGTTCGACTGGTCACGCCGCCTGCAGACCTCCGACCCGGCGTTCATGCGGTGGACGCAGTGGCTGTTCGTGCGCATGGTCGAGCGTGGGCTGGCGTACCGCGCCACGGCCCCCGTCAGCTGGTGCCCGCAGGACGGGACCGTGCTCGCGCACGAGCAGGTCGTGGACGGAGCCTGCGAACGGTGCGCCACACCGGTCGTCCGGCGCGACCTGACCCAGTGGTTCCTGCGCATCACCGACTACGCCGACCGGCTCGTCGACGACATGGACGCGCTCGTCGGGCACTGGCCCGAGAAGGTCCTGGCCATGCAACGCCACTGGATCGGGCGCAGCGCGGGGGCGCGGGTCGACTTCGCGGTCGTCGACGGGGCCGACGCACGCGGTGCCCGGACGCCGCACGCGGGCCCGCGCACCGTGTCGGCGTTCACCACCCGGCCCGAGACCCTGTTCGGCGTGACGTTCCTGGCCGTGGCCCCCGACGCCGACGTCGCCCGCGAGCTCTGCGCACCCGAGCACGCCGAGGCGCTCGAGGCGTACCGCGCCGCGAGCCTGGCCCTGAGCGACATCGACCGCCAGGGCACCTCGCGCGAGAGGACCGGTCTCTTCCTGGGGGCCTGGGTGGAGCACCCGGCGACGGGCGAACGACTGCCCGTGTGGGCCGCCGACCACGTGCTGCCCGGGTACGCGTCGGGGATCGTCATGGGAGTCCCCGCGCACGACGAGCGCGACCGGGCCTTCGCCGCACGCCACGGGCTGGCCGTGCGCCCGGTCCTGACCACCGCGCCGGGCGAGGAGACCTCGCAGGCGAGCGACGTCGTCGTGCACTCGGACGGAGGGGGGCTGACGCTCGACGGCCTGTCCCCCGCCGAGGCCGCCGCGCGCGCCACGACCTGGCTGTCGGCCCAGGGGCGCGGCGGGCCGCAGGTCGTGCACCGCCTGCGCGACTGGCTGGTCTCCCGCCAGCGCTTCTGGGGAGCCCCCGTCCCGATCGTGCACTGCGCCGCGTGCGGGGAGGTCCCCGTGCCCGACGACGAGCTGCCCGTCCGCCTGCCCGACCTGAGGGGCGAGGCCCTCGCCCCTCGCGGGGTCTCGCCCCTGGCCGGTGCCGAGGACTGGGTACGCACCACCTGCCCGCGCTGCGGGCGCGAGGCCCGACGGGACACCGACACGCTCGACACGTTCGTCGACTCGTCCTGGTACTTCCTGCGCTACTGCTCCCCGGGACACACCGACGGGCCGTTCGACCCCGAGGCCGTGCGCCGGTGGATGCCCGTGGCGCAGTACGTCGGGGGCGTCGAGCACGCCGTCCTGCACCTGCTCTACAGCCGCTTCGTGACCAAGGTGCTGCACGACATGGGCCTGGTCGACGTCGTCGAACCGTTCGCCACCCTGCTCAACCAGGGGCAGGTGATCAACGAGGGCCGGGCCATGAGCAAGTCGCTCGGCAACGGTGTGGACCTCAGGGCCCAGCTCGACGCGTACGGGGTCGACGCGGTGCGGCTCACGATGGTCTTCGCCGGGCCGCCCGAGGACGACGTCGACTGGGCGGACCTGTCCCCCGGGAGCATGCAGCGGTTCCTGGGCCGGGTGCTGCGCGTGGCCCAGGACGTGACGAGCCCGGCCGTCGCCCACGCATGGTCGACGGCCAGCCCCGCGGCGACGGGCGGCGACGCCGCGCTGCGCCGGGTGACGCACCGGACGGTCCACGACGTCACCGGGTTGCTCGACACGTCCCGGTTCAACGTGGCCGTGGCGCGCCTCATGGAGCTCACGAACGCGGCACGGCGGGCGATCGACGCCGGACCGGGGCCCGCCGACCCCGCCCTGCGGGAGGCCGCCGAGTCCCTCGCGATCCTGCTGAGCCTGTTCGCCCCGTACACGGCCGAGGAGATGTGGGCCGCGCTCGGGCACGACCCCTCGGTCGCAGTGGCCGGATGGCCGCAGGTCGACCCCGCCCTGCTGGCCGAGTCGACGGTCGAGGCCGTGGTGCAGGTCGACGGCCGCGTGCGGGACCGGGTCACGGTGGACGCGTCGGTCGGCGAGGACGAGCTCCGGGAGACCGCGCTGGGGCGCGAGGCGGTCCGGCGCGCCGTGGCCGGACGCCCTGTGGTCCGCGTGGTCGTGCGGGCACCGCGAGTGGTCAACGTCGTCACCCGGGCGTGAGACGGTCGGGGGTACGGTCAGGGGCGGACCGAGAGCCCCGCATCCGTCCCGGACTAGGCTCGACGCCATGATCCTGCGTGCCTACGACGAGTCCGACGCGGAAGCGACGCTCCGGGTGTTCCTGCGAGCCGTGCGGGTCACGGCGAGCAAGGACTACTCACCCGAGCAGATCGCGGCCTGGGGGTCGGACGACATCCCGCTCGACGTCTGGGCGGTCAAGCGCCTGCAGACCGACACGGTCGTCGCGGTCGAGGGCGACGAGGTCCTCGGGTTCAGCGACGTCGACGAGCGCGGGTACATCGACATGATGTTCGTCGACCCCGCGGTGACCCGACGCGGCGTCGCCTCGGCGCTGCTCGACCACGTGACACGCACCGCCCGCGGCCGTGGCGCCGTCGAGCTCACCACGTACGCGAGCCTCACGGCCCGCCCCTTCTTCGAGAAGCACGGGTTCGTCGTGGTCGAGGAACGCCAGCCCGTGCTCCGGGGCGTGTCGCTGACCAACTTCAGCATGCGCAAGCCGCTCGTCTGACCGCCTCGCGGTGCATCACCGTCGGTCCGGGCGGTCTCCTTCCAGGTAGCGGGTGCATCCGCGCCCGCCCACCGAAGGAGGGGGCACCATGGCACTCACGACCAGCGCGCTGACACTCATCGGCCGACGGCACCCAGCGATCTTCGACCTGCTGGGCAACCCGTACGGCCCCTTCACCGGTTCCCGAGGGGCCGAGGTCTCCCTCAACCCGCAGCCGCTGCCCCCCGGACCTCCGGACGGGATGCGCACCGGGTTCCACGCGGGCGCCGCGCTCGTCCAGCTCGCGTTCACGGCGCACCACCTGCACGTCGGGTTCGACATCGACGTCGACGACTGGTGCCCCACTCCCCCGCGCCGCCCCAAGCTTCCGCCGTGGCCGGGGCCTCGTCCGCGCCCCTGGCGCTTCGAGGTGGTCGACGAGAGCTGGGGCGTGGACTACGTGCTCGGCCTCGCGGTCTCGCTCGAAGTGTCGACCTCCGCCTGGGAGGGCTTCGCCGGGGCAGACGTCCTGGGCTCGGTCCACGGCAGGGCGCTGGAGATCGGCGCCAAGCAGGGATAGACCGCGACCGGTCGAGATGCGGCTATCTGGGGTTCCTCGGGCAGAACGCCCCCAGTTGGCCGCACCTCGATCGGCCCGCCCGAGCCTTCCAGCGGGACCCTACTGGAAGTCCCGCGAGCGCGAGGCGACCTGCAGCGACAGCGGCGCGAGGTGCTCCGCGAGGAGGTTCGTGGCGCCGTCTGCCCGTTCGAGACGGCCCCGCACCACGAGCGCGGGCGAGGACCGCGCGACCCGCCGGAACCGCTGCCACAGGCCGGGCGTGCAGATGACGTTGAGCAGCCCCGTCTCGTCCTCGATCGACAAGAACGTCACACCTCCGGCGGTCCCGGGGCGCTGGCGGTGGGTCACGACTCCCCCGACCGCGACCCGCCGGCCGGCCTCGTGCACGACCGCCTCGGCGACCGTGATGACCCCTGCCCGGCGCAGCCCGGGGCGCACGTACTGGGTCGGGTAGGAGTCGGTCGAGACGCCCGTGGCCCACACGTCCGCGACCGCGGTCTCGACCTCGCTCATGCCCGGCAGCGTCGGCGCCTCGACCCCGACCGAGACCCCCGGCAGCGTGTCCGGCCCCTCCTGGGCGAGCGCCCCCGCGGCCCACAGCGCCTCGCGCCGGGCCACGCCCAAGGACTCGAGCGCGCCGCCCGTCGCGAGGGCCTCGAGCTGGGTCGTGGTCAGGTCGACGCGCCGCACCAGGTCGCGCAGGTCCGTGAACGGACCGGCTGCGCGCGCCGCGACGACCGCCTCCGCGACCGGGTCCCCCACGCCGCGCACGCTCCCCAGCCCCATGCGCACCGCGAGGGACAGGTCGGGGTGCGGGGCGCCGTCGGGCCGCACGTCCCTGCCCGACGGCGCCCCCGCCCCCCGGCTCGCCGAGGCGGGCAGCCGCTCGACCCCCGCCTTGACGCCCGACGCGTTGACGTCCGGGCGCAACGCCGTGACCCCGTGCCGGCGCGCGTCCGCGACGAGCGACTGCGGCGAGTAGAACCCCATGGGCTGCGCCGCGAGCAGGCCCGCGTAGAACGCGGCCGGGTGGTGCACCTTGAGCCACGCGCTCGCGTACACGAGGTACGCGAACGAGTAGGCGTGCGACTCGGGGAACCCGAAGTCCGCGAACGCCTTGAGCTTGTCGAAGATCTGCTCGGCGACGTCGGGCGCGACCCCGTTCCTCGCCATGCCGTCCAGGAGCCGCCCGTGCAGCGCCTCCATGCGCTCGACCGACCGCTTGGAACCCATCGCGCGGCGCAGCTGGTCCGCCTCGGCCGCGCTGAAGCCCGCGACGTCGATCGCCATCTGCATGAGCTGCTCCTGAAAGAGCGGCACGCCCAGCGTCTTCGCGAGCGACTTCTCCAGCAGCGGGTGCAGGTACTCGACCTTCTCCCGGCCCCGGGCCCGGTTGATGTACGGGTGCACCGAGCCGCCCTGGATGGGACCGGGGCGGATGAGCGCGACCTCGATCACGATGTCGTAGAACGTGCGCGGCTGCAGGCGCGGCAGCGTCGCCATCTGGGCGCGCGACTCGACCTGGAACACCCCGACCGTGTCCGCCGCGCACAGCAGGTCGTACACCGCGGGGTCGTCGTCGGGCAGCGAGTGCAGCTCGAGGCCCAGGCCCTCGTGCTCGGCGATCAGCTCGAACGCGACCCGGATCGCCGTGAGCATCCCCAGGCCCAGCAGGTCGAACTTCACGAGCCCCGCGTCCGCGCAGTCCTCCTTGTCCCACTGCAGGACCGTGCGCCCCTCCATGCGCGCCCACTCGACCGGGCACACCTCGATCACGGGGCGGTCGCACATGACCATGCCGCCCGAGTGGATGCCGAGGTGCCTCGGGAGTCTCAGGAGGCGCTCGGCCAGCTCGAGCACCGGGCCCGGGATCTCGCCCTCCTCGGCGGCCGACGGCGGGCGGCGCGCGGGCACGACGTCGTGCGGGTCGTCGGAGCGCAGCGTCGGGTCAGCGCCCTGGTCCCTGCCGCGCCGGTCGCCCTGGTCCTCGGCCAGCGGGTCGACGACGCGACCCGACAGGTCCGGGGTCCAGTCGGGGTGACCCGTGTGCGGGCGGTCGGGGCGGCGCAGCTGCTCGCGCTGCCGCGGTGCACCGGTCCCCCAGACCTCGGCCGCGCGGGCGTCCTTGGCCGCGGTGCGGGTCACGACGGCGGGCGGCGCGCCAGCGGGCGGCGCGCCGGCGCGCGCCGTGCCCCCTGCCGCAGACACCCGTGCCGCCGCGGACCCGGCCGCCCCAGGACCCGACCCGTGCGCCCCGCGCGCGGCGATCGCCCGGTCGCGGACGGCCCGGTCCGCCGCGGGCGACGACGGGTCGGGCCCGCGCAGCGACCCCCAGCGTTCGATCGACTTGCTCCACGCGTCCTGCTGCCCGACGTCGTGCCCGAGGGCCCGTGCGGCGTCGCGCACCGCAGACTTCGGCCGGTAGGAGATGACGTTGGCGACCTGCGCCGCGTGCGTGCGCCCGAACCGTTCGTACACGTACTGGATGACCTCCTCGCGACGCACCGACTCGATGTCGACGTCGATGTCCGGGGGGCCGTCGCGCTCGGGCGCGAGGAAGCGCTCGAACAGCAGACCGTGCTTGACGGCGTCCACGGCCGTGATGCCGAGCGCGTAGCAGACGGCCGAGTTCGCGGCCGAGCCGCGCCCCTGCGCGAGGATGCCGCGGGCGCGGCAGAACTCGACGAGGTCGTACACGATGAGGAAGTACCCCGGGAAGCCGAGCTGCTCGATGATCGCGAGCTCGTGGTCTATCTGCCGCCACGCACCGGGCTCACGCTCGGCCTCGCGAGGGCCGTAGCGGTCGGTGCCGCCGCGCTCCACGAGCACGCGCAGCCACGACCTCTCGTCGTGACCGGCGGGGACCGGGTACGGCGGCAGCTCGGGGGCCACGAGGCGCAGGTCGAACTGGCACTCGGCACCCAGCTCGGCCGCGGTCGCCACGGCCTGCGGGTGGCGGCGGTGCCGGTCCGCCATCTCGGCCGCCGAACGCAGGTGCGCGGTGGGGGCACCGGGCAGCCAGCCGTCCATGTCGTCGAGCGACGAGCGCGCACGGACGGCCGCGAGCGCCCCCGCGAGGGCCGCGTCGCGGGGGCGCGCGTAGTGCACGTTGCCGGTCGCGACGAGCGGCAGGTGCGCGTCGGCGGCGAGCCCGGCGAGCGCGTCGCACAGGTCGCTGTCGCGGGGGTCGCCCGCGTCGGTGATCTCCACGGCCACGTTGTCGGCGCCGAAGACCTGCACGAGCCGGTCGAGCTCGCGCCGGGCGGCCCGCGGCCCCTCGGTGAGCAGCGCGGAGCGCACGGCCCCCTTGCGACAGCCCGTGAGGACGAGCCACTGGCCGCCCGACTGCTCACCGAGCCGTTCGAGCCGGTAGTCGGCCGCGCCCTTGGTGCCCGTCGCGAGGTGCGCGGTCGCGATCGCGCTCGACAGGTTGCGGTACCCGTCCGGGCCGCGGGCCAGGACGAGCAGGTGGGACGCGCGCGGGTCGGGCACGCCCGTGGGCGCGTCCAGGACGGGGGCCGCGCCGGGGGCGGGCGCGACGGGCAGGTGCAGCTCGGCGCCGAACACGGTCGGCAGGGACACCGCGCGCGCGGCGGTCGCGAAGCGCACGACCCCGTACAGGCCGTCGTGGTCCGTCACGGCGAGCGCGGACAGGCCCAGGTGCGCGGCCTCGGCCGCGAGCTCCTCGGGGTGGCTCGCGCCGTCGAGGAAGCTGAACGCGGAGTGCGCGTGCAGCTCGGCGTAGCGGGGCGGTCTGCGCACCCCGGCGCCCGGCGGGGCTGCCCTAGTCATAGACGGCCTCCACGGTCCAGCGCCCCTGGGCGCTCGCGAGCAGCACGCCGCGTCCGTCGTCGAGCAGGACCTGGAGGTATGCCCGACGGCGCGGCGTCTCGCTCCACCAGCGTTCGGCGAGCGGCCACGGCCCGGCCCAGCCGAGCACACGCCGGCTCGCCCCGGCTCGTGGCGCGAGCCACCGCACGGTCGCGGGTGGTGCGCTCATCGCGAGGCGCACGTCGACGCGGACGGGGGCTCCGGCGTCGTCCAGGACGGCGACGTCCTCCGGGACGTCCAGGACGAGGGCGGGCGCGGGCTCGGGCAGGCGCCCCGGCCACGGCAGGTCCGCGCGCCGCGGCGCGGGGGCCGTGTCCCCCCACGGGGCGAGGTGCACCTGGTCGTGGACGTCGCGCCCGCCCTGCGTGACGACGCTCAGCACGCCGTCCCCGCCCAGGAGGCCCTGGACACGGCCCAGGGCGCGCTGGGCGCGGGCGTCCTCGCCGCTCGACGCGCCCCACAGCCGCGGCTGCTCGGCGCCCGCGGCCACGACCTCCTCCGCGGTGATCGCGAGCCGCACGAGCGGCGAGGGCCGGTCCTCGGCGAGGTCCGGCAGGTCGTCGTGGCTGGTCTGTGCGTGGTCGTCCCGGCGCACCCCCCGACCCTGCCGCTGCCGCTGTCCCAGCGCGACGCGCGACGCCGTGAGCCACCCCTCGAGCTGCCAGCGCACGCGGTCGGTGATGCGGGCCGCGGTGAGCCCGCCCATGGCGCCGTCGTCGCAGCGCCAGGTCCGTTCGAGCTCGCGCCCGTCCTCGGTGCGGGCCGTGATGCGCAGCCGCCCGCACGACGACGAGCGCTCGACGAGCTGGGCGTGCAGATCCTCGGCGAGGCGGCGGGCCGCGAAGGTCGCGACGTCGACGCGCTCGGCGGGCGGGTCGAGCTCGCACTCGACGGCGACGTCCGCCTCGATGCGGCGCCGCGCGGGCGGGCGCAGGTCCTCGCCCTGCGCGAGGCGCTGCGCCCAGGCCCCCAGGTCGCCGAAGCGCGACAGGACGCTCGGGGCGGGCAGCGCGGCGAGGTCCGCGAAGGTCCGCACGCCGAGGCGGCCCAGGAGGTCGACGAGCTGCGCGACGGGCTGGGCGTCGCCCACGACGACGTGCGCGAGCTCGCCCAGCGGGCGCGGGGCCAGGTAGGCCCGGGAGGTCCCTGCGGGCACGACGAGCGAGGACCGCGCGCCCAGCACCGCGGCCAGGATCCCGTCGGCGACGCCGACCTGGCTCTCGTGGCCCGTGTCCGCCGCGACCCGTTCGACGAGCACCTGCGCGAGGCGCTCCTCGGTGCCGTGGTAGCGCGCGGGGCCGCCCGAGGGCAGGAGCAGCAGGCCCGGGCGCGCGACCTCGATGCCCGCGACCACGGTCTCGGCGGCGAGCGCGACGGGCTCGAACTCGCGTGCGTCGCGTGCGTCGTCGGCGTCGAGCAGCGCGAGCTCGGGGCAGCACTCCTGCGCCCGACGGCGTCGCATCCCCCGGCGCACGCCCTGCGCCCGCGCGGTGGCCGAGACCGCGAGGACGCGGCGCCCGTCGTGCGTGGCCGCGGGCACGTGCGCGGGGACCTGGGCCGCGCCCATCGCGGCGACGACGGGCCAGTCCGGCACCCACAGGACCGCGGTGCGGGTGGCCGTGCTCCCGGCGCTCATCCGACGAGCCGGAGGCCGGGCGGGGTCTTCTCGACCTGCCGCGGGTTCTTCACGACGCCTCCGCACAGCGGCAGCTCGACCTGGCGCTCGATGCCGCGCGCGGCGCCGGCCCGCCCGCTGCGCCGAACCGTGAGCCGGCGCCTGCGCAGGTACCCGGCGCCGTGGTCCGTGCCCGACCAGGTGCCCTCGCGGACCGTGAGGACCACGTGCGCCCCGGCCCAGGGTTGCGCCGCGACGAGGAGGTTCCCGCGCTCGCGGGCCCGGGAGGTCAGGCGACGGCGGTCGGTGTCGGTCAGCGCGGCCTGCGGCCCGACCACGACGACGTCGATCCCGTCGAGCAGGGCAGCGACCGCTGCCGCGGCGTCCGGCCCGGGGGACGGGACCAGGGCGACGCGGCCCAGGTCGATCCCTGCCTCGGCGGCCGCGAGGACCCCGAGGCGCGGGAAGCCGACCATCGCGGTCCAGGCCCCCGTGCGCGAGGCCTCGGACAGCAGCGCGAGCAGGAGCGAGGTCGAGCCGTCGACCACCACGGCGGTGCCGCGCTGGAGACCGCCGAACGGGAGCAGGTCGGCCAGCTCGTCGGGGACCGGGAGGAGCTTCTCCTCCCCCGTGCTCCCCGGTGCGCGGCGGGCCGAGAGCTCCGCGCGGCGCAGCACCGACCGGGCCAGGAGCGCCCGCTGGGCGTGCGTGGACCCGGCGGGCTGCACGAGACCGGCGGCCTCTGCCGAGGCGGTGGCCGTCGCGGTGCCGACGCCGCTCAGTGCCTCCCGGAGGGTGTCGTCGACCAGGGTCATGACACCTCCTGCACGCTCGAAAGACATTCGAACAGGTGTTCGAACACTTCCAGTACACGCGCTCCGCGAGGGGGTGTCAACTCGCCCCACCCGGTCGACACCAGGGGTCGATCCGTGGTTGAGAGTTTCACCATCGCGCAACAATCAACCTCGCATACAGGCATTCCGGAAGCCTCAGGCGACACCTCATGGTTGGGCCAGGAAGGGCGGGATATCAACGATGGGTTGCCTCGGACCAGCTGCGGGAGGCGGTGCGCGGACCCTCGACACGCGACCGACTCCTGACGAGAGCACCCCAATTGCCCGGAGCCCACACCCTCACCTCAACCCTGCACCCCCTCTCCCCGCCCTGCTCATGTGAAAGTCTTCACAAGCAGGAAGGATGAGAAGCGTCCCCATCACGCTCCGACGTCCCGTCGGCCGAACAAGGAGAAGCTGTGCACCCCGCACCCACGACCCGGCCCGCACGCCGACGCCACCAGGCGGTAGCCGCCTGCGGTGCGCTCGTCCTGGCCGCCACCGCGCTGGGTGTGAGTGCCTCACCCGCCCAGGCGAGCGACATCACCGCGACCGACGACACCGCCCTCACCGGTTCGGGCGTGCCGGTCACCATCGACGTGCTGACGAACGACCAGGTCGCCGGGGAGGTGGCCTCCGTGCACGTCGGCACCGTCACCGGCGGCGACGCCACCACCGTCGACGTCGGGGACGACTTCCGCATCACCTTCGCCAACGACAACCCCGACTACCCGAACTCGTCCACCGCTCGCGTCTTCAAGACCGCGGAGTTCACCGTGCCGTACACGGTCACGGACACGGACGGCAACACCACCGGCGCCACGCTGACCGTCACCGTGGCCGGCAAGCCGGTGAGCCCGACGATCAGCTCGTGGATCGTCAACGACCCCAGCACGGGCGTGAAGGCGGTCACGAACCTCACCCAGCTCGACCTGCGCACCTACCCGCAGACCAGCGCCACCACCAAGAGCGCCGTCCCGGGCCACGGGGTCACCGTCACCGGTCTCGTCGACGCGGAGCACGCGACGGCGGCACCGATGCCTGGCGGCATCGAGCTGCAGGCGAGCCCGCGGGACTACATCGGCAACGACGTCGTCACCCTGGAGCTCACCGACACGTGGGGCCGCAGCGTGCACCACAAGGCCGGCGTGAGCTGGGTCGAGCGGGCCGCCGTCTCCAGCCTGCGCACCAAGGTGGGCATAGGCCAGAGCGCCCGTGTCGACCTCCGGGAGATCGTGGCGGGCACCAGCTTCGCGAACTTCACCAACGGCTACTTCTCCTCGACGATCACCACGTGGCGCGGCACCCTCACCACCGGTGCGCACGCGCAGGACATCGTCGTGATGCCGAACGCGGGCTTCGTCGGGACCTCGAACGACTCCGTGGGGACACGGTTCACCTGGGCGTACACCCTGGTGAACCCGTGGAAGTTCAGCGGCTCGACGGGCCCCGCCACCGACGCCAGGTACAACACCATGTACATCGACGTCCAGGCGCCGCCGCAGGCGGCAGACGTCGCGGCGTCGACGACCCCAGGGCAGGCGGTGGCGCTGGACCTCCGCACTCCGGCCACGCTGCCCTGGGCAGCCTCGACCTTCGACCTGCGAGACGCTCCCCAGCACGGCAGCGTCTCGGCGACCGGCGACGGCCAGGTCCGCTACACGCCCGACGACGGATTCCCGGCCAGCGAGACCTTCGCCGGGACGGACACCTTCACCTTCGCCTGGATCGACGACCTGGGGCAGGAGTCGCAGGCGCAGGCCAGCGTCACCGTCCACAACCTGCCCACACTGGCCGACCACGCACTGACGACGCCCGCGGGCGTCCCCGTCGGGGTCGACCTGCTGACCGCCTCCTTCGGCGACACCCTGACGATCACGGGCGTCGAGGCACCTCGTGCCGGTTCGGCGGACCTGAGCGGCACCACGGGCACCTACCACCCGCACGAGGGGTTCGTCGGCGAGGACTCGTTCGCCTACCAGGGGGTCGATGCCCACGGTCAGCCCGCGCAGGCCACCGTACGGATCCGGGTGCTCGGCGCACCGGCGATCGCGGACCAGCACCACCGCACGCCGCGCAACACGGCGGTCACCTTCGAACCGGTCCTCCCTGCCTCCGAAGCCGCCTACCAGCCCGAGCTGGTGCTCGACGCCGTCGGCACGCCCCAGCACGGCACCGTCGCGCAGGGCGAGGGCAGCACCCTCGTCTACTCCCCGGACCTCGGCTACCTGGGGCCGGACCAGCTGACCGTCCGCGCTCGTGACGCCTGGGGCCGCACGGCCGAGGCATCGGTCACCATCGAGGTCTACGGCGAGCTCGCGCACACGGCGCCTCCTTCGACCGACACGTCCCCCGGCCTCACCCCGACCGTGCTGAACCCGGGCGCCGGACCGGCCGCGATCCCGAGCGACGGGCAGGCCGTCCCGGGCTCGTCGGCCCCCTCGGACAACCGCCTGGCGTCGACGGGAGCGTCGGTGGCGTCCGTGCTCGCCGTCGGAGGTCTCCTCCTCGGCGCCGGCGTGGCCGGGGTGCTGCTCAGGAACCGCTCTCGCGCGGCCTGACGGCTCGCGTCGGCGGACCACCGCACCGCTCACCCGTCTCCTCTGGCCCCTCCCGGACCCACCGGGCACGATGGACCGATGAACCTCGCCGACCGTCCGATCGCCCCCGACCCCTACTCGCTGCTGCCGCGGGTGCCGCTCTTCACGGTGACGAGCGACGACGTCGTGCAGGGGGAGCCCATGGCCCGCACCCACGCGGCCGAGGGCGACAACCGCTCGCCCGAGCTCGCGTGGAACCACTTCCCCGCGGCCACGCGCTCGTTCCTGGTCAACTGCTTCGACCCCGACGCACCGACCCCGGCGGGGTACTGGCACTGGACCGTCGTCAACCTGCCCGTCGCCACCGTGACCCTCGCGCAGGGCGCAGGCTCCCCCGGTGGCGGCTACCTGCCCCAGGGCGCGTTCCAGACCCGGCACGACGGCGGAGGCCCCGGCTACCTGGGCGCCGCACCGCCGCCCGGGGACCGCCCGCACCGATACGTCTTCGCGGTGCACGCGCTCGACGTCGAGCGGCTCGACGTGACCCCCGCGACGCCCCCGACGGCCGTCGCGATCGCCGCGCTGTTCCACACGATCGCGCGCGCGACCATCACGCCGACCTACCAGGTCCTGGTCACCGCATGAGTCACGGCACGAGCGGACCCGCGACGTTCCCGACCCTGGGCGACCTCGCCTGGGTCCCGGCCACGGACAGGCTCGACCTGCTCGCACCGCCCGTCGCGCAGGCCCTCGCCCGCTGGGCCGCGCTGGACCCGGGCGTCGCGCAGCAGGTCGCGGTCGTGGAGATCGACCCCGACCTCGCGGACACCGCGACGCTCAACGCGGCGCACGACCTGCCCCCGGAAGCCTCGGCGAACTGCGTCCTGGTCGCCGGACGACGCGGGGGCGACGAACGCATCGCGGCAGCGGTCGTGCGCGCCACGACCCGCGCCGACGTGAACTCGCGCGTGCGGTCGCTGCTCGACGTGCGCAAGGCGTCGTTCCTGCCCACGGACCGGGCCGTCGCCGAGTCCGGCATGGAGTACGGCGGGATCACCCCGATCGGGCTCCCGGACGGCTGGCGCGTCCTGCTCGACGCGCGCGTCGCGACCGACGGCGAGCCCGCGCTCGTCGGGAGCGGGCTGCGCCGGTCCAAGCTGCTGCTGCCGGGCGCGCTGCTCGCGCGGCTGCCCGGGGTCGAGCTGGTCGACGGGCTGGGCGTGCCGGTGGGGTGAGCGCGACGGGTCGTCGACCCTCCCGGCGCGGTCTCGCGGCTGTCAGCCCTCGGCGCGCTCTCGCGGCCGTCAGCCCTCGGCGCGGCCCTCGCGCCAGTAGCCCATGAACGCGACCGAGCGGCGGTCGACGCCGCGCTCCGACACGAGGTAGCGGCGCAGGGTCTTGATGACCGACGCCTCCCCCGCGAGCCACGCGTAGAGCTCGGCGCACGCGACGAGCGGCGTGCCGTCCTCGTCCACGGGGACCTCCCAGAGGATGTCCGTGTCGATGTCGACGTCCTCGAGCTCGGCCGCCTCGGCGAGCCCGCCCTGGCGCTGGACGAGCCCGCGGGCCGCGCACGTGAGCGAGTGCGTCGCGCCGCAGACGTTGCGCTCGAGCAGGCGGTCGGCGGCCTCGCGGACCGCGGGGACCAGCAGGTCGCCGTGCGCGCGCCCCTCACGGGCGAGCCACGTGACGTTGACGCCCGCCGGAGCCGTGACGGGCAGGACGTCGCCCTCGTACGGGACCTCGAGGAAGACCTCGCCGACCTCGTCGGCGGGCAGGGAGCCCAGGATCGAGGCGATCGCGGGGACGGCGGTCTCGTCGCCTGCGAGGAGCAGCGCGTGGCTGCGGACGGGACGGGAGAACTCGACGCCGCCGTGCGCACCCGTCCACAGGCCGTTGGGGCCGAGCAGCACGATCTCGCTGCCGGGGCGCGCGGCGAGAGCCCACCGGGACGCGGGCCCCGCGTCGCCGTGCAGGACGAGGTCGATGTCGACCTCGGAGGCCTCGGGGCGCACGGCCCGCACCGTGTAGGTGCGCAGCGGGTTGCGACGTTCCTCGGGCTGCGCGCGCCATGCCGAGTACCACTCGCCCGTGCGGACGAGGTGCTCGTAGCCACCGTCGGGCGCGGGGAAGACGAGCTTGATGCGCTGGTCGAGGCCGTTGTCGGCGAACTCGTGGAGGTCGTGGCCCGTGAAGGTCACGCGCAGGAAGCTCGGCGAGAGCTTCTCGACCCGTCGCACCTGCACGTCGAACATGCGGAACGGGGAGATCTCCTGCGCGGTCACGACACTGGTCTGAGTCACGTAGGCGAGCCTAACCAAACATCGGGGCCGGGTGAACCCCTGAGGCCGAACGTGTGGTCGGGATCACTCTCACGCCTCGCGGCCGCGGCTGCGCCACAGGAGCCACACGAAGTAGGGCGCGCCGATGAGCGCGGTCGTCAGGCCCGCGGGGATCTGGGCGGGCGCGATGACCGTCCGCCCCACGGTGTCGGCGACGCTCACGAGGACGGCCCCGAGCAGCATCGCGACCGGGATCACCCGGCCGTTGCGCGAACCGACGAGGGCGCGGGCCGCGTGCGGGGCGACGAGCCCCACGAACCCCACGACCCCGACCGCGCACACCGCGGCGGCCGTCAGGCACGCGCTGGCCCCCAGGAGCAGCAGGCGCGTGCGGTCCAGGCGCAGGCCCAGGACGCGCGGGGTGTCCTCGTCGAGCGCCAGGACGTCCATCTCGCGCCGGTGGAGCACCGCGACGGGCACGACCACGAGCAGCGCCAGGACGACCGGGATCAGGTGGTCGAAGGTCCGTCCGTACGTGGACCCCGACAACCAGGTGAGCGCGACGTTGAGGTTCCAGGGCGCGACGACCACGATCACGAGCGTCGTCAGAGCCGTGGCGCCCGTGCTCATGCCGATGCCGATGAGCACGAGCCGGTCCGAGCTCAGCCCGCCCCGGTACGCGAGGCGATAGACGATCGCGAACGTGCCCAGCGCGCCGACGACGGCGGCGAGGGACATGCCCATGATGCCGACGCCAGGAACAAGCAGCACGACCCCGACGGCGCCCAGCCCCGCGCCCGCCGTCACGCCGAGCAGGCCGGGCTCGGCCAGCGGGTTGCGGCACACGGCCTGCACGACCGTCCCGGCCAGGCCCAGCGCAGCCCCCGCGAGGATCGCGGCGAGCACGCGCGGGACGCGCTGGTCGAGCACGAAGCTCACCTGCTTGCCCGCCCGGTCGGCGGCCCAGTTGAGGACGTCGCCCGTGAGCAGCAGCCTGTCGCCCAGCAGGAGCGCGGCGACCGTGGCCGCGACCAGGAGCGCGACGAGGACGGTCACCACGACCAGGGCACGGCGGGCGCCGCGCGGTCGGACGTGCGCGGCGCGGGTCCCGGCGGCGGGACCGGAGTCCTTGAGCCGGCGCGCGAGCCACACGAGCACCACGGCACCGAACACGGTCGTGATGACGCCCGTCGGGACGGCCACGCCGTAGGTGCCGGGCAGGACGAGGCGCAGCAGGACGTCGGCGCCGAGGACCACGATCATGCCCGCGATCCCCGCCAGCGGGATGAGCACGCGGTGCCGGTTGAGCCCGGGGACCTTGCGGGCCACGAGGCGCACGACCACGGGGGCGCACAGGCCGACGAAGCCGACCGGGCCCGCGACCGTGACGGCCGTGGCGGAGAGCAGCACCGCGAGCAGGATGGTCACGACGCGCGTCGCGCGCACGTCGATCCCGAGGACCGTCGCGGTGTCGTCGCCGAGCGCCAGCAGGTCCAGGCGGTGGGCCACGAGGAGCAGCCCGCCGAGGCCGACGACCACGAGCGGGGCCGCGAGCACGACCTGCGACGTGCCGGACTGGACGATCGAGCCGCTCCCCCACGCGAACAGCCCCATGGTCTCCTGCTGGAACAGCACGAGCAGCACGGTCGTCAGGGAGTGCAGCGCGAGCGTGATGGCCGAGCCCGCGAGGATGAGCCGGGTCGGCCCGGCGGCCCCGCCGCGGGCCAGGACGAGCACGAGGCCCGAGGCCGCGAGCCCGCCGACGAGCGCGAGCGTCCCCGAGAGGTAGAACGGCAGGGTCACGCCGATCACGGCCGCCCCCACGACCGCGACGTACGCGCCCGCGTTGACCGCGAGCGTGTCGGGCGAGGCGAGCGGGTTGCGGGCCACGGACTGCAGCGCGGCTCCCGCCGCGCCGAGCGAGACGCCCACGAGGAGGCCCGCGAGCAGGCGCGGAAGGCGCGAGGCGAGCAGCACGGCCGCGGCGGTCCGGTCGGCGTCGGCGTCGCCGCCGCCGGTCACGAGGCGCAGCAGGTCGCCGAGCCCGACGTCGGCCGTCCCCTGCGTGAGGTGGACCGCGGCCAGCACCAGGACTGCGAGGATCCCGACGACGAACGCCGAGGCGACCGTCAGACGGAACCGGAGGCGCGAGCGCCCCGGGGGAAGCGGCGGGGCGAGGAGACCGGTGGTGTCGTCCGGGACCTCGTGCCGGGCCGTCGAGAGTCCCCCCGGGGCGCTCGTGCTCACTGGGTCAGAGCCGCGACGAGCGCGTCGACGTAGGCGTTCGCGGACGCGGGCCCGCCGAACATCCAGATGCCGTCGGGGATGCGGTGCACGTCACCGGCCACGACGAACGGGAGCTGCTCCCAGATCGCGTTGCCCGCCAGGCCCTCGGCGAACGGGTCGGCCTCGGAGTCGCTCGCGGCGTAGACGAACTGGACGTCGCTCAGCGCCGTCAGGCCCTCGACGTCGGTCTGTGCGAGCCCGTAGTCGGGGTCGCCCTCGCCGGTCCACGCGTTCGCCAGGCCGAGCTCGGCGCCGACCGCGCCGAGGAACGAGCCGGGCGTGTACATGCGCACCGAGACGGTGCCGTTGTTGACCCAGCCGTCGGCCATGACGTACGAGGCGCCCGCGACGCCGGCCTCCTCGAGGGCCTTCTTGCCCTCGGCGACCTTCGCGTCGAACCCTTCGAGCAGCTCGGTGCCCTTGTCCTCGGTGCCCGTGGCGGTCGCGAGGGTCTCGACCGTCTGGCGCATGTACCCGATCGGGTCGGTGCCGTCGGAGCCGCGCAGCGTCACGACGGGCGCGATGTCCGCGAGCTGGTCGATCACGTTGTCGGGGGTGTCCGTGGTGACGGCGATGAGCTCGGGCTCGAGAGCGGAGATGGCGTCGAGGCTGGGCTCGCCACGCATCCCGACGTCGGGCGTCGACGCGTCGAGCGCGACCGAGGTGTCCCACGTGTTGTAGCCCTCGACGTCGGCCTGGCCCACGACGTCCACGCCGAGCGCCAGCAGGTTCTCGGTCAGGCCCCACTCGAGCGAGACGACCTCGGTCGCGGGGGCGTCGAGCGTCTGCTCGCCGCGCTCGTCGGTGAACGTGACGGGGCCGGCGTCGGAGGCGGGGGCCTTGGACGCGCCGCCGGCGTCCGCCTCCTCCGTGGTGCCGCACGCGGTGAGGGTGAGCGCTGTCACGAGCAGGACGGCGGGCAGGCCGGTCCGGAGGGTCGTTCGCATGGGGGTCCTGTGTCCTTGAGGGTGCTGCCCGCGCCGGGGGGCGGGGCTCGGTGGGCTGCCGCACCGGGGTGCGCGGCAGCACGGTCAGGAGGCTCGGGTCGTCAGGGGACGGCGACGAGCCTGCGGGTCGTGTGCCGCCCGACGGGCGCGGTCTGCACCGTGCCGGTCAGCGGGTCGTGCGTGACCTCGATCCGGATGCCGTAGGTCTCGCTGAGCGCGTCGGCGGTCAGGACGTCGGCGGCCATGCCCGCGGCACGGACGACGCCGCGCTGGAGCAGGACCACGTGGTCGGCGACCGCGGCCGCCTGGTTGAGGTCGTGCAGCACGACGCCCACGGCCACGCCGTGGTCGTCCGCGAGATCGCGCATCAGGTCGAGGATCTCGACCTGGTAGCGCAGGTCGAGGTAGGTCGTGGGCTCGTCGAGCAGCAGCACGCCCGTGTCCTGGGCCAGGCAGGTCGCGAGCCACACGCGCTGGAGCTCGCCGCCCGACAGCTCGTCGACGCCGCGGCCCGCCATCGCCGCGACGCCGGTGACGTCCATGGCCCAGGCGATCGCGCGGGCGCCGTCGGGGTCCGTGGACCGGAAGCGCGCCCGGTGCGGGTGGCGCCCGTACCCGACGACGTCGCGCACGCTCACGCCGTTGGGCGTGGGGCGGCTCTGCGAGAGCAGGGTGACGCGGCGTGCGAAGTCCTTGGGGTGCAGCGCGAGCGCGTCGGGGACGTCGGGCAGGCTCACGGTCCCCTCGACGGGCTTGTGGAGCCGGGCGAGCGAGCGCAGGAGCGTGGACTTGCCGCTCCCGTTGGGACCGATGAGCGCGGTGACCTGTCCGGGGAGCAGGCGCAGGGAGGCGTCGTGCACGACGGCGGTCCCGTCGTACCCGAGGCTCAGCCCGGTTCCGGCGAGGGCTGGGAGGGCGGCGTCCTGGGCGGTGGGAGCGTTGTCGTCGCCGGATAAGGTGTGGCTCACAGAGGTGAGCCTAACCAAACATCCCGACCGGGTGAAAGCCCCGGACCCGCATCAGCACCGAAGATGTGGTCGGGATCACGTCTCCGACCGGGAACGAGGCTCAGCGCACGATCGTCACGGGACAGTGCGCCTCACGCACGAGCGAGTGGCTCACCGAACCCAGGACGAGCGCCGCGAACCCGCCCCGCCCGCGCGACCCGACGACCAGGCGCTCGGCCCCCTCCGAGGCCCTGACCAGCGCGGGAGCCGGCTGCGCCTCCACGGTCGAGCCCTCGACCTCCAGGTCCGGGTAGTCCTCGTGCACCTGGGCGAGCGCGGCCGCGAGCAGTCGCTCGGCCCCGTTCTCGGCGCGCTCGCGCGGGAACTCCGCGGCCATGTAGCTCTCGAGGTGCGCCGAGGCGCGCGTCCACCACGCGACCACGACCCGCAGCGACGCACCGCGCGAGGCCGCGACCTCGGCCGCGTGGTCGAGCGCACCGGTCGCGTGCGTCGAGCCGTCGACCCCCACGACCACGGGCAGGTTCACGTCCCGCAGCGCCTCGACGTCCCCGTGGACCACGACGACCGGGCAGTGCGCGTGCGCGGCGACCGCGAGCGCCACCGAGCCGCCGAGCTCGCCGCGGACCCGCCCGTGGTCCCCCGACCCGACGACCACGATCGAGGCGTCGAGCGACGTCCCGACGAGCGTCGCGGCCGGGGTCGTGTACTCCACGGTCGCCTCGACCTCGACGTCGGGCTCGACCTCGAGCGCCTGGACCCGGCCCCGTTCGGCGAGCGCTCGCGCCCCGGCCTGCGCGTTCTCGCCTCCCCCCGGCAACGAGGGTTCGAGGTGCGTGTCGTGCGCGTCTCGGGCGAAGACGACCTCCAGACGGGCGCCACGCCGTCGGGCCTCGCGCGCGGCCCAGCGCACTGCGGAGGTCGCGGAGGGCGACCCGTCATAGCCGACCACGACCGGTCCGACGGTGGACATACGTCCATGGTCACCCCGTCGGCGGCCCGGCGCGAGGGCGGGGCACCGCCCGGTGCGTGGTTCGGCTGCGACGCGCCGGGCGTGTCGCAGCCGAACCACGCACTCACGTCACTCCCGCAGCCCGATGCTCTCGACCGGTCGGGCCCGCAGCGCGGCACGGGTCGGCAGGAGCATCGAGAGGTACCCGACGGCGCCCGCGCCCGCGACCGTCGCGAGGTACGCGACCGGGGAGAGTGCTGGCACCGCCCGCTGCCCCTCGCTCAGCCCGAGGCTCACGCCGGCCAGCGGAGGAAGCAGGATCACCGTCGCGACCAGCACGGCGACGCCGACCACCACGCCCGCCTCGACCCGCATCATCCGCAGGACCTGACGGTCCCGCGTCCCGACCAGGCGCAGCAGCGCGATCTCGCGCCGCCGGTCGACGGTCGACATGACCAGGGCGTTCGCGACGTTCAGGGCGACGTACCCGAACAGCACCACGAGCAGGATCATCGACGTCCACGTGTTCGCCTCGAGCGCTGCCTTCTCGGCGGCGACCAGCGACGCCCGGTCGGCGAGCACGACACCCGGGTACGGGGCGGTCGCCCGGCCGAGGTCCTCCG
The DNA here is from genome assembly GCF_016907365.1 of Oerskovia paurometabola. Classification (NCBI taxonomy): domain Bacteria; kingdom Bacillati; phylum Actinomycetota; class Actinomycetes; order Micrococcales; family Cellulomonadaceae; genus Oerskovia; species Oerskovia paurometabola. Next base: position 2,112,371 of record NZ_JAFBBV010000001.1, on the reverse strand, counting down.
CGAGCGTCTCGACGGCGGTCTCCTCCTCGGCCACCACGAGCAGCGAGCCGTCCAGCCGGTCCCCCGACGCGGGCAGGACCAGGTCCCGCGGGAGCAGGGCGTCACCGAAGCCCATGCCGCGCCCGTAGATCGCGACGACGGCGGCGTCGACCCGCGTGCCGTCCGCGAGATGGAGCTCGACGGTGTCCCCGAGCCCGGCCCGTGCCTTGCTCGCTCCCGTGACGCTGAGGGCGACCGACTCGCCGTGCAGGTCGTCGGTCGAGCCCTCGCGCACGTCCAGGTCGATCGCGGCGGCCAGGTCCGCCGGGTCGACGCCCTGGACGGTCAGGGCCTCGGCCGTGAGCGTGCCGTCCGACTCGGCGAAGCGTACGAGGGCCTGGCTCCGCACGGTCGGGGTCACCGAGGCGACGCCCGCGACGCCCGCGACCTGCCCCGCGAGGTCGGGCGAGAGGCCCGTACCGCTGCTCGCGAGCACGAGGTCCGCGCGGAGCCCGTCGGCCACCTGACGCTCGGTCTCGGCCACCTGCGCGGCCCCGAGCGAGACCTGCACGACCGTCATGGTGATCGCGAGCACGAGCGGCACGACGGCCCCCGCGAGCCGTCGCGAGCTCGCTCGGGTGTTGCGGCCCGCGAGGTAGGTGCTCGCGTGCGGGCTGCGCCGCAGGAACGGCTCGACCAGCAGCACGAGGGCGTGCACGATCCGCGGCCCCAGGAGCGCGACGGCGATCACGAGCACCACGCCGGAGAGCGCGGCCCCCGCGAGCGCGTCCTCGCCCGCGACGAACGCGGGCAGCATCGACAGGAACACCCCGCCGACGACCAGGACCCCGCCGACCACCGTGCGCGTGACGCCCAGCCGCGGGGTCTGCACCGCGGCCTCGCCCAGCGCCTCGACGGGCTTCACCGTGATCGCCCGCCGGGCCGACATCCTCCCGGCGAGCCACGCGACACCCACGGTGAGCACCACGGCGACCACGACCGGCAGCGGTCCCACCGCGACCGGGTAGTCCGCCGAGACGACCCCCGCCCGGACGAACAGGCCGTGCAGCACGCCGACCGCGGCGATGCCCAGGAGAGCCCCCGGGACCGCGGCCGTCGTGGACAGCACGAGCATCTCGGCAGAGATCATCCGCCGGACCTGGCGCGGGGTCGCACCCACCGCGCGGAGCAGCGCGAGCTCGCGGCGCCGCTGCTGCACCACGAGTCCCAGGGCGCTGGCGACGACGAACACGACGACGACGAGCATGATCCCGCCGAAGCTGCCGGCGATCGCGACCAGCGTGGTCGCCGAGCCCGAGGCGTCGGCGAACTCGACCGAGCCGCGGGCGTCGCCCGTGCGCACGGTCAGCCCGGTGCGCTCGCGCACGTCCGCGGCGAGCGCCCGGACGTCCGTCCCGTCCGCGGCCAGGATCCCGACGGCGTCGATCTCCCCTCGGGTGTCTGCCGCACCGGGTCGCCCGGGCGCGCCCGGGCCCCCTGCGGCGAGGTCCGCGACCTGCTCGTCGGTGAAGAACGCCACGCCCTGCCGCAGCGCACCGGTCCCCTCGGGCGGGGAGACGATCCCGGTCACCCGGTACTCCCCCGGCGTCGACCCCACGGCCAGGGTGACGTCGTCGCCCACGCCCACGGCGAGCCGCGCGGCCAGTGCGTCGTCGAGCGCGACCTGGCCCGGCGCCGTCGGGCCGTCGCCCTGCGCGAGGACGAACGGCCCGAGCGTCGCCGAGGACCACCCGTGGCCCACGGGCGGGCGCCCGTCGACCGCACCGGCCAGGTCGCCCGACGGCCCGACGGCGCCGAGGCGCACCTCGACGTCGCCCACCGCGCGCCCGACACCGGGGATCGCGGCGAGCTCGTCGACCGCCGACGCGGGCAGGCGGACGCGGCCGCCGAAGGGCTCGTCGTAGTCCACGTCGACCGCGAGCGACTGCTTCGCGGTCACGACCAGGTCGGCGCCCGCGTAGCGCTCAGGACCGATGCCCTGCCGGATGCCCGACTCCATGAGCAGCCCGCACGCCGCGACGAGCATCGCGCTCAGGAACAGCGCGACGAACGGACCGACGAAGCTCTTGCGGCGCGCGCGCAGCGTGCTCAGCGCGAGGCCCAGCACGCTCACCACTCCCCGAGGTGCGTCATGCGGTCGGCGACCTGCTCGGGTGTCGGGCGGACGAGGTCGCCCGCGACCTGCCCGTCGGCCAGGAACACGACGCGGTCCGCGAACGAAGCCGCGACCGGGTCGTGCGTGACCATGAAGACGCTCTGGCCGAGCGTGTCGACCAGGAACCGCAGCAGCTCGAGCACGTGCTTGCTCGTGCGCGTGTCGAGGGCCCCGGTCGGCTCGTCCGCGACGACGACGTCGGGGCGCGTCACGAGCGCCCGCGCGATCGCCACGCGCTGCTGCTGACCGCCCGAGAGCTCGCTCGGACGGTGGTCGAGGCGGTCCTCGATCCCGACGCGGGCCGCGATCTCGCGCAACCACGCCGGGTCGGCCCGCTCGCCCGCGAGCCGCAGCGGCAGCCCGACGTTCTCCGCGACCGTCAACGACCCCATGAGGTTGTAGGCCTGGAAGACGAACCCGATGCGGCCCCGGCGCAGCGCCGTGAGCTCGTCCTCGGTCAGCGTGGACAGGTCCACCCCGCCCAGGTGGACCGAGCCGCCCGTCGGCCGGTCGAGACCCGCGGCGCAGTGCAGCAACGTGCTCTTGCCCGAGCCCGACGGCCCCATCACGGCCGTGAAGCTGCCCCTCGGGAGCGCCAGGGACACGCCCCGCAGGGCGTGCACCGACCGCTTGCCCGCGGCGTACGTCTTGGTGATCCCTGCGACCTGCAGGGCGTACGGCGAGACCGCCGGGGCATCCCTCGTGGATGCCTCGGCGGTCCGCCTGGTCGTGGTTGTCCTCAACTCGAAACCCCCGTCGTGGCGTGAGTCTCGAACGTAACGAGCGGGGGACGAACCGGACCATCCGGCCCGTCCCCCGAACGGGGTGGGGTTGTCCCCCGTACCGGACGGGGGCGCCCCTGCGCTAGGGCGCGAGGCGGTGCAGGTCGCGCGGGAAGAGCGCGACCTCGCGGACGTTCGCCGCGCCCGTCAGGCGCGCGGTCCAGCGTTCGAGGCCGATCGCGAAGCCGCCGTGCGGCGGCATCCCGTGCTCGAACGCCTCGAGGTACGTCGCATACCCGGTCGGGTCCTCACCACGGGCCGTGATCGCCGCGACGTAGTCCGCGTACCGGTGCAGGCGCTGACCGCCCGTGACGAGCTCGACCCCACGGAAGAGCAGGTCGAAGCTGTTGCTCCACCGCGCGTCGCCCGGCTGCGGGTGCGTGTAGAAGGGACGCTTCGCCATCGGGTAGCCCTCGACCGCGAGGAGGTCGCTGCCGTGCTCGGCGAGCGCCCACCGCCCCAGCGCACGCTCGTGCTCGGGGGCCAGGTCGGGCTCGTCGTCGGGGGCCCCGACGAGGGCCAGGGCCTCGGCGAAGTGGATCACGGGGATCTCGTCGGGCACGACCGGCACCCCGAAGCCGTACGCGGCGACCGCACGCCCGGCGTGCTGGTGGACGGCGGAAGCCATGCCGGCCAGGACGTCGCGCAGGACGGCCAGCACGTCGCGGTGGTCGCGGACGAAGCCGAGCTCGACGTCGAGCGAGACGTACTCGGCGAGGTGACGCACGGTGTCGTGCGGCTCGGCCCGGAAGACCGGCCCCACCTCGTACACGCGCTCGAAGACCCCGACGAGCTGCTGCTTGAAGAACTGCGGGCTCTGCGCCAGGAAGGCCGGGCGCCCGAAGTAGTCGAGAGCGAACACCTCGGCCCCCGACTCGGTCGCGGTCCCGACGATCTTGGGCGACTGCACCTCGGTGAAGCCCTGCGCGTCGAGGGCCTCACGGAACCCGCGCAACGACGCGGCCGCGACCTCCCACCGCGCGCGCTGCGCGGGGTGCCGCCAGGCGACCGCGGCATGGTCGAGCATCGTGGAGAGCCCCACGTCGAGCGACGGGCGCCACAGCTCGACGGGCGGGGTCACGGCCGGGTCGGTGAGCGGCACGACGGTCGGCGAGGTCACCTCGACCCCGCCCGGAGCCTGGGCGTTCGCCGTCGTCAGGCCCGTGACCTCGACCACGGTCTCCTCGGGCGGCACGACCTGCCCGTCGCCCGCGCGCACCACGACCTGCGCCAGCCCTGACCGGTCCCGCAGCACGAGGAAGGTCACGGTCGCGAGGGCGCGGCGCCGATGCACCCAGCCACGGAGCGTGACGGACGTGCCGGGTGGGAGGGCGGGCAGGTCGGCGGCGAGGGTCCGGGGTGCGGTCGAGGCGGTGGGCGGGGTCGGTGGTCTCATGGTTCCTCCAGCAGGCGAAGGCCCTGGAGGAGCGGGCGGGGGCTAGGTCGCGGTGCCACCACTCCTTCGCCGGGAGGTCCCGGCCTCTCGTCGGTCCGCCGGACGCGCGGGGGTCGTGCGCCCGGCGCGAGGTCCGGGCCGAGGGTCGTCACGCCTCACGTCCACCGGCTCCGACGATACCCACGGACCGACCGGGCGTCGCGGGGATTTCCGGGGCGGCCCCCGAGTGCGGGGTTCGGCCGCGACTCGCCGGGCGTGTCGCGGCCGGACCACGCACTCAGCGCTCGGGAGCGCGCTCCGGCACGTGGAGCCGCCGCAGGAAGCGGTCCGTGCGCGGCTGCGGCCCGCGCCGGTCGCGCAGGGACACGACGACGGTCGTGGCGGTCGCGAGCGGGATCGTCCAGGCCGCGGGCTGGGCCAGGAGGCTGCGCGCGAGCCCGTCTCCCTGGCCGAGCGCCGAGGTCACGAGGAGCGCCGCGGCGCACAGCGCGCTGCCGACGACCATGCCCGCGATCGCCCCGCGCGCGGTCAGGCGCCGCCACCACACGCCCAGCAGGATCGTCGGGGACAGCGCGGAAGCCGCGAACACGAACACGGTCCCGACGCTCGTCACGAGCCCCTGCGGGATGGTCACGAGCGCGAACGCGAGGGGCACGATCGTGCACGCGACCGCGGACCAGCGGAACGAGCGGACCGTGCCGCCGAACAGGTCCTGGCTCACGACCCCCGCGAGCGAGACCACGAGCCCTGAGGACGTCCCGAGGAACGCCGCGAACGCCCCGGCGATCACGAGCGCCGAGAGCAGCTCGCCGCCCACCCCGGGCACGAGCCGCGACGGCAGCACGAGCGCCACGGTGTCCGCGACGCCGGGCTCGGCGAGGTCGGGGGCGACGACGCGGGCGATCAGTCCCATGGTGCTCGAGACCATGTAGAAGACGCTGATCATGCCGATCACGACCACGGTCGTCCACCGGGCCGAGACGCCGTCGGGGCTCGTGTAGAAGCGCACGAGGACGTGCGGCAGGCCGATCGTGCCGAGCAGCAGAGCGAGCAGCAACGAGGCCGTCGTGTAGGTGTCGTACGCGCGCGGCCCGGCCTCGGGCGGGAAGACCTGCGCGGGGTCGAGCGTCAGGTCCTGCCCGCCGAGCACGATCAGCAGGAAGACCACGGGGACCGCGAGCGCCGTGAGCTTGACCCAGAACTGGAACGCCTGGACGAACGTCACCGAGCGCATGCCGCCCGCGGCGACCACGGCGCTCACGACCGCGGCCACCCCGACAGATCCGACCCATGGCGGCACGGGGGCCACGGTGGTGATGACGAGCGCGGCGCCGTGGAGCTGCGGCACGACGTACAGCCACCCGATGACGAGCACCAGGACGCTCGTGACGCGCCGGGCGGAGAGCGAGTCGAGGCGTGCCTGGACGAAGTCGGGGATCGTGTAGGCCCCGCTGCGGCGCAGGGGCCCGGCGACGAACAGCAGCACGAGCAGGTAGCCCGCGGCATACCCGACGGGGAACCAGAACGCCTCGGCCCCCGAGAGCAGCACGAGGCCGGACAACCCCAGGAACGTCCCCGCCGACAGGTACTCGCCGCTGATCGCCGACGCGTTCCACACGGGCTGCACCGTCCGGGACGCGACGAAGAAGTCGCTCGTCGTCCGCGAGATCCGCAGCCCGTAGAAGCCGATGAGCCCGGTCGCGAGCAGCAGCAGGCCGACCGCGACGAGCGGCAGGGCCGAGCTCACTCGTCGTCCACCAGTGCGCGGAAGCGTCGCTCGTTGCGGGCCGCGGCCAGGGCGAACACGAGCGCGAACGCCCCGATGACCGGGTAGAAGCCGTACGCGTGCAGGAGCCACGGCAGCGGCACGCCGAGGACGTGCACGTCGCCCAGCGTCGGCACCGCGCTCATCGTGACCGTGAGCAGCGTGACCACGGCCAGGAACGACACGACGCACGCGAGCGCGAGCCGCAGCTGGGTCCGCGCGAGGCTGCGGGCGTAAACGGCCGCGGGTTCGCTCCCGCCGTCGGGCCCGGGCGTGTCCCCGGGGCCCTCGCGCACCGCGCCCGACGGCGCCTCCTCCCCCGCGTCCGGCGCGCCGGGTGGGGCGTCGGACGGGCCGGGCGGCAAGGGGTCGGTCGAGCGGACGACGACCCGCGGCGGCGGCTCCTGCGAGCTCACGGACGGCCCCCTGGGCGGCGCAGGAGCGCGTCGCGCACGGACGGCGCCATGCGTCGGCTCACCGGGACCTCCTGCCCGGCGACGACCACGACCGGGTGCGCACCACCGAGGCGGACCGCCGTCACGGCGGCGCGGTCGACGAGGTACGAGCGGTGCACGCGCAGGAAGCCCGCGGGGCTCCAGCGCTCCTCGAGGTCGGAGAGGGGCTCGCGCACCAGGTAGCTGTCGGAGTCCGTGACCAGGCGTGAGTAGTCGCCCTGGGCCTGGACCCAGCGCACGGCCGAGCGCAGCACGACGCGCGTCGTCGTGCCGACCGTCACGGCGATGGTCTCGTCGGCCGGGGGGACCTGCGTGGTCGGGGCGGGCCGCTCCGCGGCGTGGGTGTCGGTGCCGTCCGCGTCCCGGGACACCTGCGATGCCGGGCCGGACTGGGCGGCGACCGCGCGCTCGACCGCGCGGGCAAGCCGCTCGCGCCGGACGGGCTTGAGCACGTAGTCGACGGCCTCGACGTCGAACGCCTCGGTGGCCCGGGCCTCGTCGGCCGTCACGAACACCACCGCGGGCCGGACCGAGAACCGCGACAGCGCGCGGGCGAGGTCGAGCCCGGTGAGCCCCGGCATGTGGATGTCGAGGAACGCGACGTGCACGGGGTGCTCGGACAGCCAGCGCAGGGCCTCGGCGCCCGACGCGACGGCGTGCACCGAGCGCACGTGCGGGTCGCGGCGCAGGAGCGCGGTCAGCTCGTCGAGGGCCGGACGCTCGTCGTCGGCCACGAGGACGTCGACGCCGGGACGCGGGCCTGCGGCTCCGCCGACCCCGCCGGCCTCGTCGGCAGGACCGGCGGGCGGTGCGAGACGGGGGGCGTGGTCGCTCACGGCCGGCTCACCTCGGTCTCGTGCTGGGGCTGGGACTTCGGGACGCGCATCCGCACGAGGGTACCCGCGCCCTCGTTCGTCTCGATCTCGAGCGCGTGCTGGTCGCCGTAGAGCTGGCGCACGCGCGTGTCGACGTTGCGCAGCCCGACGTTCGTCGCGCGCGACCCCGTCGCGAGCAGGGCCCGCAACGTCTCGGGAGACATGCCGACGCCGTCGTCCTCGACCGTGATCTCGGTCTGGGTGCCCTCGTCGCGCGCGCTGATGACGATGCGCCCTCCCCGCTCGCGCGGCTCGAGACCGTGCCGGACGGCGTTCTCGACGAGCGGCTGGACGCTGAGGAACGGGATGACGGTCGACAGCGACTCGGGCGCGATCTGGAGCGTCACGGTCAGCCGGTCGCCGAACCGCGCACGTTCGAGCTCGACGTACGAGTGGACGCTGCCCAGCTCGTCGGCGAGCGTCGTGAAGTCGCCGCGGCCCCGGAAGGAGTAGCGCGTGAAGTCCGCGAAGTCGAGCACGAGGTCGCGCGCCCGCTCGGGGTCGGTGCTGATGAAGGAGGCGATCGCGCCGAGCGAGTTGTAGATGAAGTGCGGGCTGATCTGGGCGCGCAGCGCACGCAGCTCGGCCTGCGCGAGCGCGGTGCGCGAGGCCTCGAGCTCGCCCAGCTCGAGCTGCGCGGAGCACCACTGCGCGACCTCGCCCGTGGCCCGCACGAGCGGCGGGCGCACGCGCGTCGCGAACGCGACGACGGCCCCGGCGACGACACCGCCGGCGAGGACGGGCGCCCCGACGGCCTCGGGCCCGCCCGACGACGGCTCGGCCCCCGCGTAGACCTGCCGCCTGCCGGTCTCGATCGTCCGGGCGCCGACGCGCTGCGCCTCGGCCCGGAGGGCGGCCGGGCCGTCGAGGGCCACGACGCCGTCGGCCGTCACGACCGCGAGCGCCTCGCAGCCGAGCAGGGTGCGCAGGTGGCGGGCCGCGCGCCCGACGTCGTCGCCGTCGAGCCCGTCCCGCAGGTGCTTGGCCGCACGGGAGGCGAGGTGCAGCGTGCTGAACGTCGCCCGCTCGGAGTCGCTGCCGAGCTCGCGCGTGCCGCGTGCGAGCCGCCACGCGGCGACGAGCGCGGCGGTGAGCAGGACGCCGACGACTAGGCCGACGGCGGCGCCGGTGAACACGGGTCCGGACATGTCGCGATCCTATTCCGGGGAGACGACGCCGAGGGTGACGGACCTGACCGCCGAGGGCGACCGGGAGCGTCACCCTCGGCGGCCGACGTTCAGCAGCAGCGGGCGCCCGGGTTGCGGTCCTGGTCGTCCATGCGCTGGCGCCAGAACTGGCGCTCGGTCAGGACGGCGACGTCGGGCCCGTGCGCGGCGCGGCGGTGCTCCACGTACACCCGGTAGGCGTCGTCGCCCATGAGCTGGCGGACGTACCAGGCCGCACCCCTCGCCGCTCGGGCGAGCGCGTCGCGCACGGGTCCCACGTCAGTGTCCCGCGCCCGAGGAGACGGGCTGCTTCTCGGGCGGAAGCTGAGCCCACTCGGCCTCGATCTCCTTCTCCGTGGCGGTCGTCAGGAGCCCGGCGGGAGCGAACCGGCGCGAGGCCACGGGCTCGTCCTCGTGGTTCTCGCCGCCCCCCGCCCGCAACGCCTTCACGGTCGTCACGAGGGCCGCGACCATCACGACGATCGCGAGGACCACGAAGATGATCGACAGCGTGCCCTGGACGAACGTGTTGCGCACGACCGCCTCCATGGCCTCGACCGACGTCGCGGTGCCGAACGAGGTCTCCCCCGCAGCCAGTGCCTCCTTGAACGCGTTGTGGTTGGCCCAGTACCCGACGGCGGGGACGGGCGAGAAGATCTTCTCGAACGACGCCGTGATCGTCACGACCGCGGTGAAGGCCAGCGGCAGGGCCACGATCCACAGCCAGCGGAAGTACGAGCGACCGCGCTTGGCCACGATCGCCAGGACGACCGCGAGCGCGATGGCCGCCAGGAGCTGGTTGGCGATGCCGAACAGCGGGAAGAACGTGTTGATCCCGCCGAGGGGGTCGGTCACGCCGAGGTAGAGGATGCTCCCCCACCCCGCGACCATGACCAGGGTGCAGAACCACACCCCGGGTCGCCAGGTCACGTCCCGGAACTTCGGGGCGACGTTGCCGAGCGAGTCCTGGAGCATGAAGCGCGCCACGCGCGTCCCGGCGTCGACGGCCGTGAGGATGAACAGCGCCTCGAACATGATCGCGAAGTGGTACCAGAAGCCCATCATCGCGGCGCCGCCGAAGAGCTGCTGCATGATGTGCGCGAGGCCCAGCGCCAGGGTCGGGGCGCCACCCGTGCGGGACACGATGGACTCCTCGCCGACGGCCGCCGCGGTCGAGGACAGCATGTCGGGCGTGAGGTTCACTCCGGCCAGGCCGAGCGAGTTGACGAACGCGACCGCTCCCTCGATGGTGCCGCCCGTCGCGGCGGCCGAGGCGTTCATGGCGAAGTAGATGCCGCGGTCGAGCGAGATCGCGGCGACGAGCGCCATGATCGCGACGAACGACTCCATGAGCATGCCGCCGTACCCGATGAAGCGCGTCTGGCGCTCCTTCTCGAGCAGCTTGGGCGTGGTGCCCGACGCGATGAGGGCGTGGAAGCCGGACAGGGCGCCGCACGCGATCGTGACGAACAGGAAGGGGAACAGGGACCCGGAGAACACCGGACCGGTCTCGCCGCTCGCGAACTCGCTGACCGCGGGGACCGAGATCTCGGGACGCACGATCACGATCGCTCCTGCGAGCATCACGATCACGCCGACCTTCATGAACGTCGACAGGTAGTCGCGCGGGGCCAGGAGCAGCCAGACGGGCAGGACGGCCGCGACGAAGCCGTAGATGATGATGCCGATGGCGATGGTCGTGCGGTCGAGGTGGAACAGGTCCGCGCCCCACGGGGTGTTCGCGACCCAGCCGCCGCCCACGATCGCGGCCATGAGCAGCACGAAGCCGATGATCGAGACCTCGGTGATGCGTCCGGGGCGCAGGTAGCGCAGGTAGACGCCCATGAAGAGGGCGATCGGGATGGTCATCGCGACGCTGAAGACGCCCCACGGGCTCTCGCCCAGGGAGTTCACGACGACGAGCGCGAGGATCGCGACGATGATCAGCATGATGAGCAGGGAGGCGACGATCGCGGCCGTGCCGCCGATGCGACCGAGCTCCTGGCGGGCCATCTGGCCGATCGTGCGACCACCGCGACGCATCGAGAAGAACAGGACGACGTAGTCCTGCACGGCCCCCGCGAAGATGACGCCGACGATGATCCATACCGTGCCGGGCAGGTAGCCCATCTGCGCGGCCAGGACCGGGCCCACGAGCGGGCCGGCGCCCGCGATCGCGGCGAAGTGGTGCCCGAACAGCACCCGACGGTCGGTCGGGACGTAGTCCTTGCCGTCCGAGCGCACCTCGGCCGGGGTCGCACGCCGGTCGTCGGGGCGCGTGATGTACCGCTCGATGACCTTGGAGTAGAAGCGGTACCCGATGAGGTAGCTGCAGACTGCGGCGAAGACGAACCAGATCGCGTTGACGGTCTCGCCGCGCACCAGCGCGAGCATGACCCAGGCAACGCCGCCGAGCAGCGCGATGCCCGTCCAGAGCGCGACCTTCTGCCAGGTCCAGCGTGGTGCGAGGGCGGTCTCCGGGACCGCGGTGGGCGGGAGCGTCGGATCGGGCGAGAGCCCGTCGTCCGAGGCGTTCTCCGCCGTCGATCGGATGTCTGTCGTCATCGGTTCTCTCTCCCAAGGTCGCGTCGTTGCGTCCGACCGGGAAAGGCTAGGGACGACGGCGGGCCGTGATCCAGGTCACCTCGACGGACGGTCGAGGTGTGCGACGAGCGGTAGGCGCCGTGCGACGAACGGTCGTCGAACGGTGACCGACGACCGTCCGGACAGGCGCTCCGCGTAGTGTTCTCCCGTCGTGCCGACCTCCGGCACGGTGCCCGAGAGGACCCCTGTGAGCCTGATCCGCCTGAACGCCGTGAGCATGCAGTTCGACGACAAGGTCGTGCTGCGCGACGCCTTCCTCAAGCTCCGCGAGGGCGAGCGTGTCGGGCTCGTGGGCCGCAACGGTACGGGCAAGACGACGTTCCTCGAGCTCATCCTGGGCCGCAAGGAGCCCACGTCGGGGACGGTCGACGTCAACCTCGGCGTGAGCATCGGGTACTTCTCGCAGTTCTCCGAGCTCGCGGGGCACCGCAGCGCGGCCGAGGAGCTCAGCGAGCTGTTCGCCGACGTCCACTCCACGCAGGCGCGCCTCGACGCGATCGGCGAGCGCCTCGCCGAGCCGGACCTCATGGACGACGGCGGTGCTGTCGACGGCGATGACGAGATGACCAGGCTTCTCACCGAGCAGGCCGACCTGTTCGAGCGCATGGACGCGCTCGACGGGTGGTCGTACGAGAACACGATCGACACGGTCCTCACGCGGCTGGGGTTCGACGCCGCACGTCGCGCTCTCCCGGTCGACCAGCTCTCGGGCGGCTGGCGCAACCGTGCGGCGCTCGCCCGGATCCTGGTACAGCGCCCCGACGTGCTGCTGCTCGACGAGCCCACGAACTTCCTCGACCTCGACGGCGTGCGCTGGATCGAGAACTGGCTCCAGACGTACCCGGGAGCGGTGCTCGTGGTCTCGCACGACCGCCAGTTCCTCGACGGCGCGGTCAACCGGATCGTCGAGATCGAGAACCGCCGCCTGCACGAGTACGAGGGCGGCTACTCCGACTACGTGCACGCCAAGCAGTCGCGCCTCAAGACGATCGAGCGCCAGTTCGCGCACGAGGAGGAGCTGCTCGCGTACGAGGTCGAGGCGAGCGATGCCCGCAAGCAGGCCGCGAAGGACAAGAGCCGGGGCCTCAAGCGCAAGCTCGCCGACATCAAGAAGCGCCAGGCGCCGCGTCCGGTCGACCAGATCATCACGACCATCTACGCGGACCTGCACGTGAGCGAACGACTGGTCGAGGTCGAGGGGCTCACGAAGGGGTTCGGCGGCGACCCGCTGTTCAGCGACCTCACGTTCTCGTTGCACCGCGGTGACCGCGTCGCCGTCGTCGGTGCGAACGGGTCCGGCAAGTCGACGCTCCTCGACGTGCTCACGGAGGTCACACCGCCCGACGCCGGGCAGATCACCTGGAAGAAGAACTCGACGTTCGTCTCCTACAACCAGGTCGTGGCCGACCTCGACCTGGACGACACGGTCGCGCACGCGGTCAGCGCCGCCCCCGGGACCCTCGCGTACTCGGCGACCAAGAAGAACGTCAACCGCTTCCTGACGATGCTGCAGTTCTCCGAAATGGAGCTCAAGCAGAAGATCGGCACGCTCTCGGGCGGACAGCGTGCCCGTGTCGCGATCGCGCAGTGCCTGCTGTCGGGTGCCTCGGTGATCGTGCTCGACGAGCCGACCAACCACCTCGACCTCACGAGCGCCCAGGTCATGGAGCGTGCGCTCGCGCACTTCCCCGGCGCCGTGGTCGTCGTGAGCCACGACCGCTACTTCATCGACAAGGTCGCCGACCGGCTCCTGACGTTCGACGGCGCGGGCGGCGTCGAGGAGACCGCGGCGTCGGGCGCACTCTGACGACCGTGCTCGGGATGCCGCGCGCGGCGGACGTCGACGGACCGGTTGTCGTCGAGATCGGGCTGGTTGTCGCCTCGGCCGCGCCGGATGGGACAACCAGCCCGATCTCGTGGAACGGTGATCCGGCAGCCAACCGCTTCGACTACGCGCGGCCGGACCTCGGCCAGCCGCCGCGACTCCTTCTCAGTCGTCCTCGGTGGGCGTCAGTCGTCCTCGGGAGCCGGGAGCAGGCCACCCAGGACCGCTGCCGCGGCGCCCAGGACGAGTCCCACGCGCAGGTGCGGCGCGCGCACCCCGCGGGCGCGCATGCGCTCGCCCCAGCGGTACGCCCCCTTCTCCCCGACGACGGCGAACGCGGTCGTGGCCCCGAGGACGACGGCCGCCCCGACGGCGATCGCGACCTTGCCGCCCGGCGCGATCTCGACCGGGGTGAGGCCGTGCAGGGGGTTGTCCGGCCCGTCGTCGGACGCCCGCTCCCAGGGCCCCGCGGTCCGGTCCGCGACGTCGGTGCTCGACGTCTCCCGCATCGCGTCGCGGACCTTGCGGACGCCGTCGATCGCCTGGCGGCCCTCGCCGGTCCGGAGCAGCACCGCAGCGCCGGCGACCCCGCAGGCCGTCTTGAGGAGCGCCCGGGTCCCGCGCCGTTCGACGAGGTCGGGCACGGCGTACCAGGCAGCCGTCATGAGCCCGTAGACCGCACCGGCGCGTGCGTCGAACGTCCATGGGCGGGTGGTCTCGGTCTGCTGCACCGGCATCGCGTCGTCCCTGCTGTGCGTCGTCCGCACGCTCGTTCGTCCCGGACGTCCACCGGCCGGGTATGCCGGTGCCGTGCTCACGGGCTGTCGTGAGTCACCAACGAGGCACCTGTCCGGTTCGTTCCACGGGCACACCTGCCGGCCGTCCCCGGGGCGTCCCACGGCGGGACCCGCGGCCCGTGACCACCCTCACGCTCGCAGGACGCACGTCCGCGTCCGGCACCGACCGGACGTGTGGTCTCCTGAGGCCATGAGCGACGGGACGAACAAGACCACGACGGGGCACGGCGCACCACGGGAGGTCGCCGTCCTCGGCGCCGGAGGGGTCGGTGGCCTCGTCGGGGCCCTGCTCGTCCGCGCCGACGAGGCGACGGTGACCTTCGTGGCGCGCGACGAGACGGCGGCGTCCCTGCGTGAGCACGGGCTGCACGTCCGCAGCGGGCAGCTCGGTGACGTCGAGGTCGCCGTCCGGGCGACGGCGCGCCTCACCGAGCCGGTCGACGTGCTGCTGGTCGCCGTCAAGGCCACCGGCCTGGCGGACGCGCTCGACCGGGTCGCGCCCGAGGTCCTCGGGGACGCCGTGGTCGTGCCGCTGCTCAACGGCGTCGAGCACCTGGACGTGCTGCGCGCACGGTACGGCTCCGCGCGGGTCGTCCCTGCGGTGATCCGGGTCGAGTCGACGCGCGTCGCGCCGGGCGAGATCGTGCACGGCAGCCCGTTCGTGGAGATCGACCTCGCCCCCGGCGACGTGCCGACGGACACGGTCGAGGCCGTGCGCGACCTCCTCGCGCACGCCGGGATCACGGTACGGGTGCTGCCCGACGAGGCCGCGCTCGTGTGGGCCAAGCTGTCCTTCCTGGCGCCGCTGGCCCTGCTCACGACCCGGTACCGCGCGACGATCGGTGAGGTGCGCACGGTCCACCGGGGCGAGCTCGAGGCGCTGGTCGCGGAGGTCGCCGCGGTCGCGACGGCGTCAGGCGCACCGTCGGACCCGGCCGCGTCACTGGCCCTGTACGACCGCTTCCCGGCCGGCGCCCGTTCCTCGATGGAGCGTGACGCCGAGGCGGGTCGGCTTCTCGAGGTCGACGCGATCGGCGGCGCGGTCGTGCGGGCCGCCGAGCGCCACGGGGTCGCGGCGCCGCTCACGGCCCGGCTCGTCGCCGAGCTCTCCTGACCTCGGTCCCGCCGTCCTCGCCGGACCAGCAGCACCGTCACCAGTCGGCGGGCACCACCCAGTGCCTCGGCGTCTTCTGGTGCTCCACGAGCCTGCGCTGGGCGCGGCGGCAGTGCTCCGCCCGCTCCTCGGTGCAGAGCCCGTCGAGCCAGGCGACGTACCGGCGTTCGAGGCACCGGAACCGTGCGCGTCCCACCGCGAACACGGCGAGCGAGGTGAGCCAGTGCGCCACGAGCAGGGCGCCGACGAGCAACGCGGCCTCGGGCAGCGTCATCTCGGGGAACGCCAGCAGCCCGTACCAGAGGACGGCGATGAAGGTGCCGAGCTGGCTCACGCTCGCCACCAGCAGCCACCCGCTGGTGACGGGGCCGCGCAGCCCGGCCATGCGCCGTCGGGCCGGGGCACCGGACGGTTCGTCCGCGTCCAGGGGCGGGTAGACCTCTCTCACCGGGAACCTCGCCATGTCGCTCACCCGCCGGCGAACGGTGGGAGCACGTCGATCGTCACCGGACCGGCGACGGGCGCGGTCGCCGCCTCGGGGCGCAGCGCGCGACCGTCCTGGAGGTAGGAGCAGACGACCTGCACGCGGCGCATCGGCTCGCCGTGGCGCCGCGCGCTGACGCGGAGCGCGGCCGCGGGGCTCTCGGTCTCGATCACCTCCTCGTCGAGGCCGTTCGCTGCGGCACGGGCCGCGGCGTAGTAGCGCAGGGTGATGGCGGGCATCTCGTCACTCCTTGTCGTACGGGGTCGGTGCGGTCTCGGGTGGGGGCTATCCCCCGATCGCGGACATGCCGCGGTCGGGTTGCCGGAACGAGGGGCTGCCGATCGTGTGCCCGGCGGCCTTGGTGCGGACCGCGAGACCGAGCGCTGCCGCGATCCGGTCGTCGTCGGCTCCTGCGCGCAGGAGGGTCCGCAGGTCGGTCTCCTCGCGCGCGAACAAGCAGCTGCGGAGCTGCCCGTCGGCCGTGAGCCGGATCCGGTCGCACGCCCCGCAGAAGGGACGCGTCACGGAGGCCACGATCCCGACGACCGCGTCGGTTCCGTCGACCGTCCACCGCTCGGCCGGGGCAGCGCCGCGCGTCGGCACAGGGAACAGGTCGAACGATCCGCTGAGCGACGCGAGCACCTCGTCGGCCGTGACCATGCCCTCGCGCGTCCACGTCCGGCCCGCGTCGAGCGGCATCTGCTCGATGAACCGCAGCTCGTATCCGCGGTCGAGCGCGAACCGGAGCAGGTCGACCGTCTCGTCGTCGTTGACGCCCCGTACGAGGACGGCGTTGAGCTTGGTCCCGGTGAAGCCCGCCCGGTCGGCGGCCGCGAGCCCGTCGAGCGCCTGGTCCATGCGGTCGCGCCGCGTCAACCGCACGTACCGGTCGCGGCGCAGGGTGTCGAGCGACAGGTTGAGCCGGCTCAGCCCCGCGTCGCGCAGCGGGACCGCGAGCGCCGGCAGGCGCAGTCCGTTGGTCGTCATCGACACCTCGGGGGCGCCGGGGAGCGCGGCCAGCTCGGCCACGATCTCGACGATGTCGGGGCGCAGGAGCGGTTCGCCGCCCGTGAGGCGGATCTCCTGGATGCCGTGCCGGACCGCGACGGCCGCGACGCGGGTCATCTCGGCGACCGTGAGGAGCTCGTCGGAGGGCAGCCAGGGCATGCCGTCGGCGGGCATGCAGTAGGTGCACCGCAGGGAGCAGCGGTCGGTCAGGGAGATGCGCAGGTCGCGGTGGCGCCGTCCGAACCGGTCGACGAGCGCGCGCTCGAGCGTGGGCGCGATGCTCACAGCGCCCCGACCCACTCGTGCGTGCCGTCGGTGAAGGCCTGCCTCTTCCACACGGGCAGGGAGGCCTTGACCTCCTCGACGAGGTCGCCGCACGCCGCGAAGGCCTGAGCCCGGTGGGCCGAGGACACTGCCGCGACGAGCGCGACGTCGCCGATCGCGAGGTCGCCCACGCGGTGCGTGACGGCTACCCGGACCTCGCCCGAGCGGGCCGCGACGCGGGCCGCGATCTCGCGGATGATCCGGTCCGCGTCGGGGTGGGCCTCGTAGGTGAGCGCGGCCACGGACCTCCCGCCGTCGTGGTCGCGGACGACGCCCGCGAAGGTCACGACGGCCCCGGCGTGCACGGAGGCCACCGCGCGCTCGTGCGCGGCCACGTCCAGGGCGGTCTCCCCCACGCCCGCGAGGACGACGCGGGCGACCGGGGCGGGGACGTCGGGGACCGCACTCATGCCCGCACCTTGCCGCGCCCCGGCGCCGCGGAGCGCTGCCGGTAGACCACGTACGGCCGGGCCAGGTACGCGACGGGCACCGACCAGACGTGCACGAGCCGCGTGAAGGGCCAGATCGCGAGGAGCAGGCACGCGAGGACGGCGTGCCAGCCGTAGACCGCGGGCGCCGCGGTGATGAGCGAGGGGTCGGGCTGGAGGACGAACAGCTGACGGAACCAGACCGAGACCGTCCCGCGGTACTCGTAGCCCGAGCCGAACACGTTGATCGCGACGGTCTGCCACATGCCGACCCCGATCTCGACCGTGAGCAGGAGGTACAGGACCCGGTCCATGGGCGTCGTGACGACGCGGATGCGGTCGGAGACGTAGAACCGGCGCAGCAGCAGGATCACGAGCCCCGCGCACAGCACGACGCCCGCGACGGTCCCGGCCGCGACCGCGACCACGTGGTACGTGTGGTCGGAGATCCCGAGGGCCCGGGTCCACGACGTCGGGATCAGGAGCCCCGCGGCGTGCCCGAGGATCGCGAACAGCGCCCCGAAGTGGAACAGGGGCGAGCCCCACGCGAGCCAGCGCTTCTCGAGCACCTGGCTCGTACGGGTCGTCCAGCCGAACTGGTCGTTGCGGTACCTCCAGACGTGCCCGACGACGAAGATCGCGAGGCAGACGTACGGCAGCACCACGAAGAGAAGGGTGTCCATGTGTCAGCGTCCTTCCGGGGCGCAGGTGAATTCCGGGGGGCCGAAGGGCGCGCCGGGCGTGTCGGTCCAGCTCGCTCCCCCGTAGGGCATCGAGGCGATCTCGAGCCCCGCGTCGTCGCTGGGCGGGCCGGTGAGCGCGAGCTGGTCGACCTCGCCGCGCTGGCGCTCGGACACGGGCCCCAGGAGGTCGCTCACGGCCTCGAGGATCTCGCGGTAGTGCGAGCCGCGGTCCGCGAGCGAACGGCGGATGAGCTCGATCCCGCCGCGGTGGGTCCGCAGCGGCGCCTCCCCCGCCCCGGTCCCGGCGCGCGAGGCGAACTCGAGCACCATGGGCAGGTAGTCGGGCAGCTCGGCGTCGTCGGGCGCGAACCCGCACGCGCGGTAGCGCTGCTTGAGCGCGAGGAGCGCCATGCCGCGCTGGCGCGTGTCGCCGTGCAGGTAGTAGCTGAGGAACAACGACGACTTGCGGCGCAGGTCGAACGTCTCGACGTAGTGGGCTCGCGCGGCGCGCGGCTCCGTCCGCGCGTGCTGGTCCCAGAACGCGCGCAGGTGCGCGGCCGGGGCCGAGTCGGGCAGGGCCGCGACGGCCGCGGCGAGCTCGTCGGCGTCGGCGTACCAGGCGTCGTCGGGGTAGGCCAGCAGGATGCTGGCGAGCGCGAGGACGTCGGACCGGGCGGGGACCTCGACGAGGTCCCTGCGCCGCGAGCGCCGCAGGAGCGGGACGAACGCGCGCCTGCCCGACGCCGGAGCCTGGGCCGTCATGACGGCCTCCGGACCTGCAGGGGGACGGAGACGGGGCCGCCGCGCGTGGAGGCCGCGCTCATGCCGGGGCCGCCCGGGTTGTCGAGCGAGCAGCCCGAGGCCCATGAGGCCATCTCGGCCGCGTCCTCCTTGTGCGCCGCGGGGATGACGTAGCGGTCCTCCATCTTGGCGATGGCCAGGAGCCGGTAGAGCTCCTCGACGTCCTCGGACGAGTACCCGACCTGGGCGAGCAACGCCTCGTCCACCTCCCCGGTCAGCGTGCGGCGGCGCATGTGGCTGCGCATCGCGGCGAGCTTCATGAGGACGCCCGCGACGACGTCGACGTCCCCGGCCGAGAACAGGCTCGCGAGGTACTCGAGCGGGATGCGCAGCGACGCGATGGTGTGGAACACGTCGTCGGCGTCCGCGTCGTCCTTGCCGAGCTCGGTCGTCACGTCCAGGACGGGCGAGAGCGGCGGCACGTACCAGACCATGGGCATGGTCCGGTACTCGGGGTGCAGCGGCAGGGCGACCTTGAACTTCTGGATGAGCTGCCAGATCGGCGAGCGCTGGGCCGCGCCGATCCAGTCCTCGGCGATGCCGGCCGCCCGTGCCGCCGCGATCACCTCGGGGTCCGTGGGGTCGAGGAAGACCGAGCGCTGGGCGTCGAGCAGGTCCTGGGGGTCCTCGACGGACGCCGCGGCCTCGACCGCGTCGGCGTCGTAGAGCACGAGGCCGATGTACCGCAGGCGGCCCACGCACGTCTCGGCGCACACGGTCGGCTGCCCCGCCTCGATGCGCGGGAAGCAGAACGTGCACTTCTCGGCCTTGCCCGTCTGGTGGTTGACGTAGACCTTCTTGTAGGGGCAGGCCGAGACGCACATGCGCCAGCCGCGGCACGCGTCCTGGTCCACGAGCACGATCCCGTCCTCGACGCGCTTGTACATGGCCGACGACGGGCAGGCCGAGACGCACGCCGGGTTGAGGCAGTGCTCGCAGATCCGGGGCAGGTGGAACATGAACGTCTGCTCGAACGAGAGCTGGACCTTGTCGACCATGGACGCGAGGTTGGGGTCCTTCGACGCGATCTGCGGCGAGCCGCCCAGGTCGTCGTCCCAGTTGGGTCCCCACGTGATCTTCATGTCCTTGCCCGTGATCGCGCTCTTGGGCCGGGCCACGGGGATCTGCGGCGAGTTCGCCGGCGCGGAGATGAGCTGGTCGAAGTCGTACGTCGCGGGCTCGTAGTAGTCGTCGAGCCCCGGGAGGTCGGGGTTCGCGAAGATCGACGCGAGGCGGCGCAACCGCCCGCCCGAGCGGAGCCGGAGCCGTCCCTTGCGGTCGAGCTCCCAGCCGCCGTGCCACCGGTCCTGGTCCTCGTACCCGCGCGGGTACCCCGTTCCCGGCTTGGTCTCGACGTTGTTGAACCACACGTACTCGACGCCGTCGCGGTTGGTCCACGTCTGCTTGCACGTGACCGAGCACGTGTGGCACCCGATGCACTTGTCGAGGTTCATGACCATCGCGACCTGCGACATGACCCGCATCTCAGTACTCCACTTCCTGGTTGCGCCGACGGATGACCGTGTACTCGTCGCGCTGGTTGCCGGTCGGCCCGTAGTAGTTGAAGGCGTAGGTGAGCTGGCCGTACCCGCCCAGGAGGTGCGTGGGCTTCATCATGATCATCGTCAGCGCGTTGTGGATGCCCCCTCGCTTGCCCGACGCCTCGGCCTTGGGCACGTCGATGTTGCGGTCCTTCGAGTGGTACATGTAGACCGTGCCCGTGGGCATGCGGTGCGAGACCACGGCCCGGGCCACGACCACGCCGTTGCGGTTGACCGCCTCGATCCAGTCGTTGTCCGCGATCCCCGCGGTCGCCGCGTCGCCCTCGGAGATCCAGATCGTGGGGCCCCCGCGCGAGAGCGCGAGCATGTACGGGTTGTCCTGGAACTGCGAGTGCATGGACCACTTGGAGTGCGGCGTCAGGTAGCGCACCGTGACCTCGGTCGAGCCGGGCTCGCTGAAGCCCTGGTGGCCGAAGTGGCGTGCCATGTCGAGCGGCGGCCGGTAGACCGGGAGCTGCTCGCCGAGCTCGGTCATCCAGTCGTGGTCGACGAAGAAGTGCTGGCGACCCGTGAGCGTGTGCCACGGCTTGAGCCGCTCGACGTTGACCACGAACGGCGAGTAGCGCCGCCCGCCCTGCTCGGAGCCCGACCACTCGTAGCTCGTGAAGACGTTCTGCGGCCCGGTCAGGGTCTGGGCGAACGTGACCTGGCGGTCGTGGTTCTCCTCGGCCAGGTCCGCGAGCGGCTTGCCGACCCGCTTCTCGAGGGCCGTGAAGCCCGCGACCGACACGGCGCCGTTGGTCGTGCCGGACAGCGCGAGGATCGCCTCGCAGAAGTGCGCAGCGGTCTCGAGCGACGGACGTCCCTTCGCGACGCCGTCCTTGCGCACGCCGTTGGCCTTCGCGAGGAACTCGACGGCCTGCTCGGGCACGACCGTGACGCCCTTGGTCGTGGTCCCGACCTTCGAGATCAGCGGCCCGACGGCGCGCATCTTCTCCGCGATCTGGGTGTAGTCCCGCTCGACCACCACGAGGCGGGGCATGGTCACGCCCGGGACGGGCTCGCACTCTCCCTTGCGCCAGTCGAGGACGACGCCTCCGGGCTGGGCCATCTCGTCCGGGGTGTCGTGCGTGAGCGGCGCAGCGATGACGTCGGTGCGTGTGCCCAGGTGGATCTTGGCGAGCTCGGAGACCTTGTCGGCGAGCCCCAGGAACGCGTCGTAGTCGGTCCTGGCCTGCCACGGTGGTGCGATCGCCGCGTTGAGCGCGTGGACGAACGGGTGCATGTCCGTGGTCGAGATGTCCTGCTTCTCGTACCAGGTCGCCGCGGGCAGGACCACGTCGGCGAACAGCGACGTCGAGGTCATGCGGAAGTCGATGTTGGTCAGCAGGTCGAGCTTGCCCTCGGGGGCCTCGTCCCGCCAGACGACCTCCTCGGGGCGGCGCTCGGGCGGGGTCTCGTGCGCCCGCAGCGACGAGTCGGCGCCCAGCAGGTGCTTGAGGAAGTACTCGTTGCCCTTGGCCGAGTTGCCGATGAGGTTCGCCCGCCAGACCGTCAGGACGCGCGGGAAGTTCTGCGGGTCGTCGGGGTCCTCGACCGCGAACCTGAGGTTCCCGCTGCGCAGCTCGGAGACCACGTGGTCGGCGACCGGCACGCCCGCGGCCGCGGCCTCGTCGCACAGGTCGAGCGGGTTGCGGTCGAACCCGGGGTGCGAGGGCGTCCAGCCCATGCGGGCCGCCTGGGTCAGGCAGTCCATCATGCTGCGGTCCTTGAGCGTGCCCGGACCGGTCGGCGAAGCGAGCTCGTCCGCGCCGAAGCCCTCGTAGCGCCACTGGTCCGTCGCGGTGTACCAGAACGCCGTGCCGGCCATGTGACGCGTGGGGCGCTGCCAGTCGAGCGCGAAGCCCATGTGCTGCTGCCCCGTCACGGGCCGGGCCTTCTCCTGGCCCACGTAGTGCGCCCAGCCGCCGCCGTTGACGCCCTGGCACCCGGTGAGGGTCAGGAGCGCGATGAACGTCCGGTAGATGGTGTCCGCGTGGTACCAGTGGTTGGTGCCCGCGCCCATGATGATCATGGACCTGCCCTTGCTCACCTCGGCGTTGCGCGCGAACTCGCGCGCGATCCGGGTGCACTGCTCGGCCGGGACCCCGGTCAGGGACTCCTGCCACCCGGGCGTCCCGGGCGACGTCGGGTCGTCGTAGCCCGTGGGCCACGTCCCGGGCAGTCCGTCGCGGCCCACGCCGTACTGCGCCATGAGCAGGTCGAACACGGTGGTCACGAGGCGGTCGCCCACGCGGATCGCCGGGACGCCGCGCAGGACCGAGGAGCCGCCCTCGGTCTCCCCCACGTCGAAGCGCGGCAGCTCGACGACGACCCCCTGCGCCTCGGCTCCCGCGTGCGTCAGGCCCAGCAGGCTCAGCGCCGGGTCGTGGTCCTCGAGGTCGAGGTTCCAGCGCCCCACGCCGTCCTCGGTCCACCGGTCGGCCAGCGTGCCGTTCGGCACCGTGAGCGCGTCGGCGGCCGTGTCGAGGAAGACCGGGCGGAACTCGGGGCGCTGCCCCGTCGCCCCCGCGACGGGCAGCCCGTCCAGGTCGGCTGCCGTGAGGAACTTGGCGGGCCGGAAGACCGGGGCGGGGGCGCCGTCGGGCACTGTGCCCTCCGCCGTCGCACGCGCCCCCGGGGACTCGTCGAGCGTGACGAGGAACGGCGCATCCGTGTACGTGCGCGAGTACGCCTCGAAGTACGGCACCTGGCGGTCGCGGTAGAACTCGGTGAGCAGCACGTGGCCCATGGCCTGCGCGAGCGCGCCGTCCGTGCCCGGGGCGGGGGCGAGCCAGTCGTCGGCGAACTTCACGTTGTCCGCGTAGTCGGGGCTGACCGCGACGACCTTGGTCCCCTTGTAGCGGGCCTCGGCCAGGAAGTGCGCGTCGGGCGTGCGCGTCACGGGGACGTTCGAGCCCCACATCATGATGTAGCTCGAGTTCCACCAGTCGCCCGACTCCGGGACGTCGGTCTGGTCACCCCAGATCTGCGGGCTCGCGGGCGGAAGGTCCGCGTACCAGTCGTAGAAGCTCAGCAGCGTCCCGCCGATCATCGACAGGAAGCGCGTCCCGACGCCGAAGCTCGCCATCGACATCGCGGGGATCGGGGTGAACCCGACGCAGCGGTCCGGCCCGTACGCCTTGATCGTGTAGACGTGGGCCGCGGCCATGATCTCGGTCGCGAGCTCCCAGTCCGCGCGGACCAGGCCGCCCTTGCCGCGGGCCCGCTTGTAGAGCGTCGCCTTGAGCGGGCTCTCGACGACCTCGGCCCACGCGAGCACCGGGTCGCCCAGGCGGCAGCGTGCGTCGAGGTACATCTCGAGCAGGACTCCGCGCACATAGGGATACCGCACGCGCGACGGCGAGTACGTGTACCAGGAGAACGAGGCCCCGCGCGGGCAGCCGCGCGGCTCGTACTCGGGGCTGTCGAGCCCCGTCGTCGGGTAGTCCGTGCCCTGGTGCTCCCACGTGATGAGGCCGTCCTTGACGTACACGTCCCACGCGCACGACCCCGTGCAGTTCACGCCGTGCGTCGAGCGCACGACCTTGTCGTGCGCCCACCGGTCGCGGTAGAACCGGTCCCACTCGGAGGGGTCCGTCTCGATCATGGCGTGCGCCGAGTCGAACACCTCGGTCTGCGGGAAGTGGCTGCGCGTCTTCAGCAGCTTCTTCATCAGGGGCGACATCGTCGCCGGGTCGTCGATGGTCATGGCGAGTGCTCCTCGGGAACGGCGTGGGGGGCGTTCGTGCGATGGTTGTCATGGTGAGGACGTCGGCCGGGGGCAGCCGGACGCCTCGACGTCAGTGGTCCACGAGCGGGAAGAAGTGGGGCGAGCAGGTGCCCAGGCAGCAGGTCTACGGAGGGTTCGACGGCACGACGGGTCGCAGCGACCATGGCGGCAGGCGCACGCACGTCATCCAGCTGCTGCGCGACTCCAAGGCGCCGGTGTCCGTCCAGGACATCGCCGACGAGGTCGGCATCCACCAGAACACCGCGCGCTTCCACCTGGAGTCGCTCGTCGACGCCGGGCTCGCCGAGCGCACCCAGCAGACCCGGACGACGCCCGGGCGGCCCAAGGTGCTCTACCGCGGCACCCTGCCCAACCAGACGCACGAGCGCGCGCAGGCCTACCGGCTCCTGGCCGAGGCGCTCACGACCGCCGTCGCCGCCAACGTGCCCGAGGCCGCGACCCTCACGTACACCGTGGGCCGCACGTGGGGGCAGAAGCTCGCCGACTGCCCCGCCCCGGGCGAGGTGCTCACCGAGGACGAGGTCTCGACCCTGCTCGTGTCCAAGCTCGACGCGCTGTGGTTCGCGCCGACCCCGCGCGGCGAGCCGTCCGCGCACGTCTCCGCGCCCGGCAAGGGCATGGACGCGCTCGTGCTCAACAACTGCCCGTTCGTGGCGACCGCCCGCAGCACCCCGCAGGTCGTGTGCTCCCTGCACGCGGGCTTCATCAACGGCACCCTGGCCGAGCTCGGCTCGGACCTGCGCGCCACGGCCCTGGTGCCGAACTTCGGTCAGCACCACTGCGTCGCGCGGCTCGAGACCGTCGACCGGGGGCGTCACGACGAGGCCGCGCCGATCCCGATCGTCGTGTCCGGGGCGCCGGGGGGCGCGGGTCCGGGGGGTCTCGGGGCCGCCGGCCCCGCGCCCGACGCCTGCTGAGCGTCGGGCCCGGGGGCCTGCGTCGGGTGCTGCGGGCGATCTCATGATCAGCTCTTGGCCTCGGCGCCGGGGCGTGCGTAGAAGTGCCAGGCGATGCCTGCGCAGAGCAGGGCGTAGGCGATGATCCCGCCGAACACGGCCGTCCTCGGCAGGTAGTTGAACAGCATCGAGAACAGGAACGGTCCGAACGCGGCGATCGCGGCGGTCCAGCCGATCACTCCGCCTGCCTGACGCGCCGGGAAGATCATGGGCATCTGCTTGAACGTCGCGGCGTTGCCGATCCCGCAGAAGAAGAAGATCAGGACCATCCCGGTCATGAAGATCGGCAGGCTCGGCGTCTCCCCGTCGGTCGCGGTGACCTGGCCGAACAGGACGAGACCGGCCGAGGCCGCGACGCCGATCCCGGACACCACGGTCCACACGCCGCCGCCGAAGCGGTCGCACAGCGGACCCCAGCACATGCGGGCGAGCGAGCCGACGAGCGCGCCGAGGAAGACCCACGTCAGGTACTCGGGGCCGAACTGCTGCTTGAGCAGCATGCCGAACGTGCCCGCGAGGCCGGAGAAGATCCCGAACGTCAGGACGTACTCCATGGTCATGAGCCAGGTGTGCTTGTTCTGGAAGATGTCGAACTGCTGCTTGAGGTTGGCCTTGACGGGCACCGACTTGAGCAGGGTCCACGCGAGCACGACGCCGACGACTGCGAACGGGATGAAGATCAGCCCGGGGTTCTGCAACCAGACCTGGCGGGGCTCGGCGTTCTGCGGGTGCGCGAGCTGGCCCGCGATGCCGAACATTCCGAACCCGATGGCCCACGGCACGACGAACTGGACGACCGAGACCCCGAAGTTCCCGATCCCGGCCTGCAGGCCCAGGGCCGTGCCCTGCTTGCTCTTGGGGAAGAAGTACGAGGTCGAGGGCATGTACCCCGAGAAGACACCACCACCGAGCCCGGCCGCGAGGGCCAGGGCGACGAGCAGCGCGTACGAGGGCTGCGTCGGGAGCATCACGACCCAGGTCCACCCGACGAACGGGATGATCATGAGGAGCGCGGACAGCGTGAGCATCTTGCGGGTGCCGAGCATGGGCGGCAGCATCATCCAGACGATGCGGAGCAGGCCGCCCGTCAGGCCGGGCATGGCGAGCAGCCAGTAGGACTGGCTCTCGCTCAGGTCCCACCCGGTGACCGTGCCGAGGGTGGGGATGAGCGCCCCGGGCAGGTACCAGATGATGAACGCGAGCATGAGGTTGAACGTCGTGACCCAGAGCGTGCTCCAGGCGACCTTCGAGTCCCAGCGCTGGGGGTCGTTGGGGTCCCAGTCGAGAAGGTCGCGGCGCGCGTCGGTGCTCACCTGGTGTGCTGGTCTGGGGGCTACGTCGGCTGTGACCACCGGGTGTCTCCGTCCGAGAAGTGGGGCTGGGGCACCCACAACATATGGACGAGTTCACTCGTGCGTACCGGGACCTAGGTCCCGTCGCGGCGTCCTTGGTCCCGAACCGGGACACGGGCCAGGAAGGGCCGCTGACCTGCTGCTTTGGAGGTTCGGGGCGTTGTTGCGGATCAACTCGGGCGGGCCGTGGCCCGCGAGGCCCGGGGCGCCCGACGGCGGGCTGCGGCAAGCGCGCGGGCGGCGGCGGGCAGGGGTCGTTTCGCCCGAAGAACGGGGCGCTGGTCTGGTGCGGAGCGCCGGGGCTCCGACTTTGTGCTTTCCGTCACAAAGTCGGTCGTTCGAGGGTCGAGAGGCAGCCGGTCGTTCAGCCGGTCGACCACTGCGCGCTGGGGACGGCTACGCCCGCGTCGCCCAGAACACCACCGCAGCGCTCGCCGCGACGTTGAGCGAGTCCACTCCCCCGGCCATCGGGATCTTCACGACGTGGTCGACCGCCGCGAGCGTCGAGCGGTGCAGCCCGTGCCCCTCGGTCCCGAACACGAACGCCGACTTCTCGTCGCCCCGCGCGACGTACTCGTCGAGGGTGAGCGAGTCGTCCGACAGCGCGAGCGCCGCGACGGTGAACCCGTGCTCGCGCAGCTCCTCGACGCCGCCCGGCCACGACTCGAGCCGCGTCCACGGCACCTGGAACACCGTCCCCATCGAGACGCGGACGCTGCGCCGGTACAGCGGGTCCGAGCACCGCGGCGACACGAGCACGGCGTCCACCCCGAGGCCGGCCGCCCCGCGGAAGATCGCGCCCACGTTGGTGTGGTCGACGATGTCCTCCAGCACCGCCACGCGCCGCGCACCCTGCCCGTCACGGGCGGTCATGAGCAGCTCGTGCACGCTCGGCAGGAGCGGCCGGTGCATCGCGGACAGCGCGCCACGGTGCAGGTTGAAACCGGTGATCGACTCCAGGACGGCGGGCTCGGCGATGTACACGGGCACGGGCTCGCCCGTCCCGCCGGGCCCGTCGTCCAGCCCGACGGCGGAGATCGCCTCCTCGAGCCCGGGGAGCCACTTCTCCGCCATGAGGAAGGAGCGGGGCCGGTGCCCTGCCGCGAGCGCCCGGTGGATCACCGTGGTGCTCTCCGCGATGTACATGCCCTTCTCCGGCTCGTTCTTCGAGCGGAGCTCGACGTCCGTGAGGTTCGTGTAGTCGGCGAGGCGCGGGTCGGCGGGGTCGGTCACGTGGATGATCTGCACGCTCAGATTCTCCCGCACCCACGGCGGCGGCCTGGCATCGGCCCCCCGGTGCCGAGCACGGGGTTGCGGTCGTTCTGACGGCGTTCACGACCTCAACCTCGTGGTCGAGCGCGCGGAACCTCGTGCTCGGCGGTCGGGCGACCCGCGTCCGCCACGAGCCCACCCCGTTCGGGCTGCCCGGGCGGCACTGCTGCTCGGAACACGACCCTCCGCTGCACCTCGTAGCTCGTCGCGAAGAGCAGCACCTCGGTCACGACCTTGGCCGGCAGCAGCGCGAGCCCCAGCCCCGTCAGCCCCCGGAGCACCCCGTACCCTGCGGCCAGCAGCCCGACCGCGAGCGCCGCGTACCGCAGCGCGGCCCGCCGCCCGGATCCGGGCCCGTGCGCCCGAGCACGCGACCCCGAGCCCGCACGGCCACCCACAGCACCAGCACCCGCTCCACCACCAGTCCCGCCCCCGAACACCCGCCGGTTCACGAGGAAGTTCACGGTCCCGCTGACCCCGCGCGCCCCGACGACCGCCAGCAGCAGCGACCCCGTCACCGCGTCGAGCACGAGCAGCGCCGCGGTGTCGATCCCGAAGGCCAGCAGGGACGACAGCGAGAACGCGAGCAGCGGCGCGTAGATGCGGGCCGAGTCGGCGAGCGGCCGGAAGTGCGAGGACGCGTTGTCGTCGAGGTAGATCGTCTCGATCCCGACCTCGACGACGGAATGCCCCTGGCGGGCTGCGGCGAGCAGCACGTTGAGCTCGTACTCGTAGCGGTCCCCGCGCACGGCGAGCAGCCAGGTGATCATCGTGGCGGGGTACCCGCGCAGGCCGGTCTGGGTGTCCTGGACGCGCAGCCCGGTCGCCGCCCGGAACAGCCACCGGGTCATGGTGTTGCCGACCCGGCTGCGCAGCGGCACGTCGCCGGCGAACGCGCGCGCCCCGAGGACCACGGCCCCCTCGCCGTCGGACACCCGCTCCCCGACCCGGAGGACGTCGGCGACGGCGTGCTGCCCGTCGGCGTCGGCGCACACCACGTCCTCGCCGGGCCAGCGTCGCGCGACCTCGGCGAGCCCGCGCCGCAGCGCCGCGCCCTTGCCACGGTTGGTCGGGAACCCGACGACGACCGCCCCGAGGTGAGCGACGTCGTCGAGCACGGGGCGGGAGCCCGGCCCGCTGCCGTCGTCGACCACGACGATCCCCCGTACCTGTCGCGTCGCGCGCAGCGCGGCGACCAGGCGGACGAGCGCCGTGTCCGGCTCGTAGGCGGGGATCAGCACGATCACGGCCGCTCACTCCCCGACGTACAGGATGTCGGAGGTGCCGCGCTCGGCGCCTCGACCGAGCGGGTCGTTGACGAGCTCGCCGTCGTAGTACATGGTCGACGACCCGCCACCGTCGAGGTTGTACGCGGTCGTCGCGCCCAGGTCCTGCATGATCTCGGCGAGCCCGGTCATGGTGACGCCGCGGCTGTACCCGGTGCTGCGTCCGTCGACCACGACGAAGACGAGGTGGTTCTCGCCGATCACCCCCACAGCGGTGCGGGGCTGCTCGCCCTGGATCGAGTGGTTGCCCACGTTGGTGTCGACCTCGACGTCGGCGATGCCGTCGAGCACGTCGCCGCCGTCGAGCAGCGCGGGCCCGAACGACAGCGTGTTCCACACGCCCGCGTCCACGAGCTCCTGCGCGGTCGTGGTGGTCTCGTCGTAGACCTCGACGGTGCCGTCGCGGTAGAACGCGAGACCTTCGCGCGCGCCCTCGTCGCGGTAGACGACGCCGTTGCGGATCACGATGCCCGTGGAGCGGAACCCGTAGTAGTCGCCGTTGATCGCGAGGAGGGCGTCGTTGCCGGCCGCGATGTCGGAGGTCTTCTCGGTGATGTTCTCGCCGAACGCGTTCTGAGCGAACGCCGAGCGCAGGTCGGTCGCCTCTCCCAGGACGACGTCCGCGACGTAGTACGTCACGGTGTCGTCGCCCGACCCTTCGACGACCTGCCGCACGCTCACGCTCGTCCCGTCGGACGAGGTCGAGGCGTCGGCGGTGGCCCCTGTCTCCGACGAGCTCCCGGCCGAAGTGCCCGACGGCGCCCCCTGCGTCCCGGAGTCGGTCGCCTGGCTGGCCTCGTAGGCCGCGACGTCGGCGATCTCGACGTGCTCGACCACGTACCGGTCGAGGGCCCACGCGGTCGCACCACCGAGCGTCAGCGTCAGGGCGAGGCCGCCCGCGACGAACGCTCGTCGTCGTCGGCGGCGGCGGCGGCGTGCGGGCGGGGCGGTGGACGGGGTGCCGGGGTGCTGGTCGTCGGTCGTCATGCACCCAGGTCTACGGAGCGCACGTGTGCCGGGCGCAGGTGCCCGCTGAGGGGCCGCTGTGAGGTCCGTCCTGACAACGCCGCGTGATCGCCGTCACGACGACACGCTCCCACCGAACTCTCAGGTGAGACGTCGCTCACTCTTGCACCCCGGTACGACTAATACATACTTTCGGCCCGGTTCCCGCGTGATTTCATGGATGCATGAAGAAGCAGATGATGGCACTCGCTGCCGTGGGCGCGATCGCGCTCCTGAGCGCGTGCGGTACCGACACCACGACCGACAGCGGCTCGGCCACCGACGAGACCCCTGCGGGCGCGACGAACCTCCAGGTGTGCGCGAAGTACTTCGACGGCGGCGAGCAGTCCGTCGCGCAGCGCGTCACGGACGAGCTCGAGTACGACATGGCGGCCCTCACGGACGACCAGTCGAACGCGATGCGTAGCACCAACATCCAGCTCGAGGCCATCCTGCGCCTCGCTGGGCCCGAGGACACCAACCTCGTCATCAGCAAGATCAAGACCCCGTTCCAGATGGCTGACGACATCGCCGACGAGACCGGGACCGAGATCGACACCACCGGCGTGACCGACGCCGTGGCCGAGCTCCAGACGATCTGCGACAACGCCGGGTACACCGCTTCCTGACCCTCAGCAGCGACCTCGCCCTCATCCCGGGCGAACCCCGAGAGCCGGTACCGCCCAGAAGGCGGCACCGGCTCTCGTCGTTCACGGGAGTCCCCGGGTCAGCGGGTCATCTCGCCCTCGGCGACCTCCTCGACCGCGGCGGCCGCGAACTGGCTCTCGTAGAGCCGCGCGTACGCGCCGCCCTTCTCGATGAGCACCTCGTGGTTGCCCATCTCCACGATCGCGCCGTCCTCCATGACGAGGATGACGTCGGCGTCGCGGATGGTCGACAGCCGGTGCGCGATGACGAACGACGTCCGCCCGGCGCGCAGCGCGTTCATGGCCTGCTGCACGAGCACCTCGGTGCGCGTGTCGACCGAGCTGGTCGCCTCGTCGAGGATGAGGATCGCCGGGTCGGCGAGGAACGCGCGCGCGATGGTCAGAAGCTGCTTCTCCCCCGCGCTCACGCCCGAGCCCTCGTCGTCGATCACGGTCGCGTAGCCGTCGGGCAGCGTGCGCACGAACGGGTCCACGTGAGTCGCGCGCGTCGCCTCGAGGAACTGCTCCTCGGTGACCTCGACGCCGTCGGGCACGCCGTAGCGCAGGTTCTCCTCGATGGTGCCCTTGAAGAGCCAGGTGTCCTGGAGCACCATGCCGATGTTGGACCGCAGCCCGTCGCGGCTCATGGTCCGGGTGTCGACGCCGTCGAGCGTGATGCGCCCTCCGTCGACCTCGTAGAACCGCATGATGAGGTTCACGAGCGTCGTCTTGCCTGCCCCGGTGGGCCCGACGATCGCGACCGTCTGGCCGGGCTCGGCCACGATCGACAGGTCGTCGATGAGCGGGCGGTCGGGCACGTAGCGGAACGAGACGTCCTCGAACGCGACCCGGCCCTGCACGTCCGTGACCACGACCGCGGGCGACGGGTCTGGGGACTGCTCGTCGGCGTCGAGCAGCTCGAACACGCGCTCCGCGGAGGCGACGCCCGACTGCAGGAGGTTCATCATCGACGCGATCTGGGTGATCGGCTGCGTGAACTGGCGCGAGTACTGGATGAACGCCTGGACGTCACCGAGCGAGAGCTGGCCGGACGCGACCCGCAGGCCACCGACGACCGCGACGATCACGTAGTTGAGGTTCGCGACGAAGCCCATCGCGGGCTGGATGATCCCGGAGATGAACTGCGCCTTGAAGCTCGCGTCGTACAGCTCGGCGTTCTCGTCGGTGAACGTGTCGACGGCGGTCTGCTGGTGGCCGTAGACCTTGACGAGCGCGTGGCCCGTGTACATCTCCTCGACGTGCGCGTTGAGGCGCCCGGTCGCGGCCCACTGCTTGATGAACTGGGGTTGCGAGCGCTTGGCGATCATGGCCGTGACGAGCACCGACAGGGGCACCGTCACGAGGGCGATGACCGCGAGCAGGGGTGAGATCCAGAACATCATGGCGAGCACGCCGACCACGGTCAGGACCGAGGTCACGAGCTGCGAGAGCGTCTGCTGGAGGGTCTGCGCGACGTTGTCGATGTCGTTGGTGACGC
The DNA here is from genome assembly GCF_016907365.1 of Oerskovia paurometabola. Classification (NCBI taxonomy): domain Bacteria; kingdom Bacillati; phylum Actinomycetota; class Actinomycetes; order Micrococcales; family Cellulomonadaceae; genus Oerskovia; species Oerskovia paurometabola. The sequence continues at coordinate 2,080,398 of NZ_JAFBBV010000001.1, read as the reverse complement.
GGCTGAGCACCTCGCCCTTCTTCTGCCGGTCGAAGTACGACAACGGCAGGCGGCCCAGCTTGGCCTCGACCTCGGCGCGAAGCCGGCGCACGGTGCGCTGCACCACGGACGTGGTCACACGGCCCTGGATCCAGCCGAAGAGGAAGGAACCGACGTAGATCGCGAGGACCCACAGCAGGATGACGCGCAGCGCGGTGAAGTCGATGCCCTGGCCGGGCACGACGTCCATGGCCGCGAGCATGTCGGCCTGCGTGGTCTGCCCCGTGGCGCGCAGGTTGTCGACCGCCTGCGCCTTGGTGATGTCCGCGGGCATCTGCGAGCCGATCACGCCCGCGAAGATGACGTTGGTGCCGTTGCCGAGCAGCTTGGGGCCCAGCACGGCGAGGGTCACGGACAGGACCGACAGGACCGTGATGACCACGACGGCGAGCCGCTCGACGCGCAGGTAGCCTGCGAAGCGCTTGAGCGAGCCGGTGAAGTTCATCGCCTTCTCGGTCGGCATGCCCATGCCGCCCATGGGGCCGTGGCCGCCGCCCTGGGGGCGCCCCTTGAGGCGCGTGGCTGACAGGTCGGGCTTGTCGCCCGCGGGTTCGTCCTGCACGCCGCCCGACGGCGTCACGTGCGGCTCGGCGTTCTTGTCGCCCGGGTTGTCGCTCGGGCGGGGGGTCTGGGTGCTCATGCTGCCTCCTGCGCCGAGAGCTGCGAGTACACGATCTCCTGGTACGTCTCGCACGTGGCCAGGAGCTCGTCGTGGGTGCCGGTGCCGACGATGCGGCCGTGGTCGAGCACGACGATCTGCTCGGCGTGCCGGATGGTCGCGACGCGCTGCGCGACCAGCAGGACCGTGGCCTCGCGGGTCCGCGGGGCGAGCGCGAGCCGCAGGGCCGCGTCGGTCGCGTAGTCGAGGGCCGAGAACGAGTCGTCGAACAGGTAGACGCTGGGCTTGCGGACGATCGCGCGGGCGATGGCGAGCCGCTGGCGCTGGCCGCCGGAGAAGTTGGTGCCGCCCTGCGCGACGGGGGCGTCGAGCTGCCCGTCGAGCTGCTCGACGAACTCACGCGCCTGCGCGACCTCGAGCGCTTCCCACACCTCCTCGTCGGTCGCGTCCTCCTTGCCGTAGCGGACGTTGTCCGCGACGGTCCCGGAGAACAGGTACGCCTTCTGGGGCACGTAGCCGATCATCGACCACAGGTCCTGGAGCGAGACGTCGCGGACGTCGGTGCCGTCGATCCGCACGGACCCGGCCGTCGCGTCGAAGAGCCGCGGGACGAGCTGGAGCAGCGTGGTCTTGCCCGAGCCCGTGGACCCGATGATCGCGGTCGTCCCGCCGGGTCGCGCCGTGAACGTGAGGTCGTGGAGCACGGGGTCCTCGGCTCCGGGGTACCGGAAGTCGACGCCGGAGAACGTGATGACGCCGGTCCGGTCGGCGCGGGCCGCCAGGCGCACGGGGGTCTGGGGCTCGACGACGGTCGTCTCGGTGTCGAGGACCTCGCCGATACGCTCGGCCGAGACCGCGGCGCGCGGGACCATCATGAAGATCATGGTCGACATCATCACGGCCATGAGGATGTACATGATGTAGCTGAGGAACGCGGTCAGGGCCCCGATCTGCATCCCGTCCTCGACGCGGTATGCGCCGAACCACAGGACGGCGACGCTGGTCGCGTTCATGACGAGCATGACGGTCGGGAACATGAGCGCCATGAGCTTGCCGACGCGCAGCGACGTGTCGTAGAGCCGGTCGTTCGCGACCGCGAACCGCTCCTCCTCGCGACGCTCGCGCACGAACGCCCGGATGACGCGGATGCCGGAGATCTGCTCGCGCAGCACGCCGTTGATGGCGTCGATCCGCTTCTGCATCTTGCGGAAGTACGGGACCATGCGGGACACGATCAGCCCGACGACGATCCCGAGCACGGGCACGACGACCAGCAGCAGCGCCGAGAGCTCGACGTCCTCCTGGAGCGCCATGATGACGCCGCCCACGAGCATGATGGGCGCCATGACCATGATGGTGAAGGCCATGAGCACGACCATCTGGACCTGCTGGACGTCGTTCGTGGTGCGCGTGATGAGCGACGGGGCGCCGAGCACGCCCATCTCCTGGGCGGAGAAGGACTGGACCCGCGTGAAGAGCCCGTTGCGCACGTCGCGCCCGAACGACATGGCGACCTTGGCGCCGAAGTACACCGCGACGATCGCGCAGATCACCTGCCCGAGGCTGATGACGAGCATGACGCCGCCCGTGCGCATGATGTAGGCGGTGTCGCCCTGCGTGACGCCCTTGTCGATGATGTCGGCGTTGAGGCTGGGCAGGTAGAGGGTCGCGATGGTCTGCACGAGCTGGAGCACGAGCAGGATCACGATCGGCGTCCGATAGGGACGCAGGTACGTCCGCAGTAGACGAAGGAGCATGTGGGGGGGTCCTGTCAGGGGTGGGGGCGAGAGGAGGACGGGGTTCTCGACAGTGCCCGACGGCGGAGCGCACGTCGAGCGTTTTCGGTGACCTCGCCGACGGGTCCAGCATGCGTCGCCGTGGCGACGACCGCGAGGGCGAGGCGGCGGCGTCAGGCGAGCGACGCCGTCGGGACGGGGACGGCGGGTGGGCCGTTCGCCTGGCACGGGTCCTCGAGGACGCCGTGCAGGAAGACGTCGACGATCTGGGTCGGGTCGAGCGGTCCGCCCTGCGAGATCATGGGGCTCGCGTGACCGTGCACGAGGAAGAAGAAGACGCTCGCCGCGACACGTGGCTCGGTGCGCAGCTCGGTGGCGAACGGTGTGATGCGCGCCTCGATCGCGCCGACGATGTCCTGGACGGCGGACATCCGGGCGTCCCGGTGGGAGTCCGCGCCCTGCTCGTCCGGCTCGCCCTGCTCGCCGGGGCGGCGGCGCGGGCCGTGCTGGCCGTGCTGGCCGTGCTGGCCGTGCTGGCCGTGCTGGCCGTGCCGGTCCCCCATGAACTGGTGGGCGACCTGGACGATCTTGGCGGTCGCGCGCTGGCTCTCCTGGATGAGGCCCGCCAGGGCGACGAGCGTCGTCTCGAGCGATCCGTGCTCCGGGAGGTCGTGAATCGCGCGGACCAGGGGCGCCGGGTCGAGCGCCGCCACCAGGGCCGCGTGGAGGAGCTCGTCCTTGTCCTCGAAGGCACGGAACAGCGTGCCCTCCGCCACGTTCGCGGCCTGGGCGATCTGGCGGGTCGTCACCGCGGCGCCGTAGCGCGCGAGGAGCGGGACGGTCGCGGAGGCGATCGCGGCGCGCCGGTCGTCGCGGCTCATGGGTCGGGCGCGGCCCGAAGGTGTCGTCACGCCCTCGACCATAAGTGAGTGAGCACTCACTCGTCAAGGTTGCCCGGCGCAACCGACGGGCCTCTGCCGTGGTGCCGCACGCCACCGGGGCGCACCGAGGAACGCCGGAGGGGCGCCGCTCGCGCGACGCCCCTCCGGGGACCCCTGTTCCTGCCGCAGCTCGTGCGGCTCGCTCCGGGCGACGCTACGGGCGGTCCTCCGGGCCACCCTCGACGCCGCCGTCCTCGGGCGCGTCCGCCGGGGGCGTGCCCAGGGGGCGCGGCGCGGCCGTGCCCGGCTCGGGGGCCGGCGCGAAGCGCTGACCGGGTCCACCGGGACGCTGCCCCCGCTCGGCCTGCTGGTCGAACGGCAGGCCCGAGTGCGTGCCGGCGCTCGTGGCGTCGGCCGTGGCGGCCTCGGCCTGACGACGAGCCTCGGCGAGGGCCTCGGCAGGGTCCACCAGCGCCGGGGTCCCGAACTTCACGCGGTCGCGGTCGCGCTCGCGACGTGCGGCCTCGGAGGCCTCCAGGCCGTCACCGGACGGGGTCGGGACGCCGCCGAAGCCCTGGGCGATCGAGCCCAGCGCGGCCGTGAACTCGGTGGGGACGACCCACAGCTTGCTCGCGTTGCCGTCGGCGATCTTCGGCAGCATCTGGAGGTACTGGTAGGCGAGCAGCTTGGGGTCGGCGTCGCCCTCGTGGATGGCGTCGAAGACCTGCAGGATGGCGCGGGCCTCACCCTCGGCGTTCAGGATCGCGGCCTGGGCGTTACCCTCGGCCCGCAGGATCGCGGCCTGCTTCTCGCCCTCGGCCGTCAGGACCTGGGACTGCTTGATGCCCTCGGCCGTGAGGATCGTGGCACGACGGTCACGCTCGGCACGCATCTGCTGCTCCATCGAGCCCTGCACGCTCGCGGGCGGGTCGATCGACTTGAGCTCGACGCGGTTGACGCGCACGCCCCAGCGTCCCGTCGCCTCGTCGAGCACACCACGGAGCTGGCCGTTGATCTGGTCACGGCTCGTCAGGGTCTGCTCGAGGTCCATGGACCCGACGACGTTACGCAGCGTGGTGACCGTGAGCTGCTCGATGCCCTGGATGTAGTTCGCGATCTCGTAGACGGCGGACTTGGGCTCGGTGACCTGGAAGTAGATGACCGTGTCGATGCTCACCACCAGGTTGTCCGACGTGATCACGGGCTGCGGCGGGAACGACACGACCTGCTCGCGCAGGTCGACGCCGGCGCGCACGCGGTCGACGAACGGGATGAGCAGGTGCAGTCCCGGCTCGAGCGTGCTCGAGTAGCGACCCAGCCGCTCGATGATCAGCGCGGTCGCCTGCGGGACGATCCGCACGGCCTTGACGAGGGCGATGATCACGAACAGCAGGATCAGCCCGAGCACGACGTACACGGCGATCATTCCGGGGTCTGGGTCACTCATCGATATTCTCCTGAGGATGGTTCTCGGTGGGCTGACGGGTCACGCGGTACTGGTCGTGCGGTGCGGTGGAGGTCGGGCGAGCGGTCACCGGCGAGGGGGGCCGCACGGTTCCACGGCCTCTCCGAGGCGCCCGAGGACGGATGCCTGGGTCAGACCGTGTGGCTGTCCGGGGCGAGCGACTGGACGACCGCGGTCGCGCCGTCGATGCGCACGACCCGGACCTCGGCGCCGATCGGCAGCTCGGGCGAGCCGTCCACCGTCCGGGCGCTCCAGATCTCGCCCTGGAGCTTGATCCGGCCGCTGAGCTCGGTCACGCGGTCCACGACGACGGCGGTCCGGCCGATCTGGGCGGCGGCGCCGGTCTCGGCGAGGGGGACGCGGTGGCGCAGGTGGCGCAGGAGCCAGGGACGCAGGGAGAGCAGCAGCGCGGCCGACACCACGGCGAACGTGATGATCTGCAGCCACAGCGGTCCACCGGCCGCGTTCACGCCGGCCGCGGCGAACGCTCCGCCCGCGAACATGATCAGCACGAGGTCCAGGGAGATGATCTCGATGAGGATGAAGAGCAGACCTGCTCCGACCCACCACAACCAGTCCATGACGGTTCCTTCCGTCGTGAGGCTCGTTCGCTGCACGTCGTCGACGTGTCGACACCACCTGCGTTCTTTGCCCAGATTTTACCGGAAGAACGAGATCCGTGCACCTATCGGGCGTGTCGCGTACGCCACCGTGCGCGACCGACGACGGGCCGTCAACGAGCCGCGCGCGCCAGCCAGCGACCGCCACCGTGCGCGACGAAGAGCGGCAGCCCGAACGCCTCGCTGAGGTTCTCGGCCGTGAGCACCTCGGTCAGCGGCCCGGCACGGTGCACCGCACCGTCCTTGAGGAGCAGGACGTGCGTGAAGCCCGGCGGAATCTCCTCGACGTGGTGCGTGACCAGCACCAGCACCGGCGAGGCGGGATCCGTCGCGAGCTCCGAGAGCGCGCTCACGAGCTCCTCGCGCCCGCCCAGGTCGAGACCCGCCGCAGGCTCGTCGAGGAGCAGCAGCTCGGGGTCCGTCATGAGGGCACGGGCGATCTGGACGCGCTTGCGCTCGCCCTCGCTCAGGGTCCCGAACAGGCGCTCGGCGAGCGGCAGGACGTCGAAGGCCGCGAGGAGGTCGTCGGCACGCTCGGCGTCGAAGTCCTCGTACGCCTCCCGCCAGCGGCCCGTGACGCCGTACGCCGCGGTCAGCACCACGTTGCGCACGGTCTCCGAGCCCGGGATCTGCTCCGCGAGCGCCGCGCTGGCGAGCCCGATGCGGGGGCGCAGCTCGAACATGTCGGTGCGTCCGATGCGCTCGCCCAGCAGGTCCGCGGTTCCCGAGGTGGGGTGCATGCGTGCCGCCGCGATCTGCAGCAGGGTCGTCTTCCCGGCGCCGTTGCGGCCCAGGATCACCCACCGCTCGCCCTCGTTCACCTGCCAGTCCACGGAGTCGAGGATGGTCTTCGTGCCACGGCGCACCGTGACTGCCTGCAGGTCCAGAACCGAGCTCATGGGACACGACCCTATAGGTTGGCTGACGTGGAATCCCACTCGACCCTCCCGCTCCCCCGCGCCGTCGTCCTCGCCCTGTGGGTGCAGGCGCTCGCCCCGCAGCCCGGCGCGGCCCAGGTGCCCGACGACGCGCTGCTCCGCCGGGCCGTCGCGGCCGTCCGGCAGGACGACGAACCTCACACGGTCGAGGGGTCCGACGACGCCTCGACCCTCCTCGACCTGCTCACGGCCTGGACCCGGGGCCCGGTCGAGGTCTGCGCGGCCCTCCCCGCCCCCGGCGACGTGCTGGGGGTGCCCGCCGCCGTGAGCGCGGACGCGACCGACGCGCAGGAGTGCCTGCTCGTGCAGTCCGCCGAGGGCGCGTGGGCTCTCGTGCCCGAGATCACCGAGTTCGGCTCCGTCTACGAGACGGGTCACCTGGTCGCCTGGCACGTGACGCCCGTCCCGACGTGGCGCACCCAGGTGCTCGCCGCCGTCGGGCCGCTGGCCGACGCCGAGCGGGACCTGCGCGTCGCGCTGCTGACCGCGACCGAGGCCCTCGCCTCGCTCGACGTCGCGCGCTGGCGCGAGGACGCGGCCGAGACCATCGCGTCGCTGCGGTCCACGACTCCCCCGGACTGGCCCCTGCCCGCGGTGCGCGGGGAGGCCGAGGCGCGCCGCGTGCGCGTGCTCGCGCAGGCTGCTCGGCTGCGGGCGATCGTCGACCTCGCCACGGCCGACGACGGCGGCGCCGTCAACCTGTGGCAGGCCGACCAGCGCTCGACCGCCCTGCGCGAGGTCGACCGGGCCGCGCGACGGGCCATGTCCGCCGCGACGGCGCGCTACGCGACCGGACCGGACCCCAGCACGCTGCGGTAGACCTCGAGCGTGCGGTCCGCGATCGCGTCCCACGCGAAGTGGTCCTCGACCCGGGTGCGAGCCGCGCGGCCCATCTCCCGGGCGCGCGCGGGGTCGGACACGACCGCGACGAGCGCCGCGGCGAGGTCGGCCACGAAGCGGTCCGGGTCCACGGGCGTGCCCGTCCCGTCGTCGACCTGCTCGATCGGGACCAGGTGGCCCGTGACGCCGTCGTCGATCACCTCGGGGATGCCGCCCGTCGCGGACCCCACGACCGGCAGCCCCACGGCCATGGCCTCGAGGTTGACGATGCCGAGCGGCTCGTAGACCGAGGGGCACACGAAGACGGTCGAGGCCGCGAGGACCGCGACGAGCTCCTCGCGCGGGAGCATCTGCTCGATCCAGACCACGCCCGTGCGCTGCTCCGCGAGGCGCGCGACGGCGTCGCTCACCTCGGTCGCGATCTCGGGGGTGTCGGGCGCACCCGCGCACAGGACCAGCTGGACCTCGGGGGGCAGCTGCGCGGCCGCCCGCAGCAGGTACGGCAGGCCCTTCTGGCGCGTGATGCGCCCCACGAAGACCACGGCCGGACGCTCGGGGTCGATCCCGAGGTCGCGGACCACACGGTCCGCCGCGGCGACCTGCGCCTCGGACTCCGGACGGCGCCAGCCGTCCAGGTCGATCCCGTTGTGGACCACGTGGACCCTGGCCGGGTCGACGTCCGGGTAGCAGCGCAGGATGTCCGCACGCATGCCCGCCGAGACCGCGATGATGCCCGCGGCCGCCTCGTAGGCGGTCTTCTCGGCCCAGCCGGACAGCGCGTAGCCGCCGCCGAGCTGCTCGGCCTTCCACGGGCGCAGCGGTTCGAGCGAGTGCGCGCTGAGCACGTGCGGGATCCCGTGCAGGAGCGAGGCCAGGTGACCCGCGAGGTTGGCGTACCAGGTGTGCGAGTGCACGAGGTCCGCGCCCGCGACGTCGTCGGCCATCGCGAGGTCCACGCCGAAGGTGCCCAGGACCGCGTTCGCCGACGCGAGCGAACCGGGGACCGAGTAGCCCGTCACGCCCTCCTCGGCGCGCGACCCGTCGAACGCGCGCACGCGCACGTCGATGCGCTCGCGCAGCACACGGGACAGCTCGGCGACGTGGACGCCCGCGCCTCCGTAGACGTAGGGCGGGTACTCACGGGTTAGCAGGTCGACTCTCACGCGCCACACGCTAGCGCGGTCCGCGCGACTCGTGCGCACCGCCCCGCCCGGGCAGCCGTCACCACGTCGTGGGACGAACCCCGACCAGCCTGCGGTTCGGTCACCGCGAACCGTGCGCGTGGCCTTAAGGTTTTGCCCATGGCCGCCCCACGTGTCCTTGCAATCGTCCTCGCCGGTGGCGAGGGCAACCGGCTCATGCCGCTCACCGCCCACCGCGCCAAGCCGGCCGTACCGTTCGGCGGTATCTACCGCCTGGTCGACTTCGCGCTGTCGAACCTGGTGAACTCGCACTACCTGCACATCGTCGTGCTGACGCAGTACAAGTCCCACAGCCTCGACCGCCACATCACCAAGACGTGGCGCATGTCGTCGTTGCTCGGGAACTTCGTCGCGCCGGTGCCGGCACAGCAGCGGGTGGGCAAGCACTGGTACCTCGGCAGCGCCGACGCGATCTACCAGTGCCTCAACATCATCGAGGACGAACGCCCCGACATCGTCGTGGTCGTCGGTGCGGACCACGTGTACCGCATGGACTTCTCCCAGATGGTCGACGCGCACATCGCCTCGGGCGCCGAGCTCACCGTCGCCGGCATCCGCCAGCCCATCTCCATGGCCGACCAGTTCGGGGTCATCGACACCGACCCCGAGGACCCGGCCAAGATCCGCGCGTTCCTCGAGAAGCCGACCGACCCCGTCGGCCTGGCCGACTCCCCCGGCGAGATCCTCGCCTCGATGGGCAACTACGTCATCGACGCCGACGCGCTCGTGGCCGCCGTGACCGCCGACGCGAGCGACCCGGACTCGCGCCACGACATGGGCGGCGACATCGTCCCGGCCTTCGTCGCACGCGGCACCGCAGGCGTCTACGACTTCATCCGCAACGACGTCCCCGGCTCGACGGACCGTGACCGGGACTACTGGCGTGACGTCGGGACCCTCGACGCGTACTACGACGCGAACAAGGACCTCATCTCGATCACGCCCGTCTTCAACCTGTACAACGACGAGTGGCCCCTGCACACCGGGTACGTCGGCCTGCCGCCGGCCAAGTTCGTCCACTCGGGCCAGGGCCGCCTGGGCCACGCCGCGGACTCGCTCGTCTCCCCCGGCGTCATCATCTCCGGCGCCACCGTCGTGGGCTCGGTCCTGTCCCCCGGCGTCTACCTGCACTCCTGGTCGTCCGTCTCCGACTCCGTCCTCATGGACGGCGTCCAGGTCGAGCGGCACGCGCAGGTCCACCGCGCGATCCTCGACAAGAACGTGATCGTCACCGAGCGTGCCCGCATCGGCCTCGACCCCGAGCAGGACCGTGCGCGGGGCTTCACGGTCACCGACTCGGGCATCACCGTCGTCCCCAAGGGAACCATCGTTGAATAGCACCATGACCGCCCGACCCGCCTCGACCCGCCGCCTCGTCGTGATGGACGTGGACTCCACGCTCATCACGCAGGAGGTCGTCGAGCTCCTCGCCGACCACGCCGGGACGCGCGACCTCGTCGCGGACGTCACCGAGCGCGCGATGCGCGGGGAGATCGACTTCGCAGAGTCGCTGCGCGAACGCGTCGCGACCCTGGCCGGGGTTCCGGTCAGCGCGTTCGAGGACGTGCTCGAGAAGGTCACGCTCACGCCCGGTGCCACCGAGCTCGTCGCCGAGCTCCAGCGCCGCGGGTGGACCGTGGCACTGGTGTCGGGCGGCTTCGAGGAGATCGTGGCTCCCCTGGCCGCGCGGCTGGGGATCACGCACTTCCGGGCGAACCGCCTCGAGGTCGAGGACGGCCGCCTCACGGGACGCACGACCGGCCCCGTGATCGACCGGGCCACCAAGGAGGCCACGTTGCGCGACCTCGCTGCCGCCGAGGGCGTCGACATGACGGACACCGTCGCGATCGGCGACGGCGCCAACGACCTCGACATGATCGGCGCCGCCGGGATCGGGATCGCGTTCGCCGCCAAGCCCGTCGTGGTCGCCCAGGCGCCCTACTCGGTGCCGGGGCCGCGCCTCGACGCGGTGCTGGAGATCATCGACGCACAGGCCTGAGAGCCCGACGACGACGGCCCCTTCCCCCGGTCAGCGGGAGAAGGGGCCGTCGTCGTGCTACCTGCCCGTCGGGCCTCTGCGCGGCTCGGCTCAGCTCGCGGGGCGCCCGACGTACGTCAGGTCCGCGACACCGTCGGTCCACTCGCTCCACGGCGTGAGGGACTCCAGCACGCTGTAGGTCGCGGTCGGGACACCGACGCGGACCTGCGCCAGGGCGCCCGAGTCGGAGCCGGGGGAAGCCAGGTGCGCCGCCGTGGCGGCCATGGTCGGCTCGTGACCGATCACGAGGAGCGTCCGCACGCGGGAGTCGGCGCCGTGGACCAGGTCCACGACGTCCTTGACCCCCGCGGCGTACAGGGTGTCCGTCACCACGACCTCGGGGGCGACGTCACCCAGGTTCGCGGCGAGCAGCTCCCAGGTCTGGCGCGTGCGCAGCGCCGAGGAGCACAGGACGAGCTCGGGGACGAGCGCGGAGTGGGCGAGCGCGGCACCGACCCGGCCGGCCTGGCGCCGCCCGTTGAGCGCGAGCGGACGCAGGACGTCGTCGACGCCCCCCGCAGGCTCGGCCTTCGCGTGCCGGAGCAGCACCAGCCGGTGCGTACGGCCCGGGACCCCGGGCCCGGTGGCGTCGAACGACGCCGCCGATCGGCCATCTCGCACGTTCGTCCCTCTCGTCACAGACCCATGGCGTGCACGCCGCCGTCGACGTGCACGATCTCCCCGGTCGTCGCCGGGAACCAGTCTGACAGGAGAGCGACGACGGCGCGTGCGGCAGGCTCCGCGGTCATCTGGTCCCAGCCGAGCGGTGCGCGCGTCGGCCAGCCGTCCTCCATCTGCTCGAACCCGGGGATCGACTTCGCGGCCGTCGTGCGGATCGGGCCGGCGGAGACCAGGTTCGTGCGGATGCCCTCGGGGCCGAGGTCGCGCGCCAGGTAGCGGTTCGCGGACTCGAGCCCGGCCTTGGCGACGCCCATCCAGTCGTACACGGGCCACGCGAACTGTGCGTCGAACGTCAGCCCGACCACGGCGCCGCCGTTCGTCATGAGCGGCTTGGCGGCCACGGCGAGGGACTTGTAGGAGAAGGTCGAGACCTGCAGCGCGGTCGCGACGTCCTCCCAGCTCGCGGACAGGAAGTTACCGCCCATGACGGACTGGGGCGCGAACCCGATCGAGTGCACGACGCCGTCGAGCGCGTCGACGTGCTCGCGGACCGCGTCGGCCAGGCCCGCGAGGTCCTCCTCGTTCGTCACGTCGAGCTGCACGACGGGCGCCTCGACCGGCAGACGCTTCGCGAACGCCTGCGTGAGCTTCATCTGGCGCCCGAACGAGGAGAGCACGACCGTGGCCCCCTCCTCCTGCGCGAGCCGGGCCGCGTGGAACGCGATCGAGGAGTCGGTGAGGACGCCGGTGACCAGGAGCTTCTTGCCTTCGAGCAGACCCATCAGTTCTTCTTCCGTTCTTTCGTCGTGCGCTGCTTGAGCGTACTCATGGACGACCCGCCCGGGTAGTTCTGGGCGGGTCGAGCGGTGTGGCGAGGGACACGCTGTGCTCCTCGGTGGCGTGCGCGGTGGTCCGAGACGCCTCGGACCGGGCCTGCCGGTGGACTCAGTGGCCCATGCCGAGGCCGCCGTCGACCGGGATCACGGCGCCGCTGATGTAGCCCGCGTCGGGCGAGGCGAGGAACTGCACGACGCCCGCGACCTCGTCCGCCTGGGCGAAGCGTCCCGCGGGGATGTTGGCCTTGTACTGCTTCTGCCGCTCCTCGGGCAGCTCGGCCGTCATGGCCGTCTCGATGAACCCGGGCGCGACCACGTTCGCGGTGATGCCGCGCCCGCCCAGCTCGCGCGTGATGGAGCGAGCCATGCCGACCAGCGCAGCCTTGGACGCCGAGTAGTTGACCTGGCCCGGGCCGCCGTACAGGCCCACGACCGAGGAGATGAGGACGATGCGACCGCGGCGCAGGCGGATCATGCCCTTGGAGACGCGGCGCACGCAGCGGAACGTCCCGGTGAGGTTCACGTCGATGACCGACTCGAACTCGTCGTCGGTCATGCGCATGAGGAGCTGGTCGCGGGTCACGCCCGCGTTCGCGACCAGGACCTCGACCGGGCCGAGCTCGGCCTCGATCGCGGTGAAGGCCGCGTCGACGGCGTCGGTGTCGGTGATGTCGCCCACGACGCCGAAGACCCCCTCGGGGAGGTCGCCGCTGCGGTAGATCGTCGCGACGCGGTCGCCGTTCGCGACGAAGCGCTCGGCGATCGAGCGGCCGATGCCCCGGTTGGCGCCCGTGACGACCACGGTGCGCGGGGCGGGGGAAGCGGGGGCTTCGGACACGACATCTCCTCGTTCGGGTGGCTGGGAGGCGACGCCTTCGGCGGGACAGGTCCCGCACGGCCGGCACGTCGCCGCCACGACGGTACCCCGCGCGCCGGACCGCGTGCGCGCAGGGACCATCACAGGCCGCCGGGGTCCTTTGTCGGGTTCCGACAAACGTAGGATGGAGGGGTGAGCAGCAGCAACCAGGTGCCGAGCATCTCGAACGCACCGGAGTCGCTCGCGGAGGACCAGGCACGACGCACCAAGCGGTACCTCATCCAGATGGGGATCCGGCTGGTGTGCTTCCTCGGTGCGGTGATCGTCCACGGGTGGTTCTCGTTCGTCCTGATCGGCGCCGCGATCGTGCTGCCGTACGTCGCCGTGCTGCTCGTCAACGCGGGGCGCGACCAGAAGACCTACGACGTCTCCCCCATGGAGCGGCTCCAGGTCGAGTCCGCGCCCGACCATCCGAGCCTCGGAAGGGTCGTCGAGCTCGACGACGAGGGCCAGGTCCGTGAGGACGCCCCCACCACGCAGGACGCCGCCGACGCCGCTCCCGACCAGACCCCGGGCCGGACCCGCGACCAGGCCGCCGAGCCGACCACCCGCCCGACCACCGACCGAACCGACCGAACCACCGACCAGGAGCCGCACGATGGTTGACCTCCTCCACCTCGCCGACCCCGTCGACGAGGGTGAGCTGATCTGCAGCGGCAAGGGGTGCCGCTCCGAGGCCGTCTGGGGGCTGCTCTGGAACAACCCCAAGCTGCACACGCCCGAGCGCCGCAAGGTGTGGCTCGCGTGCGACGACCACCGCGAGCACCTCGAGACGTTCCTCGGCGCCCGTGACTTCTGGAAGCAGACCGTCCCCGTCGCGGACCTCGAGCGCCGGCCCGAGCTGTGACCCAGCCCTCCCCCGGTCCCGACCTCTCCGCCGGACCTACCGGACCTGCAGGACCGGACGTGATCCCCGCCCAGCAGGCCGCCCGGCAGCCCGACGCGGACCAGCTCGCGCACGACGTGTCGCGCGACGCCAAGGCCGAGCCGCGGACCCTGCGCCAGTGGGTGACGCTCGCCCTCGGGGTGCTGCTCGTCGCCGCGCTGTGCGTCCTTGCGGGCCGGTGGCAGTGGCACCGGTACGAGTCGCGCTCGGCGCAGATCGAGATCATCGAGTCGAACTACGACGCGGAGCCCGTGCCGCTCACGGACGTGCTCGACGGCCCGGGCGCCGTCCTGGACCCGCAGGACGTGTGGCAGCGCGTGACGCTCGAGGGCTCCTACGTCGAGGACGCCACGGTCCTGCTGCGCAACCGTCCGGCGGGCGGCAAGGCGGGCTTCCACGTCCTGGTGCCGTTCGTGACGTCCCCGACCGACGGCGGCGAGAAGGTCGTCATGGTCGTCGACCGCGGCTTCGTGCCCCTCGGGGCCGACGCGAGCGCCCCCGACGCGGTGCCCGCTCCCCCGGCCGGCACGGTCGAGGTGACGGTCAGCCTGCGCGCGGACGAGCCCGCGTCGCGTCGCGACGCCCCGGCAGGGCAGGTCCAGGCCATCAACACGGCCCAGGTCCTCGCTGAAGGGCCCGACGGCGCCGCGTGGGCCGAGGGGGCGACCGTGGGCGCGTACGGGTCGCTCCGGGCCGAGGACCCCGCTCCGGCGGCGTCGCTGCGTCCGCTGCCCGTCCCGGACACCGACCCCGGCTCGCACCTGTCCTACACGTTCCAGTGGTTCGTCTTCGCGGCAGGCGCGATCGGCGGGTTCCTCATCCTGATCCGCCGCGAGAAGCGCGAGACCGTCACCGCGGGCGACCTCCTCGGCGAGCAGCGGGCGTCGGGCCGTGCGCCGGGCGAGACCGCGCCGCGCCGCAAGCGCGGTCCCACGGCCGAGGAGGAGGAGGACGCGCTCATCGACGCGCAGCTCCCCGAGCCTCGCCCCTGACCGCGCGAGCGGCCGGACACGACGAACGGCCAGAAGATGACGAACGGCCCGCCTGCTCCGAGGAGCAGGCGGGCCGTTCGTCGTCCTGGCGCGTCAGGCGAGGGAGATGAGCTCCGCGTACGAGTCGTTCCACAGGTCCTCGTCGCCGTCGGGCAGCAGGAGGACGCGCTCCGGGGAGAGCGCCTCGACCGCACCGTCGTCGTGGGTGACCATGACGACCGCGCCCTCGTAGTTCTTGAGCGCGTCGAGGATCTCGGCGCGCGAGGCCGGGTCCAGGTTGTTGGTGGGCTCGTCGAGGAGCAGCACGTTCGCCCCCGAGACGACGATGGTCGCGAGCGCGAGGCGCGTCTTCTCGCCACCGGACAGGACGTTGGTCGGCTTGTTCGCGTCGTCGCCGGAGAACAGGAACGAGCCGAGGACCGAGCGCACCTGGGTGTCGGTGAGGTCCGGCGCGGCGTGGCGCAGGTTCTCGACGACCGTCACGTCCATGTCGAGCGTGTCGTGCTCCTGGGCGTAGTAGCCCAGCTTGAGCCCGTGCCCGGCGATGACCTCGCCCGTGTCGGGCTTCTCGACGCCCGCGAGGATGCGCAGCAGGGTCGTCTTGCCCGCACCGTTGAGTCCGAGGACGACGACGCGGCTGCCGCGGTCGATCGCGAGGTCGACGCCCGCGAAGATCTCCTGCGAGCCGTACGACTTGGACAGGCCCTCGGCCGTGATGGGCGTGCGGCCGCACGGTGCCGGGGTGGGGAACCGCAGCTTGGCGACCTTGTCGCTCACGCGCTCGCCCTCGAGGCCCGAGAGCATGCGCTCGGCGCGCTTGATCATGTTCTGCGCGGCCACGGCCTTGGTGGCCTTGGCGCGCATCTTCTCGGCCTGCGCGAGCAGCGTGCCGGCCTTCTTCTCGGCGTTGGCACGCTCGCGGCGACGGCGGCGCTCGTCGGTCTCGCGCTGCTCGAGGTACGCCTTGTAGCCCAGGTTGTACTGGTCGAGGACGCCGCGCGTCGCGTCGAGGTAGAAGACCTTGTTGACGGTCGCCGAGAGCAGCTCGACGTCGTGGCTGATGACCACGAACCCGCCCGAGTAGTTCTTCAGGTAGTCGCGCAGCCACAGGATCGAGTCGGCGTCGAGGTGGTTGGTCGGCTCGTCGAGCAGCAGGGTCTCGACCCCCGAGAACAGGATGCGCGCGAGCTCGATGCGTCGGCGCTGGCCACCCGAGAGGGTCTTGAGGGGCTGCGCGAGGATGCGGTCGTCGAGGCCCAGGTTCGACGTGATGCGCTGCGCCTCGCTCTCCGCGGCGTAGCCGCCCGCGGCCGTGAACCGCTCCTCGAGCTTGGGGTAGCGCTCCATCGCGGCGAGGTGGGTCTCCTCGTCGGCGCTCGCCATCTCCCCCTCGGTCTCACGCATCTTGCGGACCAGCACGTCGAGGCCACGTGCCGAGAGGACGCGGTCCATCGCGATCACGTCGAGGTCGCCCGTGCGCGGGTCCTGCGGCAGGTAGCCGACGTCTCCCGTGCGCACGATCTGCCCGGCCGTGGGCTGGGTCTCCCCCGCGAGGGTCTTCGTCAGGGTGGTCTTGCCCGCTCCGTTGCGACCCACCAGGCCGATCCGGTCTCCGGCTGCGATGCGGAAGGACGCCTCGTCCAGCAGGACGCGGGCGCCGACGCGCAGCTCGACGGCGTGGGCAGTGATCACAGAGAGTTCCTCCGGCAGGATGGTGAGGTGTTCAGGGGGCGTAGGGGTTCGCGCGGTCGCGCTGTGCGCGAGACACAAACGCCACCGATTCTAGTGCCGGGAGCCCGCGGACGGAACGGGATTTCGCGGGCTGGTCCGTCACAGTCGGGCTGCTGGTCGCCACCGGGTGCCGAGGACGGGGTTGCGGTCGTCCCGGGCGCCGTTGCGACCTCAAGCCCGTTCTCGGCCCCGCCGGCCCGACGGTGGTGCTCGCCCTCCCGGGGTGGGCCGCGGGCGGGTGCGGGACAGGACCGAGGTGAGCGGCGCCGTCGGGCCGCTACCACCGACCGGCCGTCCTCGCCCGACGTCGCACCGCAGGACGCCGTGACCTGCGGCGACGAGTAGCGTTGACCCGTGACGTTCAACGAGGGTGGTTCATTCGAGGGTGGCCGGGTCCGCAAGGGCGGGCGCGGCAAGGGACCCGTGATCGCGGGCGGTGGCCTCGCCGCCGTGCTCGTGGCGGTCGTGGTCGCGCTGCTCAACGGCGGCGACCTGGGCAGCGTGCTGGGGTCGGTGAGCGACCAGGTGGTCCAGCCGTCCGGGGCCGAGGACACCGCGCAGCAGCAGTTCGTCGAGGAGTGCACGGTCGAGCAGGCCAACAGCGAGCGTGAGTGCCGGCTGTCGGCGACCGCCCAGTCGCTCGACGCCTTCTGGGCTGAAGCGCTCCCCGCGCAGGTCGGCGTCGAGTACGTCCTCCCGGAGGTCTACAGCTTCACGGCGTCGACCCAGACGGGGTGCGGCGCGGCGACCAGCGCTGTCGGGCCCTTCTACTGCCCGCCCGACCAGACCGTGTACATCGACGTCTCGTTCTTCGACGAGCTGCGCGACCGCTTCGGGTCCTCGGGCGGTCCGCTCGCCGAGGAGTACGTCACGGCGCACGAGTTCGGCCACCACATCGAACAGCTCTCCGGGGTCATGGCGTCGGCGGACCGGTCCGGCACCGGACCCGAGTCCGACTCGGTGCGCATCGAGCTCATGGCCGACTGCCTCGCAGGCATGTGGGCGGGGACCGCGGCGAAGACGATCGACCCCGACCGCGGCGTGCCGTTCCTGCAGGAGATCAGCCCGGACGAGCTGAAGGACGCCCTCTCCGCCGCGTCCGCTGTGGGCGACGACCGCATCCAGCAGTCCGCGACCGGCTCGGTGAACCCCGAGGCGTGGACCCACGGGTCGAGCGAGCAGCGCCAGCGCTGGTTCATGACGGGCTACGACGGCGGGACGTTCCAGGACTGCAACGCGCTGGAGGCGTCGACGCTCTGAGTGCGCCGACCGATGAGTTTCCGGTCGTGCCGCCGTCTCAGTGGTGAGACCAGGCCGCCGCCAGGCGGCGCCACGGCAGGGGAACGACACGGACGGGGACGGACCCATGGCAGAGCTGCTCGTCGACTTCATCACCTCGCTCGACGGCTATGCGTCGGGCGAGGGCTGGCCCGGGTTCTGGGGGCTCGAAGGGCCTGAGTACCTCGGGTGGCTGCAGGAGCAACCCGAGGTCACCTACCTGATGGGTGCGAACACCTACCGGCTGATGTCGGGATTCGCGGCCGGTCAGATGCCGGAGGGGACGGACGAGTTCACGGCCGACGAGGAGGCCTCGGTCGACGAGCTCACGGCCGCGCGGAAGGTGGTCTTCTCCAGCACGCTCCCCGAGCCGTTGACATGGGCCAACTCCACGCTCGTGCGCGGCGACGCGGTCGAGGCGGTCCGCGCCCTGAAGGACCACGAGGACGGGATCCTCAGCACGATCGGCAGCCTCAGCCTGGCACGGGCGCTGCTGAGCGCCGGACTCGTCGACCGGTTCCGCGTCGGGATGTTCCCCGTGATCACCGGCGCGACCGGGTCCGAACGGATCTACGACGGCTACCCCGACGTGGCCCTCGAGATGATCGACCATCGCACCTTCGACACCGGCATCCAGTTCGTCGAGTACCGCCCACGCGTCCTGGAGGGCCCGCCCGGGGCGGCAGCCGACGGGTGAACGCGCCGGGTCGGGCTGGATTCCGGCGCTCCGGGGCACGGGCGATGCGCCCCGTGCCCAGGCGCCGACGAGCGTGCCGGACGAGCAGCCGGTCCGGGCTCCTCGAACGAGTCGGGGAACCCGGACCTCGTGCGCATCAGGTCGCCATGACGCGCTGGTGGAGGTTCTGCACCGCGTACCGCGCCGACCAGAAGGCACCGTGCTGCCACGCGGAGATCTCGGACATCCAGTCCCCCGCGAAGTACGTGTTGCCGGTTCCTTGCTGGAGCTGCTTGAACCGCGGTGACCCGGTGTTCGGGTACGCCCAGGCGCCCTCGATGTACGGCACCTTGTGCCAGGCGATCGAGAACGAGCTCTCCAGCTCCGTGCGGTACTTCTCGCCGTGGATCTTGACGCCCTGCTCGACGGCGCGCATCTGTCGCTGCCTGGGGGTCATGTCGGCATAGGCCCGCGCATTCGCCCCCGTGTTGTAGTACCCGACGACGAGACCCTTCTTCTCGCCGTACCCGTACGACGGATACCAGACGTGGGCCAGGTCCATATCCGTCTCGGTGATCCCGCCGAAGATGCGGTGGTCGTCCTCCCAGAAGCGGGACCGGTACTGCAGCCCGATCTTGCCCGCAGGGGAGCCGACCGCGAACTCGCCCAGCGCGGCGTCGATGTCGGGCCCCCAATTGGTGGCCCAGCGACGCATGAGGCCCGCAGGAGCGGACACGATCGCGAAGTCCGCCTCGATCTGCCGCGCCTCGCCGTTCGCCGCCGTGTAGGTGACCTTGACCCCGCTGCTCGTGTTCTCGACGCCGGTGACCGGTGAGTTGAAGAGCACGTTCTGCTTGCCGATGGCGCGCACGAAGTACTCGTAGGTCGTGTCCATGCCGCCCTTGGGCTGGAACATGAGCATCGACTGCTCCCAGTTGATCTCGAACGGGAAGTACTGCCCCACCTTCGAGGCGAGCACCTCCGAGACCGTGCCCGGTCCGGGCAGCGGCGTGCCGTGCTCGTTCCACGCCGTCGGGTAGACCGAGTACCCGCGGTTGCTCCCGCCCTGGTACTTCCCGTCGGCCGTCAGCGACCCCCAGCTGCGCAGGAAGGACCGCAAGTTCTCCTTGTCCGCGGCGGTCAGCCTCTGGTCGAGCGCGCCCTGGTCGGCCGCCATGCTGAGCAGCTCCGAGGTGTACCCGAACACGTCGGCCTTGGCCGTGCGGTAGCGGACCGGGTTGCCCGGGGTCGCGCCCGAGCGCTCGTTGTAGAGGTAGGCATCGGCGTTCGCATTGGTGAAGACCTCGTACGGCACACCCAGCTCACGCAGGTAGTCCATGGTGACCATCCACTGCGCGATGCGCCCGGCACCCGCGTTCATGTAGAGGCCGTCGGCGAAGCGCGCGGTCTGGGTGACGCCGTTGACGTCCGTCTCGGAGTCTCCGCCGCGGATCGTGAGGGTGCGACCGCCGGCCCGGTGGCGAGCCTCGAGCACCGTGACCTTGTAGCCGGCCTTCTGCAGCTCGTACGCCGACGCCAGGCCGGCGGGACCGGCTCCGACGACGACGACCTTCTTGGCCGAGCGCCCGGTCAGCGAGAAGTCGCTGCCCTGGGGAGGGGTCCAGGACTCGTTCCGCGGCTGCGCCGCAGCCGTCGGAGCCAGCCCGACGGCGCCCATCGTCGCGAACATGACGCCGGCGCTCGAACCCACGCCGACCGCCTGGAAGAAGCTTCGGCGTGAGACGCCGGAGGAGTCGTTCTCTGAGACCACGATGCCCTACCTCTCGTCTTGTCGGTCTGACGGACGGGGTCCACGGCCGCACGCGCCGGGTGCCGCCGCCAGCACCGTGCGTGACGCTAGGCGCCGTACGTTCCCAGGACGGTTCTCCAGCGTTTCCTGACAGTTGCGGGTAGTAACAAGTCTGTTTCGCGAGGTTCCGGTCGGATGCCATCTGCATGCGGATCGGGTGATACGAGGCATCAGTCCGACTTCAGCCCGAACCTCCGCGTTCATCGCGCCGAAACGGCACCTCACTACGGTCCTCGTCATCCGGTACCCGCCGGACCGAACACGTGCCAGGCGCCCCCGCGCGCTGCACCGCCACCGGAGGTCCTCATGAAGAACAGCGTCCAGGTCATCGCCGCGGTCGTCGTGACCGCAGCCGTCGCCGTCCCGGGCACCGCCTACGCGAAGGGCAAGCTCTTCGAGCCCGCGCCCACCGAGGCCGTCTCGTTCATCACGGGCGACACGGCCTCGATCGCCGACGGCGTCGCGATCGGCAAGAACGTCTCCTGGTACAAGTCCTCGGGACTCGGTCCGTCGGCGATGAACACGGCCCCCGGCGTGTCGGCCGAGGCACGGTACATCCCGATCGACGTCTTCCCGGGCGGACAGCTGCCCGCCGGGGTCACACTCACCGAGGCCCAGGGCATCAACGCCCTCATGCGCATCGGTGAGAACCTCACGAAGGCCGGGCTGTCCTATGAGGACGTCGTCTCGATGCGGGTCTTCCTGCAGAACCCCGAGGGCGAGGCGAAGATGGACTTCGCGGGGTGGAACCGCGCGTACCGTCAGTTCTTCGCCAACACGAACCTCGCGACCGGCGCGACGCTCGACGTCCAGCTCGGCTCCGTGACGACTCAGCCGATGGTCGTCAACGAGGCGCGTCCCTCGCGCTTCGCGCTCGAGATCGAGAACCTGCCGGTCAACGGGTGGCTCGTCGAGGTCGAGGTGGACGCCGTCTACCCGGGGACGGACCACAAGCACTCGAAGTGAGGGCGGGCGCCGCGGCTCGCGCGGGCTGACCGGCCGCCGGCCATGTCCCCCGGTCGGCGGGCACGAACTGACGAGCACGTCCCTCAGTGAGGGCCCACGTCAGACGTTGAAACCCAGCGCGCGCAGCTGGTCCTTGCCGTCCTGCGTGATCTTCTCGGGGCCCCACGGCGGCATCCAGACCCAGTTGACCCGGAAGCCGTCGATCAGCCCGTCGAGGGACTGCGCCGTCTGGTCCTCGATGACATCGGTCAGCGGGCAGGCCGCGGACGTGAGCGTCATGTCGATGACCGCGTGGTTGTTCTGGTCGACCTGGATGCCGTAGACGAGGCCGAGGTCGACGACGTTGATCCCGAGCTCGGGGTCGATGACGTCGCGCATGGCCTCCTCGACGTCGGCCGCGGTCGGCGGGGTCGGCGCCGCGGAGGCGGCGGGGGTCTCGGTCGTCATCGGTTCTCCTGAGGTGACTGAGGGGACGTGGTCTGGTCGAGCGCGGGCTGCTGGGTGGAGTGGGCGTCCGTGAGGACCCCCGACGTCGCCAGGGTGTCACGCAGCGCGGCCCAGCCGAGCAGCGCGCACTTGATGCGGGCCGGGAACTGTGCGACCCCGGTGAAGGCCGTGGCGTCGCCGAGCTGGTCCTCGAGGTCGTCGTCGAGGCCCTTGCCGCGCGACTGCATGAGCTGGCGGAAGACGTCGCCGAGGTGCTCGGACTCCGCGACGGGTGCCCCGGTGACGAGGTCCGTGAGCACCGACAGGGAAGCCTGCGAGATGCTGCAGCCCTGCCCCTCCCAGCTCACGCTCGAGATGGTCGGGGACTGCGGGTCGGCGGTGTCGAACTCGACGCGCATCGTGACCTCGTCGCCGCACGTGGGGTTGATCTGGTGCGACTCACCGTGCAGGTGCCCCTCCGAGAGTTCCACGAAGCCTCGCCCGTGGGGGGACTTCGCGTGGTCGAGGATGACCTGCTGGTACATCTGCTCCAACGAGCTGCTCATGGCGGGGGTCGTGCTCCTTCGGTACATCCTGCGTGGCCGTGGGGACCGCGCGAGCAAGTGAGGGACGTGCGGGTTCTCAGTCCACTGAGAAGAACGCCCGGACCCCCGCCAAACCTTCCCGGAACGCCGTGACGTCCTCGGACGTCGTGTACACCGAGGCCGAGGCGCGTGCCGTGGCGGCGATCCCGAACCGGCGGTGCAGGGGCTGGGCGCAGTGGTGACCGACCCGCACCGCGATGCCGGCGGCGTCGAGCACCTGGCCCACGTCGTGCGCGTGGACGCCCTCGACGACGAACGAGACGACCGCGAGGCGGTCCTCCGGTGTGGCCGGGCCGATGATCCGCACGCCCGGGACGTCGGCGATCTTGAGGAGCTCGACCGCGAGGTCGTGCTCGTGGGCGGCGACGTTCTCCATGCCCAGCTCGTCGAGGTACTGCGCGGCGACGCCGAGGCCGACGATCTGCGCGACGGCCTGCGTGCCGGCCTCGAAGCGCTGCGGCGGCGGCATGTACGTGGCCTCGGTCATGGTGACGACCTCGATCATGGACCCGCCGGTCGTGACCGGGGGCAGCGCCTCGAGCAGCTCACGGCGCCCGTAGAGCGCCCCGATCCCCGTGGGGCCGAGCATCTTGTGCCCCGAGAACGCCGCGAAGTCGACGTCGAGGGCGTGCAGGTCCACGGGCAGGTGCGGCACGGACTGGCACGCGTCGAGGAACGTGAGCGCCCCGACCTCCTTGGCCCGTGCCACGATCGGCGCGACTGGCGTGATCGCTCCGGTCACGTTCGAGGCGTGCGTGAACGCGACGACGCGCGTGCGCTCGGTGATGACCGAGTCCGCCTCGTCGACGCGGATGCGCCCGTCGTCGTCGACGCCGAACCAGCGCAGCACGGCGCCCGTGCGCGCGGCGAGCTCCTGCCACGGCACGAGGTTGGCGTGGTGCTCGGCCTCGGTCAGGACGATCTCGTCGCCCGGGGCCAGGGCGAAGCGGCGGGCCGCCTCTCCCCCACGACCGATCGTCGCGTTGGACAGCGCGTACGTGACGAGGTTGATCGCGGCCGTGGCCCCGGACGTCCAGACGATCTCGTCGGCGTCGGCCCCCACGAAGCGGGCCACCGCGGACCGGGCGTCCTCGAACGCCTCGGTCGCCTCCTCCGCGAGCTGGTGCGCGCCGCGGTGCACCGCGGCGTTGCGCTCCTCGTAGAAGTCGACCTCGGTGTCGAGCACGACCTGCGGCTTCTGCGACGTGGCGCCCGAGTCGAGGTAGACGAGCGGACGTCCACCCCGCACCGTGCGGGCGAGCAGCGGGAAGTCGGCTCGCACGGCGGCGAGCTCGGTGGCGCTCAGCCCGGCCCGCACGGTGTCGGTGGTGGTCATCGGAAGTCTCCTCAAGGTGTCAGGTGCCCGCCGAGATCTGGCGGGCGGGTGGCCGGCGGACCGGCCACCCGCAGGCCCAGGTCAGGCCGTGGCCGCGCCCGTCGTCAGGAAGCGGTCGTAGCCCTCGTTCTCGAGACGGTCGGCGAGCTCGGGGCCGCCCTCCTCGGCGATGCGGCCGTCGACGAACACGTGCACGAAGTCCGGCTTGATGTAGCGCAGGATGCGCGTGTAGTGCGTGATGAGCAGCACGCCGACGTCCGTGGACTCCTTGGCGCGGTTGACGCCCTCGGAGACGATGCGCAGCGCGTCGACGTCGAGGCCCGAGTCGGTCTCGTCGAGGATCGCGATGCTCGGCTTGAGGAGCTCCATCTGCAGGATCTCGTGGCGCTTCTTCTCACCACCGGAGAAGCCCTCGTTGACCGAGCGCTCCGCGAAGGACGAGTCCATGCGCAGGTTCTCCATGGCGCCCTTGACGTCCTTGACCCACGTGCGCAGCGCGGGGGCCTCGCCGTCGATCGCGGTCTTGGCGGTGCGCAGGAAGTTCGAGACGGACACGCCGGGGACCTCGACCGGGTACTGCATGGCGAGGAACATGCCCGCACGGGCACGCTCGTCGACCGTCATCGCGAGGACGTCCTCGCCGTCGAGCGTCACGGTACCGCTCGTGATCGTGTACTTGGGGTGGCCGGCGATCGAGTAGGCGAGGGTCGACTTGCCCGAGCCGTTGGGGCCCATGATCGCGTGGGTCTCGCCCGCGTTGATGGTCAGGTCGACGCCGCGCAGGATCGGCTTCGGCCCTTCCTTGGTCTCGACGCTGACGTGCAGGTCGCGGATCTCCAGAGTGGACATGTGGTGTTCTCCAGTATTCGAGAAAGTTCAGGGGGTCAGGACGGGGAGACGGTCTGGTCGATGTCGACGAGCACGCGCTCGCCGTCGATCGTGACCGGGTAGACGGGCACGGGGCGCATCGCGGGCAGCGCGGTGGGCATGCCGGTCCGCAGGTCGAACTGCGAGCCGTGCAGCCAGCACTCGATGAAGCAGCCCTCGACCTCGCCGTCGGACAGCGAGACCGCGCCGTGGGAGCAGATGTCCGAGATGGCGTGCCAGTTCCCGTCGCCGTCGCGGACGACCGCGACCTCGACAGGGCCGCTCTCGCCCTCGAGCTCCACACGCAGCGCCTCCTCGGGCGCCACGTCGTCGGTCATGCAAGCAAGCTGTGCAGTCATGCGGGTCGGGTCACCGGCCTTCGATGACGCTCATCGACTTGGCGAGCTCGGCCTCGATCGAGGTGAGCAGGCGCTCCTCGACCGAGGGGACGCCGATCTCCTGGATGAGCTCGGCGAAGAACCCGCGGACCACGAGGCGACGCGCGTCGGCCTCGGGGATGCCGCGCGCCTGCAGGTAGAAGAGCTGCTCGTCGTCGAAGCGACCGGTGGCCGAGGCGTGCCCGGCTCCCTCGATGAGGCCCGTCTCGATCTCGAGGTTCGGCACCGAGTCCGCGCGCGCGCCGTCCGACAGGACGAGGTTGCGGTTGAGCTCGTAGGTGTCGGTGCCCTCGGCCTCGGTACGGATCAGCACGTCGCCGACCCAGACCGTGTGCGCGCCCTCGCCCTGCAGCGCGCCCTTGTAGGTGACGCGCGACTTGCAGCTCGGCACGGCGTGGTCGACGAAGAGGCGGTGCTCCTGGTGCTGGTCGGCGTCCGCGAAGTACAGGCCGACCATCTCGACCTCGCCACCGGTACCGGTGAACTCGGCGTCCGGGGTCACGCGGACGACGTCTCCGCCGAAGGTCACGACGACGTGCTTGAGCTTGGCGTCGCGGCCGATGCGAGCGCGGTGCGAGCTCGCGTGCACGGCGCCCGCGCTCCAGTCCTGCACGGAGACGACCGTGAGGTGCGCGCCGTCCTCGACGACGATCTCGACGGTCTCGGTGAGCGTCGCGGAACCCACGTGGTCGATGACCACGACGGACTCGCTGTGGCGCTCGGCCTGGATCAGCAGGTGCGTCGCGGTGGGCTCGTCGGACAGTCCTTCGATACGCACGGACGTGACGTCGCTGGCCACGGCCTCGGCCGGGATCGTGACGACGGTCGCCTCGTCGAACGCGTTCCACGCGGTCACGGCGGTGCGGTCGCCCGGGACGCCCGCGCGGCCGAGGCGCTCGTCGTCACGGCCGACGATCGCGACGTTGACCTCGGGGGCCTCGACCACGGTCGTGCGCACGCCGGCGCTGCCGAGCTGGGTCGAGAACAGCGGGGCGAGGCGCTTGACCGGGGAGAAGCGCCACTCCTCCTCGCGGCCCGTGGGCTCGGTGATGACGGCCGGGTCGAACGAGGTGATGCGCTCGGCGCGGGAGCCCTGCGGCGTGCCGCCGACCCCGTGCGAGTGAGCGCCGTCCTGGACGGCCTGGGAGTGGTCCGTGCTCAGGCCGACCGGCTCGGTCTGTGTGGTGCTCGCAGTAGTAGTCATTTAGCCGACGGACCCTTCCATCTGCAGTTCGATGAGGCGGTTGAGCTCGAGCGCGTACTCCATGGGCAGCTCACGGGCGATGGGCTCGACGAACCCGCGCACGATCATGGCCATGGCCTCGGTCTCCGCCATGCCTCGGGACATGAGGTAGAACAGCTGGTCCTCGCTCACGCGCGACACGGTCGCCTCGTGACCCATCGACACGTCGTCCTCGCGGACGTCGACGTACGGGTAGGTGTCGGACCGGGAGATCTGGTCGACGAGCAGCGCGTCGCACAGAACGGTGGAGGCGGAGTGCTCCGCTCCCTCGAGGACCTGGACGAGACCGCGGTAGGACGTGCGCCCACCGCCGCGCGCCACGGACTTCGAGACGATCGAGGAGGACGTGTGGGGGGCGGCGTGCACCATCTTGGCGCCCGCGTCCTGGTGCTGGCCCTCGCCCGCGAACGCGATCGACAGCGTCTCGCCCTTGGCGTGCTCGCCGAGCAGGTAGATCGCGGGGTACTTCATGGTGACCTTGGAGCCGATGTTGCCGTCGACCCACTCCATCGTCGCGCCCTCGGCGGCCGTCGCACGCTTGGTGACGAGGTTGTACACGTTGTTCGACCAGTTCTGGATGGTCGTGTAACGCACGCGGGCGTTCTTCTTGACGATGATCTCGACGACCGCGGAGTGCAGCGAGTCGCTCGAGTAGATCGGGGCGGTGCAGCCCTCGACGTAGTGCACGTACGAGCCCTCGTCCGCGATGATCAGCGTGCGCTCGAACTGGCCCATGTTCTCCGTGTTGATGCGGAAGTAGGCCTGGAGCGGGATCTCGACGTGGACGCCCGGGGGGACGTAGACGAACGAGCCGCCGGACCACACGGACGAGTTGAGCGCGGCGAACTTGTTGTCACCCGAGGGGATGACGGTGCCGAAGTACTCCTGGAAGAGCTCGGGGTGCTCGCGCAGCGCGGTGTCGGTGTCGAGGAAGATGACGCCCTGCTTCTCGAGCTCCTCGTTGATCTGGTGGTAGACCACCTCGGACTCGTACTGGGCCGCGACGCCGGCGACGAGGCGCTGCTTCTCCGCCTCGGGGATGCCGAGCTTGTCGTAGGTCTCCTTGATGTCCTCGGGCAGGTCGTCCCACGAGGTCGCCTGCTTCTCGGTGGACCGCACGAAGTACTTGATGTTGTCGAAGTCGATGCCCGACAGGTCGCTGCCCCAGTTGGGCATGGGCTTCTTGTCGAACAGGCGCAGGGCCTTGAGGCGGTAGTTCAGCATCCACTCGGGCTCGCTCTTGAGCGCGGAGATGTTGCGCACGACCGCCTCGGAGAGGCCACGCTGCGCCGTCGCGCCGGCGTCGTCCTTGTCGTGCCAGCCGTAGCCGTAGGAGCCGATCGAGGCGATGATCTCCTCGTCGGACTGGCCGGTGCTCTGGGACACGCCGGCGGTGTCCTGGGTGGGAGCGCTCATGTCATTCCTTCCACGTTCCGTCGACGACGGAGGGGGGCGGTGGGGCGGTGGTCGATGAACCTGTCGGTTCGGGGTGTCGTGCTGGGGGGTGCGCCGGGGCGCGCGGTCCGCGCGCGGTGGCACGGCGTCCGGTGGTCTGGTACCCGACGGCGTCGCTCGCCTCGGGGGCGCGGGTCACCCCGGGGAGCACGGGGACGTTGGTCGTGCAGGCGTGCCCGCCGCCCGCGAGGGTCGCGAGCCGCTGGACGTGCGAGCCGAGGAGCTGGGAGAAGACCTGGGCCTCGGCGTCGCAGAGCTGGGGGAACTCCTCGGCGACGTGCTGGACCGGGCAGTGCCCCTGGCAGAGCTGGACGGTCGCGGTCCCGGCGACGGGGCGCACGCTCGCCGCGAACCCGTCCTCCGCGAGGACCGTGGCGAGCTGCTCGGCACGGCCCGCGACGTCGTCGGCCGTGATGCGGCTCGCGTAGCGGTCGGTGAGCTCCTCGAGGCGGCGGTGCGCGAACTCCTCGACCGCGTCCTCCCCGGCGACGTCCCGCAGGTAGCGCAGCGCCTGGGTCGCGAGGTCGGGGTAGGCGCCCGAGAGCTCGGACTGGCCGCGGTTCGTCGCGACGTAGTGGCGGGCAGGACGCCCGCGCATCCCGGTGCCCGCGCCCGACTCGTGGACGGTGATCTGACCGTCGGTCTCGAGCTGGGCGAGGTGGCGGCGGACGCCTGCGGGCGTGAGGCCGAGGTCGGTCGCGAGCGAGGCAGCGCTCACGGGACCGTCGGAGACGATGAGCGCGAGGACGCGCTCGCGCGTGGTGCCGTCGCCGTCGACTGGGGCGTGCGTGTCGTTCGGGCCCTGGAGGGCGAGGGGTCCTGCGGGCGGCACGGCGCGGGAGGTACGTGCGTCGTCGCTCATTCCTCACCTCCACGTCGTCGGCCTGCTGGGTTCCTTCCGCCTGGCCCACGGGCGCGCAAAGATCCCGGGAGGCGTCGTCGATATAGGTAACAGTCTCATGCGCTAATTGTTCCGACGCAAGCAAGGCGTACCTCACAGCCACCCCCAGCCGGCTCCCCTACAATCGCCACCGTGCCCGACTCCCCCGCCGTCGTCCTCCAGGACGTGGTCAAGCGTTATGACGGCCGGGCGGTCGTCGACCACCTGAGCCTGACCGCCTCCCGAGGCGCCGTGACCGCCGTCCTCGGCCCCAACGGGGCCGGCAAGACCACCACGATCGAGTGCTGCGAAGGCCTGCGCGCCCCCGACGAGGGCAGCGTGCGGGTCCTCGGCCTCGACCCCCTGCTGAACGCGCGCGACCTGCGCCCGCGCGTCGGGGTCATGCTCCAGGACGGCGGGCTGCCCACGGGCGTGCGCGCGCTGGAGATGCTGCACCACGTCGCGTCGATGTACGCGAACCCTCGCGACGTGGCGGAGATCACGGAACGCCTGGGGCTCGCGAGCTTCGCCCGGACGACGGTCCGGCGCCTGTCGGGCGGTCAACGTCAACGCCTCGCGCTCGCCGCGGCGATCGTGGGCCGGCCCGAGGTCGTGTTCCTCGACGAGCCGAGCGCGGGCATGGACCCCCAGAGCCGCCACGCGGTGTGGGAGCTCGTGCGCGAGCTGCGCGCGGACGGCGTCGGGATCGTCCTGACGACGCACCTCATGGACGAGGCCGAGGACCTCGCGGACCACGTGTACATCGTGGACCACGGGCAGGTCATCGCCTCGGGCGCGACCGCCGAGCTCCTGCACGCGGGCCCGTCCGCGGACGGGAACCGCACGCTGCGCCTGGAGGCCCGCGAGGGCCTGGACACCGGTGCGCTCCGCAAGCGGGTCGAGTCCGGCCCGACGACGTCGCCCGCCTCGGCGTGGACCGTCACCGAGACGCAGCCCGGCTCGTACAGCGTGACCGGGCCGGTCGACCCGTCGACCGTCGCCGTCGTGACCGCGTGGCTCGCGGACGAGGGAGCGCTCGCCTCGCGCCTGACGATCGGCCGCCGCACCCTCGAGGACGTGTTCCTCGACCTGACAGGACGAGAGCTCCGATGACCGACCAGACGACGGCCGGCCCGGTCGCCTCGGACCCCGCCGCGCCGGCCGCGACAGACGGAGCCGCCCCCGCGTGGCGCCGGGTCGCGTCGCAGACGGCGTTCGAGACGCGCATGATCCTGCGCAACGGCGAGCAGCTGCTCGTGACGATCATCCTGCCCGTGATGCTGCTCGTCGGGCTCGCTCGCACGTCCTTCATCGACCTCGACACGCAGGGGTACTCGCGCATCGACTTCGTGACCCCGGGCGTCCTGGCGCTGGCCGTCATGTCGACGGCGTTCACGTCGCAGGCCATCGCGACGGCGTTCGACCGTCGCAACGGCGTCCTGCGGCTGCTGTCCACGACGCCGCTGGGCCGCGGAGGCCTGCTCGCGGGGAAGATCCTCGGGGTGCTCGCGGTCGAGGTGGTCCAGGTGGTCGTGCTCGGCGGGGTCGCGCTCGCCCTGGGCTGGTCCCCGGACCCGGCGGGGATCCTGCCCGCGCTGCTCGCGGTGCTGCTCGGCACCGCGGCGTTCACGAGCCTCGCACTCCTGCTCGCGGGGACGCTGCGCGCCGAGGGCGTGCTCGCGGTCGCGAACCTGCTGCTCGTCCTGCTGACCGTCGCGGGCGGCGTGCTCGTCCCTGCGGCCCAGCTCCCCGGGGCGCTCGAGCAGGTCGCGCTGCTGCTGCCGTCGGGCGCGCTCGGCGAGGCCATGCGGGGAGCGCTGCTCCTCGGCGAGGTGCCCGCGTTCTCGGTGGTCGTGCTGCTCGGCTGGACCGCGGCCCTCGGGTGGGGAGCGGGCAAGCTGTTCCGCTGGCACTGAGGGTCTGCCGGCACCGAGGGCCCGCCGGCCCCAGGTCGCCTCAGGCGCCGGGCCAGGCCCCCGCGGCCTCTGCCGCCGTGGCGGGCAGGCGCAGCCACTCCAGCACGGCGGTCCACGCCTTCTCGTCGATCGTCGTGCCAGTGCACTCGAAGGACAGGACGGTGCTGGTCCGCATCGCCACCCCGGAGTAGCTCGTGAACGTCCTCGCCCGGACGAGGACCCTGCTCCGGACCGGCGACCCTGCGCGGTCGACGGTCCACTCCTGGGTCGCGACGTTGGTCCCCTTCCGTGGCTCGGTCCGCTCCTCCCCGAGCACGAGGGACTCGGACTCGGCGGACACGTTCTTCGCTCCCCGCTCTGCGGCGAGGACGTCCCGGAGCACCGCGAACGACGCGTCCCGTGCGGCGCCCGGGACGTCGTCCGTCGGGCCGTCGGTCGGAGCCGCGGTCGTGGTGGTGGACAGGGCGCACCTCCCGTTCGAGCTCAGGACGGTCCACCCGTCACGGGCCTGGAACCTGTGGGACACCGAGAACCCCTGGGGCTGGAGCACCATGAGCGGGGTGTAGGTGTCGACCAGCACCCGGCGCAGCTCCTCGGGGTCCGGCACGTGCTCGTCGGGGCCGTCCGCAGGTCCTGTCACCACGGGCGGTTCCTGGGTGCCGTCCCCTGCTCCGTCCACGGCGGTCGAGGTCGGGCTCGGCGTCGGGTCCGACGGCGCGCTCGTCCCTCCACCGTCCGTCGCGTGCGCTGCGCTCGGGCCCGGCTGCGCCTGGTCCCCTGACGTACAGCCTGCGAGGACGCCCAGGGTCAGGGTCACCGCCAGCAGGCGGCCGGGCCGAGCGACGACGGACGGACGGCGAGCAACCATGCGAACCCCCTGGACGGTCGAGAAAAAGTCTCGTCAGAGTATCGGTCGTGTCAAGAACTCGCCTGCTCGACGCTCGCCTCTCGGAGCCTGCCCGCTCGCTCTCCCGCGGCCCCGCGCCCGATCCGGGCCAACATCACACCCGGACGCCGCGCCCGGATGGCGGGCGCCGCTCCGCGCGCGGCTACCTTTGGACGGTGAGCAGCGCAGAACTCGCCCCCGTACCCACCTCCCCCGCCTGGTACGCGAAGGTCGACCGCTTCCGCCGCTGGACCCGACCGGTCCTCGTCGCGAACCTCGTCGGCCAGATCGGCATCATCGTGACCGGGGGCGCGGTGCGTCTGACGGGCTCGGGGCTCGGCTGCTCGACGTGGCCGCTGTGCGAGCCCGGGAGCTTCACGCCCGAGTTCCACTCCGCGATGTCGATCCACCCGATCATCGAGTTCGGCAACCGCACGCTCACGAGCGTGCTGGGGATCATCGCGGTCGCGCTCCTGCTGCTCGTGTGGACGGACGCCTCGCGCTCGTCCTCGTACCGGCGACTCGGCTGGGCGCCGCTCGGTGGTGTCGCGGCGCAGGCCGTGATCGGCGGCATCACGGTGCTGCTGCACCTGCACCCCGCGGTCGTCGGGTTCCACTTCCTCGTCTCGGCCGCGCTCGTGTGGGTCTCGGCGTACCTGCTCTACCGCCACGGCGAGGGCGACAAGGCGCCGGTGGCCGTCGTCGACGCGGGCACCCGTGTCGTGGGTCGCGTGCTCGCGGCCGTCTCGGTGCCGCTCCTCGTCCTGGGGGTCCTGGCCACGGGCTCGGGCCCGCACGGGGGCGACGACGAGGTCGCGTACCGCTTCGCCCTCGACCCGGCGCTCGTCAGCAAGCTCCACGCGGCCTCGGTGTGGCTCTTCCTGATCGTGCTCGTCGTGCTCGCGGTGCGGGTCCTCCGACAGGCCGACGCGCCCGCCCGTGCCCGCAAGGCCGTCGTGGTGCTGGTCGCCGTGACGCTCCTGCAGGGCCTGATCGGCTACGTGCAGTACTTCACGGGCCTGCCGGAGATCCTGGTCGCGGCGCACATGCTGGGCGCCGGCCTGCTCATCACGTCGCTCACCTGGACGCTGCTCTCGTTCCGCGTCCGCGACTGATCGCTCCGGGCGCCGCACGGCGTTCCAGAAGGGCCACCGTCCCCTCGGGACGGTGGCCCTTCTGCGTCCAGGGAGCCGCCGGGGGCCCCGGCGGCGACAGCGACGTGACAGCGCCCTGACACCGCCGTGACAGGCACCTCCCGGAGGCTGGGTCCATCAGCCACCAGGAGGAATCCATGACCCACGAATGGGCGGTCGAGGCACACGGCCTCGTCAAGACGTTCGGCGACAACCGGGCGGTCGACGGCGTCGACCTGAGCATCCGCACCGGCTCGGTGTACGGCGTGCTCGGCCCGAACGGCGCCGGCAAGACCACCACCATCAGCATGCTCGCGACGCTCCTGCGCCCCGACGCGGGCGAGGCCCGGGTCTTCGGGCACGACGTCGTCCGCGAGTCCCAGGTCGTGCGCCAGCTCATAGGCGTCACGGGCCAGTACGCCTCGGTCGACGAGACGCTGAGCGCGACCGAGAACCTCGTGATCTTCTCGCGCCTGCTCGGACTGGGTCGGGCCGAGGCTCGACGCAAGGCCGCCGAGCTCCTCGAGACGTTCGGCCTGACCGAGGCGGCCACGCGCCCCCTGAAGAACTTCTCGGGCGGCATGCGCCGTCGCCTGGACCTCGCGGCGAGCCTCATCGCGCAGCCGCCGCTGATCTTCCTCGACGAGCCCACGACGGGCCTCGACCCTCGCACCCGCGCGCAGATGTGGGACACGATCCGCGAGCTCGTCGCGACGGGTTCGACGGTCGTGCTCACGACGCAGTACCTGGACGAGGCGGACCAGCTCGCGGACCGGATCGCGGTCATCGACCGGGGCCGCGTGGTCGCGGAGGGCACGGCCGACGAGCTCAAGGACGCGGTGGGCAACCAGTCGCTCCAGCTCGGGCTCGTCGCGGCCGCGGACCTGGGGTCGGCGCTCGACATCGTGACGACGTTCGGCGTGCCCGCGACCACGTCCCCCGAGGCCCGGCGCATCACGGTCCCGGTGACGGGCCCCGACGAGGTCACGGACCTCCTGGTCCGGCTGCGCGAGGCCCGCATCGCGGTCGACTCGATCAGCATGGACAAGCCGAGCCTCGACGAGGTGTTCCTGACCCTCACGGGCCACGGCGTCGCGGCCGACGTCGAGGACGACAGCCCGGGCACGGCTGCCGCCGGCGACGTCGCCCACGCCACCACCAGCACGCGAGAGGAAGCCCTGCGATGACCACGACCCTCACCGCTCCCCGTCAGCAGATCCAGGCCGGCTCCGACCGCAGCCTGTCCAACCGCACGAGCGCCGGCCAGACGGTCCGCCACACGGTCACCATGGCGTACCGCGGGCTCCTCAAGATCCGCCGGACGCCCGAGCAGCTCGTCGACGTGACGGTCCAGCCGATCCTGTTCACGCTCATGTTCACGTACATCTTCGGCGGCGCGATCGCGGGCGACGTCGTGAGCTACCTGCCGACCATCATCCCGGGCATCCTCGTGCAGACCGTCATCACGACGTCGGTCGTCACGGGCGTCCAGCTCCGCGAGGACATGGACAAGGGCGTGTTCGACCGCTTCCGCTCGCTGCCGATCGCGCGCATCGCGCCGTTGTCGGGCGCGCTGCTCGCGGACACCGTCCGGTACGGCATCGCGACGACGCTCACGTTCGCGATGGGCTACGCCATGGGCTACCGCCCGGCGGGCGGCCTGGGTTCGGTCGTCCTGGCCGGCCTGCTCGTGATCGTGTGCTCGTGGGCCGTGAGCTGGATCTTCGCGTTCTTCGGCGTGATCGCCCGGACGGCGTCGAGCGTCCAGGGGATCTCGATGATCATCCTGTTCCCGCTCACGTTCCTGTCGAACGCGTTCGTCCAGCCCGACACCATGCCGGGCTGGCTCCAGGGCTTCGTGAACCTCAACCCGGTCTCGCACCTGGTCACCGCGGTGCGCGAGCTGACGAACGACGGGGTGCTCGGTGCGGACGCCGTGATCTCGCTCGTCGGGGCGGCGGTCATCGTCGCGGTCTTCGCCCCGCTCACGGTGCGGGCGTACATGCGCAAGGCCTGAGCGTCGCGATCGACCACGGGCGGGCGGTGCCCCGGCGGATCCTGCCGGGGCACCGCCCGCCCGTCATGCCGTGGGCCGGGTCCAGGGTGCGGTGCGCAGGATCTTGATGACCCGGTCGGGCAGGTCGTCGTGCCCCAGCTGCCCGACGGCGTCGCGCACCTCGTCCACGTGCGCGTCACCGTGCAGGGTGCGCGCCCAGGCGACGTGCGCGGGCGTGCGGAGCGAGGGAACGTCCTGGCGTGCTCCCATGCGGCGCGCGAGCTCGAGGAGGGTGAGCCCGTCGTCGACCCGGTCGAGGCCCGGGGAGGCCCACAGGTACGCCCCGAGGGCGAGCGCGGCCGTGCCGAGGACGGGGTAGTCGACCATGCCGGGCGCGGCGCGATGACCGGCGATCATCCGCACCCGCAGCTCGCGGGCCAGGCGCTCGGCCTGGGCCGAGGGCAACGCGTCCGGCTCCCACGGCCCGGTCGTCCCGGGCGCGGGCAGCAGCAGGGTCGACAGCCAGCCGGCCGCGAACATCGTGTACCAGGGCGAGCGCCGCGCGGCCCCGCTCCCGACCGCCGCGTTGGCGGCCTCGAGCTCGGCCAGGGCGCGCGCGTGGTCACCGCGGGCGACGGCGATCTCGGCCAGCCCGGCGTGCCCGATCGAGCGCAGCTCGTGCGCGGTCCCCCCGATCCCGGAGGGCACGGGGTCGTCGTCGGTCTCGACGAGCGACGTGAACAGCGGCTCTGCCTCCGCGACGCGCCCGACGAGCGCGAGGTTGGTCGCCTCGAGCCAGTCGAGCTGGCGCAGGTCCTCGTCGGCGTGCAGCCTGCCGAGCCCCTCGCGGGCCGTGTCCACCCACTCGAGCGCCCGCGCGGCGTCGCCCTGCTCGCTCGCGAGCTGGGCGAGGAAGAGCGCCGACGTCGCGGCTCCCCACGTGTCCTGGGTGCGCGTCGCGAACCCGTGCGCGACCGTGACCTGGGCGATCGCCTCGTCGAGGCGTCCGTTGTTCTCCGAGAGCTGCGCGCTGAGCAGATGAGCCACGAGCGCGACGAACGGGTCGTCGGACGTGTGGAGCTCGGCGAGCCGCGGCCCCATGCCGAGCGGGTCGCCCGCGTCGGCCAGGAGGTCGGTGAGCGCGGCCGCGCGCGAGCCGATGTCGGCGTCGCGGTGCAGGCGCCGCAGCCTCGCCGCGGCCCGGACCCCGGTGGCCGGGTCCCCGTTGGGCGTCGAGGCGGTGAGCAGGAACAGCACGATGCCCGCCTCGCGCGTGAGCTGCTCGACGGGGACGTCCGGTATGCCCCGCACGAGCCTGCCCTGCCAGCCCGCGACGACGCGCAGCACGTCGCGGCCGAGCCCGACGACCTCGGTGTGCGCACCGCGCAGGGACCAGTGCAGGCCGAGCGCGTGGAAGACGGGCAGGACCACGTCGGCGCGGTCGGCCGCGAGCGCCGTGCGCAGCACGTGCAGGAGGTTCTCCTGCTCGACGCGCAGGGCGAGCATCGCGGGGACCTGCCTGGTCCCTTCGAGGCGGGCGACCTCGCGACGTGCGAGGTCGACCGCCCATCGGTAGGTCGCTTCCTGGGCGGTCTCGCGCTCACCGGCCTCGTCGAGCGCGAGCGCGCCGAACTCACGCACGGTCTCGAGCATGCGGTAGCGCGCGGTGCGGCACAGAGGTTCGTCGGTCACGGTCAGGAGGGACTGGTTGACGAGCGCCTCGACGTCGTCGAGCCCGACGGCGGAGGCCGCCTGGGCCGTCTGCACGCCGAACCCGTCGGGCAGCAGGGACAGGCGGCGCAGCAGCTCCTGCTGGGGTGCGGTGAGGAGGTTCCAGCTCCAGTCGATGACGGCGTGCAGGGTCCGGTGGCGCGCGGGGGCGCTGCGGTCGCCCGTGGTGAGCAGCGCGAAGCGGGCGTCGAGGCGGCGCTCGATCTCCTGGACGGACAGCGTGCGCACGCGCGCCGCAGCGAGCTCGATCGCGAGCGGCAGGCCGTCGAGGTGCGCGCAGAGCCGTTCGACGACGTCGTCGGGCAGGTCGGTGCCGGGGCGGGCCGCGAGCGCCCGGGCGCGGAAGAGCTCGACGGCGGGCCCTGCCCCGCCGCCCACGACGCCGGTCGTCGCGAGCGGTTCGAGAGGGTGCACCTGCTCGCCGCCGACCTGCAGGGGTGACCGGCTGGTCGTGAGGATCGTGAGCCCGGGGGCCACGGCGAGGAGCTCGGCGGCCCACGCGGCGGCCTCGTCCACGACGTGCTCGCAGTTGTCGAGCACGAGCAGGGTCTCGGTCTCCCCGAGGCGGTCCGCGACGAGCTCGTGGACCTCGGTGCGCGCGACCTGGTCCCCGAGCCGCAGGCCGCGCGTGTCACGGATCTCCAGGGCGGACGTGAGGGCCAGGCCGATGTCCTGGCCCGTGCGCACGCTGGCGAGCTCGACGACGGCCACGAGCGGGGTCGTCGCGCCCGCGCGGCGCGCGACCTCCTGGACGGCCCGGGTCTTGCCCATCCCGCCCGGCCCGAGCACCGTGACGAGCCGGGAGCGCGCGAGCAGGCCGAGGATCGTGACGACGTCGGCCTCGCGCCCGACCAGGGCGTTGGGCGCCGCACGCAGACCGAGCACCGTGCCGCGGCGTGGTGGGCGGGACGACGGCGCGAGGGCTGCGGTGCCGTCGGTGCTGCCGCTGCCGGCGGCGACGGGAGCGGTGGCGGTGGTCGTGGCGGTGCCCTGCAGGATGCCCGTGTTGAGCGCGACCAGGTCGGCACGCGGGTCGGCGCCCAGCTCGTCGGCGAGCCGGGTGCGCAGCGCCCCGAAGGTGCGCAGCGCGTCGGCGGAGCGGCCGGCGCCCACGTAGGCGCGCAGGAGCGCGAGGTGCGCGTCCTCGTCGAGCGGTGCCCGCTCGACCGCTCGCTCGGCCCACCCGACGGCGTCCTGGTGGTCGCCCGCGGCGAGGAGGGCGTCGAGGAGGGCCTGCTCTGCCTCGGCGCGGCGGCGCTCGGCCGTCGCGACGAGATCCTCACCGACCGGGCTGCCGACCAGGTCGAGCAGGTCGTCGCCGGGTTCGCCCCGCCACAGGTCGAGCGCCGCGCGTGCGGACGCGACGGCCCCGAGGGCGTCTCCCGCCGCGAGCGCGACCGCGGCCTCACGGGTGCGCTCGCGAGCGACGTCGAGGTCGCTCTCGGTGAGCAGCACGTAGCCGCCGGGGGCCGAGACGAGCGCCCCCTCGGCCAGCACGGCGCGCGTGCGGGAGACGAGGCTCTGGAGCGCCGCACGAGGGTCGGCCGGCTGCTCGTCGGGCCAGAGGTCCGTGATCAGCGCCGAGGCGCTCACGGTCCGACCCTGCGCGAGCACGAGCGCGACGACCAGGGCTCTCGCGCGAGCGCTGGAGGGAGCGACGAGGGCCCCGTGGCGCCCTTCGACGACTACCGGCCCGAGGACGAGAGCGCGAGGGCGCGGAACCGACGAGGACACCCGCCACACTCTAGTGCGCGCGGGCCGCGCACCCTGGCGGTGACGCCGGGGCCCGACGGAGCGCGACGCCGTCGGGCACGGGTCCGTCCGCGTCAGGCGACCGGCGTCCCCGCGGCGAGCGCCTCGCGGTCCTGGTCGTCGACCGGGCGCAGCACGCGGCACGGCGAGCCGACCGCGAGCACGCGCGGCGGGACGTCGCGCGTCACGACGCTGCCGGCGCCGATGACCGAGCCCGCGCCGATCGTGACCCCGGGCAGGACGACGACGTTCGACCCGATCCAGACGTCGTCCTCGATGCGCACGGGCAGCGAGAACTGGGACCCGCCGCGACGGGCCTCGGGCGAGAGGGGGTGACCGGCCGTGGCGATCGTGACGTGCGGGGCGAACAGGACCCGGTCACCGACGTGGATGTCGGCGTCGTCGACGAGGACCAGGTCGAAGTTGGCGTAGACGTGGTCCCCGAGGTGCACGTGCGACCCGTAGGACACGCTGAGCGGCGGCTCGATCCACACACCCTCGCCGATCGACCCGAACAGCTCGCCCAGGATGGCGGCACGCTCGGCGACCTGGCCCGGTCGTGAGTGGTTGAAGTCGTAGGCGAGCTCCTTGCCCGCGACGCGCTCGGCCTCGAGCTGCTCGAGGCCGTCGCCGAAGTCCACGTAGGGCTCGCCCGTGTTCATGCGTGCTCGGACGGAGCGGTACTGCTCGGTGGTCATCGTGGTCTCCTGGTCGTTCGGTGGGCGTCGCACGCTACCGGTCGGCAGGGTGCGGTCACGCATAGGATCGTCGGGTGGCGAGGGACGGGGTGTACGCGAAGGGGCGGCTCAAGCGCGAGGAGATCCTCGACGTCGCGCTCGAGGTCTTCGCCGACGAGGGGTACCGCGGCACGAGCCTGCGGACCATCGCGGCGCGCTGCGGGCTCACGGTCGCGGGGGTCATGCACTACTTCGACTCGCGCGAGGACCTGCTGACCCAGGTGATCGTGCGACGGGACCAGACCGGTCGGCCCCTGCACCACGACGCTCCCCGCACGCTCGCCGAGAACGTCCGGGGCAACGCCGAGCGCCCCGGCCTCGTCGAGCTGTTCGTGTCCCTCACGGCCGCGGCCCGCGACCGTGAGCACCCGGCGCACGAGGTCCTGGCCCAGCGGTACGCGGGTCTGCGGGCCACGCTGCGCGACGACGTCGTCGCCCGGCAGGAGGCCGGCGAGCTGCCCGGGCGCCTCGACCCCGACGCTCTCGCCCGTCTGATCCTGGCGACCGCCGACGGAGCGCAGCTCCAGTGGATGGTCGACGACGAAGCGAGCCTCGAGGGCCCGCTCGACACGCTGCTGTACGACGTGCTCGGCCTGGCGCGGCCCTAGTCCACGGCCGCGCCGGGGGTTCTGGCGGCGTCCCTCCACCCTCTCGCTCCTTCGCGCCGGACCATTTACCTATCAGTGTATGGTTTTCTCGGACCGCCCGCGGACGCCCCCCGGCCCACCGCCCCGGACCTCCGCCCCCGCGCCACCGTCGTCGTCTCGAAGGGACACCCCATGTCCGACCGCCTCCCCTACCAGGACCCCACTCTCCCGGTGCCCTCCCGCGTGGCCGACCTCGTCGGCCGCATGACGCTCGCGGAGAAGGTCGGACAGATGATGCAGCTCAACGCGGCCGACGGCGTCGAGCGGCTCGTGACCGAGATCCACGTCGGCTCGATCCTGCACACCTGCCCCGAGAACGTCCTGCGCGCACACGAGCTGGCGTCCGCGACCCGCCTCGGGATCCCCCTGCTCATCGCCGAGGACGCCATCCACGGGCACTCGTTCTGGGAGGGGGCGACGATCTACCCGACCCAGCTCGGCATGGCAGCGACCTGGAGTCCCGGGCTGCTCGAGCAGGTCGCCCGGGCCACAGCGGTCGAGGTCGCCTCGACCGGCAACCACTGGACCTTCTCGCCCGTCCTGTGCATCACGCGCGACCTGCGCTGGGGCCGGGTCAGCGAGACGTTCGGCGAGGACCCGTTCCTCATCGGCGAGCTCGCGTCCGCGATGGTCCGCGGGTACCAGGGCGAGGGTCTGAGCGACCCGACGGCGATCCTCGCGACCGCCAAGCACTTCGCCGGGTACTCCGAGACCCAGGGTGGGCGCGACGCGAGCGAGGCCGACATCTCACGGCGCAAGCTGCGCTCCTGGTTCCTCCCGCCGTTCGAGCGCGTCGCGCGCGAGGGGTGCCGAACCTTCATGCTGGGCTACCAGTCGATGGACGGCGTCCCGATCACGGTCAACGACTGGCTCCTGAGCGAGGTGCTGCGCGGCGAGTGGGGCTACACCGGGACCCTCGTCACGGACTGGGACAACGTGGGACGCATGGTCTGGGAGCAGCACATCCAGCCCGACCACACCCACGCCGCGGCCGCGGCGGTCCGCGCGGGGAACGACATGGTCATGACGACCCCGCAGTTCTTCGAGGGAGCGCAGGACGCCGTCCGCCAGGGGCTGCTCGACGAGGTCGACCTCGACGCCGCCGTCGCACGCATCCTCACCCTGAAGTTCGAGCTCGGCCTGTTCGAGGACCCACGCCGCCCCGACCCGGCCCGGCAGGCCGAGGTCATCGGCTGCGCGCAGCACGCGGACCTCAACCTCGAGGTCGCGCGGCGCTCGCTCGTCCTGCTCGCCAACGACGGCACGCTGCCCCTCGACGGAGGGCATGTCGCCGGGCCGGACGGACGCGCGGCCCGCGCCGACGCCCCGGGGCGCCCCGTACGCCGGATCGCGGTCGTCGGGCCCAACGCGGACGACCCGGACACCCAGCTCGGCGACTGGGCCGGACGGTCCGGTCAGGCCGACTGGCTGCCCGACGGGCACCCGCGCGAGATGACCCAGACGGTGCTCGACGGGTTCCGCGACCACGTCCCCGCCGGGTGGACCGTCACGCACGCACGAGGTGCCGACATCCTGACGCTCGTCCCCGACCCGGACGGCGAGCTGTTCCCCGACGGGCAGCCCCGCCCCCAGGTCGTGCTGCCCGCCGCACCGGACGCCGACCTGATCGCCGAGGCCGTCGCGGCCGCGCACGACGCCGACTACGTCGTGGCAGTCGTCGGGGACCGGATCGAGCTCGTGGGCGAGGGACGGTCGACCGCGACGCTCGACCTCGTGGGCGCACAGGTCGCGCTCCTCGACGCGCTCGCCGCGACCGGGACCTCGCTGGTCGTCGTGGTGGTCGCGTCCAAGCCGCTCGTCCTGCCGCCCTCGGCACGCGACGCGGCCGCGATCGTGTGGGCCGCCAACCCCGGCATGCGCGGCGGGCGGGCGATCGCCGAGCTCGTGCTCGGTCTGGTCGAGCCGTCGGGCCGCCTGCCCCTGTCGTTCGCGGAGCACGTCGGGCAGCTTCCCGTGTACTACAACCAGCTCCCCGGCCAGCACGGGACCCGCTACGCCGACCTCACGCAGCGCCCGCCCTTCGCGTTCGGCGAGGGCCTGAGCTACACGACGCTCGAGTACTCGGCGCTGACCGTCCTCGACACCGCGCTGGGGCTCGACGACACCGTGCACGCGCAGGTCACGGTCACCAACACGGGCGCGCGGCCGGCCCGGGAGACCGTCCAGGTCTACGTGCGCGACACCGTGACGTCCGTGACGTGGGCCGAGAAGGAGCTCAAGGCGTACCGGCAGGTCGACCTCGCCCCGGGCGAGTCGCTCGTGGTCGACCTCGAGGTCGCCGTCGCGGACTGCACGCTCGTCGACGCCCAGGGTCGGCGCGTCGTCGAGCCCGGCGCGTTCGAGCTGCTCGTCGGACCGTCGTCGCGCGACGAGGCGCTGCTCGTGGCGGGCTTCACGGTCACGAGCTGAGGCGAGCACCCCGGGCGACCACCCCGGGGGTACGACGAAGGGCCCGACGGCGCGTGACGCCGTCGGGCCCTTCGTGGCAGTGCTGCGGTACGCCCCTCAGGCGCGCGGGTCTCCCCCGCGCCGCTCGGGCCACGGGCTGTCGGCCGGGCGCAGGGCGGACCAGCCGGTCGCGCGCGCGGCGGCGGCCGCCAGGATCCCGACGACGGCCGACGGGTTGTGCAGGTCCCCCGCCAGGACCGCGGACACGGCCTCGTCGAGCGGCACCCAGCGCAGCTCCATGCCCAGCTCCTCGGCCTCACGCTCGTGGCGCTCGGCCTCGGGGACCTGCGACAGGTCACGCGCGAGGAAGACCCGCAGGGCCTCGTTGCTGCCGCCCGGCGACGTGTAGTAGTCCGCCAGGACGTCCCAGCGCGCAGCGCGCAGGTCCGCCTCCTCGAGCAGCTCCCGGGCGGCCGCGGCCTGCGCGTCCTCCCCGTCCACGTCGAGCAGACCGGCCGGCGGCTCCCACAGCTCGCGCCGCACCGGGTGCCGGTACTGGTGCAGCAGCAGGACCCGTTCGTCCTCGTCGAGCACGACGATCGCGACCGCACCGGGGTGGTCGACGAACTCGCGCGTCACGACGCCACCCTCGCCCAGGTCCACGGACTCCGAGCGCAGGTCGAAGATGCGGCCCGCGTGCAGGACACGCTCCTCGCTGACGTCCCGGGCCACCGGGACGTCAGCGAGCGGGCGGACGCTCACGTCAGGCCGTCCGAGCCTCGAGCGCCGCCGCGACCAGGCCCGCGAACAACGGGTGGGCACGCGTCGGGCGGCTCTTGAACTCGGGGTGCGCCTGCGTGCTCACGTAGTACGGGTGCACGTCGGCCGGGAGCTCGACGAACTCGACGAGCGACGAGTCGGGCGAGGTGCCCGAGATGACCAGGCCGGCCTCCTCGAGGCGCGCACGGTAGGCGTTGTTGACCTCGTAGCGGTGACGGTGACGCTCCGTGACCGACTCGGAACCGTAGGTCTTGGCGACCACGGAACCAGGACGCAGCGCGGCCTCGTACGAGCCCAGACGCATGGTGCCGCCCAGGTCGCCCCCACCGTCGACGATCGCGAGCTGCTCCTCCATCGTGGCCACGACGGGGTTCTTGCTCTCCGGGTCGAACTCGCTCGACGACGCGTCCTCGATGCCCAGCACGTTGCGCGCGTACTCGATGACCATCGACTGCAGGCCCAGGCAGATGCCGAGCGTCGGGACCTTGTTCTCGCGGGCCCAGCGCAGGGCGCCGAGCTTGCCCTCGATACCGCGCACGCCGAAGCCGCCCGGGACCAGGATCGCGTCGGCCCCGCCGAGCGCGTCCTCGGCACCCTCGGGCGTCTGGCAGTCGTCCGAGGGGACCCAGCGGATGGTCACCTTCGCGTCGTTGGCGAAGCCACCCGCACGCAGCGCCTCGGTCACGGACAGGTAGGCGTCCGGCAGGTCGATGTACTTGCCGACGAGCGCGACCTCGACCTGGTGCTCGGGCTGGTGCACGCGCTCGAGGAGCTGCGACCACCCGTCCCAGTCCACGTCGCGGAACGCCAGGCCCAGACGGCGCACGACGTACGCGTCGAGGCCCTCCGAGTGCAGCACGCGCGGGATGTCGTAGATGCTCGGCGCGTCGATCGCGTTGACCACGGCCTCGTTGTCCACGTCGCACATGAGCGCGATCTTGCGCTTCACGGGCTCGGGGACCACGCGGTCCGCGCGCAGCACGATCGCGTCGGGCTGGATGCCGATCGAGCGCAGCGCGGCGACCGAGTGCTGCGTCGGCTTGGTCTTGAGCTCGCCCGACGGGCCGATGTACGGCACCAGGGAGACGTGCAGGAAGAAGACGTCGTCACGGCCGAGCTCGTGCCGGACCTGACGGGCGGCCTCGAGGAAGGGCTGGGACTCGATGTCGCCGACCGTGCCGCCGATCTCCGTGATGATCACGTCGACGCCCTCGCCCGCCTGGGCGCGCATGCGCGACTTGATCTCGTCGGTGATGTGCGGGATGACCTGCACCGTGTCGCCGAGGTACTCGCCGCGACGCTCCTTGGCGATGACCTGCGAGTAGACCTGGCCCGTCGTCACGTTGGACGAGGCCGGGAGCTC
This sequence comes from Oerskovia paurometabola, assembly GCF_016907365.1. Lineage (NCBI taxonomy): Bacteria > Bacillati > Actinomycetota > Actinomycetes > Micrococcales > Cellulomonadaceae > Oerskovia > Oerskovia paurometabola. Next base: position 2,036,787 of record NZ_JAFBBV010000001.1, on the reverse strand, counting down.
CACGTCGAGGAATCGCTCGTAGTGCCCGATGTCGAGGTCCGTCTCGGCGCCGTCCTCGGTCACGAAGACCTCGCCGTGCTGGAACGGGTTCATGGTGCCGGGGTCGACGTTGAGGTAAGGGTCGAGCTTCTGCATCGTGACGCTCAGGCCACGGGATCGGAGCAAGCGACCCAGGCTCGAAGCCGTCAGCCCCTTACCGAGAGAGGAGGCCACGCCGCCGGTCACGAAGATGTGCCGGGTGCTGTGGTCCGAGCGGCCGCCGGTGAGGGCGTGGGGTCTGTTCAGGTGATCTGCCACGGAACTCCATCCTAACAGTGACTCGTCGGGGCCGCTCCGGATCCGGGGGTCCGCGACCGTGGGATGACTCTCAGTCGGGCTGTTCGCCCTCCAGTCTGCGCCCGGCGGGCGGGTACCGCCCAGCCCGTCAGGCGTCCGGGCTCGCGTCGGCGGGTGCAGTGCCCCGCCCGCGCCGCACCAGCCCGACGACGGACGACCGGTCCGCGACGAACGCCAGCCCGACCACGACGAGAGCCGCCAGGACGGCAACCCCGACGCCGACGGCGAGCGCCGCCGCGACGTGCGCGTCGTCGGGCAGGAGGACCGCGCTGAGGCCCCGTCCTGCCGTACTGCCGAGCGCCACGCCCAGGATCACGACGGCGACAGTGCGCGGCACGTGGGCCACCGCCTCCGGGCCGGCGTGCCGACGCACCGCGAGCAGGAGCAGAAGGCCCGCGACCGTCATGCCCACCGCGGTCGCGAGGCCGAGGAGCGCCAGCACCCTCACCTGGTCGCCCTCCCCGAGCGCCGCGGGGCCCACGACCGCCAGCACGGCGACGACCACCCAGCCGGTCGCGGTCGCCACGACGGCCGCGCGCTGACGGTCCAGGACGTAGAGAGCGCGCGACAGGTGCAGGATCAGGGCGAAGCCCATGATGCCCGGCGCCATGGTGGCCGTGGCCACGCCCAGGCCCTCGACCGACGAGCCGGTGACGACGTCGAAGACCGACTCGACCGCGGCCGAGGCCGCCACGAGCGCCGCCGCGCCCACCCCGGACACCAGGAGCAGGGTGCGCGTCGTCGACGCCAGCAGCCCGTCGAAGAGCTCGCGGCTGCCCTGGGCGACGTGCTCGGCCAGGCGAGGGAACGCGCTCGTCGCGAGCGGGAACGCGAGCACCGCGTACGGCAGCAGGTAGACCTGCTGCGCGTAGAAGTACGTCGGGAAGGTCGCCTCGGGCCCGGAGGTGTTCGCCGCGTACATCGCCGCGAGCACAGAGACCTGCTGCGCGACGAGCGCCCCGACCCCGGCGAACGCGAGGTTGCGGGCGCGGACGCCCTCACCGCCGGGAAAGCGCAGGGTCGGGCGCAGCCGGGTGCCGGTGCGCGCGACGGGCAGGACGAGAGGCAGGGCCAGCGCCGCGACCCCGAGCGTCGTCCCCCAGCCCAGCCATGCGATCGCGCTCGACGACAGCGCCGCCACGTCGTTCTGGTCCCCGTCCGCCATGCCCGCGAACACCAGGTACACCCCGATGACCACGAGGCTCGAGACGAGCGGTGCGAAGGCCTGCCAGAAGAAGCGCTTGTGGGCCTGGAGGATCCCGCCGAGGATCACGGCGAACCCGTACATCGGGATCTGCAGCGCGAAGACGCGCACGAAGAGCGCCGTGACGTCGACCAGATCGGGGTGCTTGCCCATCAGCACGTACGCGATGGGGTACGCCAGCGCAGCGAGGAGGGCGCCCAGCGGGACCAGGACCAGGAGGGTCCAGCCGAGCAGCGCGGACGCGATCTTCGAGACGTCGACGCGGGCACCTCGCGCGATGGGCCCGGCGAGCAGCGGGACGACCGCGCCCGCGAGCGCACCGCCCGCCGCGACCTCGAACAGGACGTTGGGCAGGATGTTGGCCGACGTGTACGCCGTCCCGATGCCCTCGGTGCCGACCGCCGACGCCATGACCAGCGACCGGGCGAAGCCGACCAGCCGGCTCGCGATCGTCACGACCGTGATCATGAGCGCCGCGCCCGCGAGCGTCTGCGTGCCCGCACGCAGCCGGGAGCCGCGTGCGGGTCGTGGCGCGGGCGCGGTCTCCGGGCCCGGCGTCACGTCCTCGCTCAAGCCGGTGCGTCCTGTCCGGACGGCGACGGGTCGGTGGTCGTCGCGGTGCTGGCGGGGATGGCGGTGGTGGACGCCCCGGTGGTGGACGCCGGACGGCGGCCCCACTGGTCCACGCGGCGCAGCACCTGGTTGCCGTCGATGACCTTCGAGAAGCTGACCTTCTCGCTCGCCACGTTGAGGCCCAGGATGCCGGCGAGCGCGAGCAGGCGCACCGGCCGTGGCGCACCGAACGCGATCTGCGTGCCGACCAGAGCGCCGAGCGCGTTCGCGCCCCCGTCGCCGAGCATGTCGCGCTCGCCCAGGTCGCCGGGAGCGGCTGCGGCCGCCGCACCGAGCACCGCGCCCGACGTCGCTCCTACGGGCGTGGCCGCGAGCGGGACCGCCAGGGCGGCGCCCGCCTTGAGCGCGCGCCCGGGACGCAGGTCGAGAAGGTTGAAGAGGTTGGCGCTGAGCGCGACGATCGAGCCGTTGACCGCGACGTCCGTCAGGTACCCGAGGGCCGAGCCGGTCCGGCGCGTACCGACGAAAGCCGCCGTGAGCGACGTCGTCCCGATCCCCAGGACCTTGAGGCCCCCCGTGGTCACTCGCCCCTCGAGCAGCGCACCGACGTGCCCCTTGATGCCCTTGGTCCGGGTCGAGGCGTCCTCGGCGAGGTCGTCGACCAGCCCGAACGCGCCGCCTCCCGCGGTCGCCAGTGCGGCCGCGGTGCGGGTGCGGGCGTCGGGTCCTGCGACGAGAGCCCCTGCCACGAGACCCGCGGCGACCGCCGGGCCCTCGAGCAGGCTGATGGGCTCCCCACGGTGGTTGGTCCGGGTCCAGCGTTCGTCCCCGCCGGGCGGGGTGGCGTCGAGGTACGCGCGGGCGGTCGCCGTGGCCGCGGCCGAGGTGAGTGCGGCGCCGACGGCGCGCAGGAAGGTGCCCACTGGTCTCAGCCCTCCGTCTGCTCGCCGGTCGTGCCGGTGTCGCCTGTCGTGCCGGTGTCGCCGGTGTCGGTGGCCGTGCCCGGGGCGCCGAGGGGCGCGCGGTCGACGGGCGGGAGCTGGACGGCCGGCGGGATGACCGCCGTCGCGCCCTCCTCGAAGCCGAACTGACCGACCTTGTCGCCCAGGCGTGCCGCGAGAGCCAGCGGGACCGAGATCTGACCGGCAGGCTCTTCGATACCGCTGACCGTGGAGAGGACCGCCGCGAGGTCGGCGTCGGCCGTGATGGTCGAGATCAGGTCGCCCGGCACGGGGGTCGAGCCCGCGACGAGCGAGCCCTCGGACCGCGCCTGCGCTGCCTGGGCGAGCAGGACCTCGATGTCGACCGCGTAGGCCTTGGCCTCGTCGACGGAGGCTTCCTCCGTCGTGCCGGCCGCAGGGACGGCCTTCGGCTGGGGTTCCAGGAGAAGGATGACGTCGGCGGGTACGTCCTGCTGCTGCACGACCTCGAGGAGCTCTGCCTCGGCCAGCTTCTGCTCGATCAGCACGGCCTCCGAGGTGCGGGCCTCGGGGGCGGCGAGCTGCTTCGCGCTGAGCGACGTGGCGAGCGCGGCAGCCAGCTTCTCGTCGGTCCCGGCGTCCTCGACACCGGACACGAGGTTGGTCACCTCGGTCGCGACGGTCTTGCGCGCGTCCGTCTGGTCCTTCGACGTCCAGGCATCGTGGAGCCGGACGTGCCCGACGACGCTCGCGCCGGCGCTCTCCAGCTGCTTCTGCACGGCCTCGTAGCGGTCGCCGTCGACCTTGCCGAGGTCGACCACGGCGACCCGGCGGTCCTGGAGGGAGCCGGCGACGAGCTGGGGGCCGGCCGCGCCGATGAACTCCTCGTTGTCGGCGGCCTCGAGGTTCGTGGCGTCGAGCTGGTCGCGCAGCTCGTTGCGCTCGAGCCGCAGCTGCTCGACCTGTCCCGTGAGCTGGTCACCGATCGCACCCTGGAGCGGACCTGCGCCCAGGATGATCCCGACCGCCAGCGCCAGGAAGACCGAGATCAACGAGACGATGTGGTACCTGAAGTCGATCACTGTGCTGTTGCGTCCTTCGTGTCCGTACGGGGCGACGTGCGATCGGTGCGCGTCAGGGAGATGAGGTCGATCGTCCGGCGGCTCATGCGCCCCCGAACAGTGCGCCGATCCACGAGACGAAGTCGTCGAACCGGGCGCCGATGATGCCGAAGACCGTCTGTCCGGCGGCGGTGGACCACATCGCCATGATCACGGCGAAGAGCCCCGCGAGGGACAGCAGCGTGAGCTGCAGGTTCGAGATCCGGTGCTGGTAGAGGCGCGAGACGCCCTTGGCGTCGACGAGCTTGCCGCCCACGCGCAGGCGCGTGAGGAACGTGGAGGCCATGCCCGAGCGGCCCTTGTCGAGGAACTCCACGAGCGTCGCGTGCGTGCCGACGGCGACGATGAGCTCTGCTCCCTTGTCGTCGGCCATGAGCATCGCGATGTCCTCGCTCGTGCCCGTCGCCGGGAAGACCACCGGCTCGACGCCGAGCGCCTGGACCCGTTCGAGCCCCGGAGCCTTGCCGTCACGGTAGGCGTGCACCACGATCTCGGCACCGCACGAGAGCGCGCGGTCCGAGACCGAGTCCATGTCGCCCACGATCATGTCGGGCTTCCAGCCGGCGTCGAGGATCGCGTCGGCGCCGCCGTCGACCCCGATGAGCAGGGGACGGTACTCCTTGATGTAGGGGCGCAGCGTCGCGAGGTCCTCGCGGTAGTAGTAGCCGCGCACGACGATGAGCACCTGCCGGCCCTCGATGTCGGTACGGATGTCCGGGACGCCCACGCCGTCGAGCAGGAGCTCCCGCTCGCGCCGCATGTAGTCCATGGTGTTCTCGGCAAAGCGCTCGATCTCCTCGGACAGCCCTGCACGGGCCTCGTCGAGGCTCACCGCGATCGTCTCGGAGGTCTGCCGCACGCCCTCGGCGAGCAGGTCCTCGCCCGCGTAGACCTTGCCGTCCTCGAGGCGCAGCTCGCGACCGTCCGAGATGCTCATGATGCCGCTGCCGAGGTCGTCGATCAGGATGATCCCGGCGTCGACCAGGATCTCCGGACCGAGGTTCGGGTAGCGGCCCGAGATCGACTTCGCGGCGTTGAGCACCGCGAGGGGCTTGGCGGTGACGAGGGCGTCGGCCGCGACCCGGTCGATGTCGAGGTGGTCGATGACCGCGACGTCACCGGGCTTGAGCCGCTTGGTGAGTGCCTTGGTGCGGGCATCGACGCGGGCGGGACCGCTGGTTCCCGGTTCCGCCACGTCGGACGTAGTTCTGCGCAGAGTGATTCTCATCGCCGCTATCGTCCCACGACCGAGGACTCGAGCAGTTCGAGCGCGTGCTGGCGGGCGGCGTCGGACTCCTCCTGCCCCGAGAGCATGCGCGCCAGCTCGCGGACGCGGTCCTCACCCGTGACCTCGTGCACGCCCGTGACCGTGACCGGGTCGACACCGTCCGAGCCACCAGGCGACTTGGTGACCACGAGCTGGGAGTCGGCGAACGCGGCGACCTGCGCGAGGTGCGTCACGACGATCACCTGGGCAGTGCGGGCCAGGGACGCGAGGCGTCTGCCCACCTCGACGGCCGCCCGGCCGCCGACGCCCGCGTCGACCTCGTCGAAGACGAACGTGGGCAGCGGTGCGGCGTCGTCGGTGCCCGCGTCCGCGCCCGACGTGGCCAGCGCCACCTCGATCGCGAGCATCACGCGGGACAGCTCACCGCCCGAGGCGCCCTTGCCGAGCGGGCGCGGCGGGGAGCCGGGGTGCGGGACGAGCGAGAGCGTCACGACGTCGGCGCCCCACGGGCCGGGCTCGTCGGCGGGGGTCACGTCGACCACGAGGCTCGAACCGGTCATGGCGAGCCCCGCGAGCTCGTCCGTCACGGCGCGCGCGAGGCGCTCCCCCGTCGCGGTGCGTGCGGCGGTGATCCGGGCGCCGAGACCGGACAGCGTCGCGGTGAGCTCGTCGGCCCGCTCGGTCATCGAGCGCAGGCGCTCGCCGCCGTCGTCGAGGTCCAGCAGTCGCAGCCCGGCGTCGCTGGCCCAGGCCAGGACGTCGTCGATCGTCTCGCCGTAGGTGCGGGTGAGCCCGCCCAGGGCGGCCAGGCGCGTGTGCGCCTGCTCGAGGCCCCCGGGGTCTGCCTGGAGGTCCTCGACGTAGCCCGAGACCTCGGTCGCGATGTCGGCGAGCGCGTAGCCGACGCCCGCGATGCGCTCGACGAGCCCGGCCAGGCTCGGGTCGAGGTGGCTCGCGGTCTCGAGCGCACGCCGGGCGCGCTCGACGGCCGACGTCGCGTCGCCGGGCGCGTCCGTCCCGTCGAGGGCGTCGTCACCCACGATCGCGTCGTGGGCCGCCTGGGCTCCCAGGCGCAGCTCCTCGGCGTTCCCGAGGCGCGCGACGAGCGACGTCAGCTCGGTGTCCTCGCCGGGCTGCGGGTCGACCCGCTCGATCTCGGTGAGGCCGATGCGCAGGAGCTCCGCCTCGCGCGCACGCTCCTGGGCGCGGGCCGTGAGGTCGGCGATCTCCTCGAGCAGGCCGGTGCGCTCGGCCCACGCCGCCCGGTACTCGTCGAGCAGCTCGGCGTGCGCGCGCCCCGCGAACGCGTCGAGCGCGACGCGCTGGTGGCTCGGGGTGCGCAGGCGCAGCTGGTCGGCCTGCCCGTGGACGGTGACGAGGTCGTCGGCGATCTCCGCGAGCACGCCCTGGGGAACGCTGCGGCCGCCCAGGTGCGCGCGCGAGCGCCCCTCGGCCGCGACGGTGCGCAGGACGACGACCGTCCCGTCGTCGTCGACGCTCCCGCCGGCCTCGTCGATGCGCTGCCCGACGGCGTCGCGCCCGCTCACTCGCAGGCGCCCCTCGACCACGGCACCGGTCGCGCCGGGGCGGACCGACGACGGGTCGGCCTTGCCGCCCATGAGGAGGCCCAGGCCGGTCAGGACCATGGTCTTGCCGGCGCCGGTCTCGCCCGTGATGACGGTCAGTCCGGGGTGGAGGGGGACGCGCGCGGAGCGGATGACGCCGAGGTTCTCGATCGAGATCTCTTCGAGCACGGTCAGTCCTCCTTCGGGTCGGGAGCGGTGGGACGCGGGCTGCCCAGCCGTGCGGCGTCGACGGCGTCGGCTGCGGCCTGGCGGGCGACGCGGACAGCGTCCGCGGCGTCCTCGGCGACGCGGCCGCGCCAACCGACCACCGGCAGCGAGAACTTGGAGACGAGCCGGTCCGTGAAGGGAGCCGTGGAGAGCCTGGCCAGGAGGATCGGTGAGTCCCCGCGCGAGACCTCGACGCGGGCGCCTGCCGGCAGGTCGATGCGGCGACGACCGTCGCACGTGAGCACCGCGGCGCCCGAGCGTTGCAGCAGCTCGAGAGCGAACGTCGAGCGTGGGCCGACGACGAGCGGGCGCGCGAACAGGGCGTGCGCCGCGAGCGGGACGAGCAGCATCGCGTCGACGTCGGGCCACACGACCGGTCCCCCGGCCGAGAACGCGTGCGCCGTCGAGCCGGTCGCGGTCGACATGACCACGCCGTCGCAGCCGAACGACGACAGCGGCCGGCCGTCGACCCCGATCGCGACCTCGATCATGCGTTCGCGGGACGCCTTCTCGACCGTCGCCTCGTTGAGCGCCCAGCCGATCCGTGGCTCGTCCTCGCCGGGCAGCGTGACGCGGACCTCGAGCACCCCGCGCTCCTCGACCACGTAGTCGCGGGCGGCGAGGCGCTGGACGGCGGCGGGCAGGCCCTCACGCTCGGCCTCGGCGAGGAAGCCCACGTGGCCGAGGTTCACTCCGAGCAGCGGGACCCCCGTGCCGTGCGTGAGCTCGGCGGCACGCAGGATCGTCCCGTCACCACCGAGGACCATGACGACCTCGGACTCCGCGACGCCCTCCCTCGTGCGCAGCTGGGCCATGTGGTCGCCGAACGTCTCGGCGAGGTCGTCGTCGTGCAGCCCGACCTCGAAGCCCGCGTCCTGGAGCTCCTTGACCGCCTCGTGCAGCGCGACGACCGCCTCGGGCCGTCCACCGTGCGTGACGATCAGCACTCTCCTGGTCACAGGGCTCCTCCGGTCGGTCGTGGGTCCACGGCGGTGCCGCGGTCCTGGGTGGGCGCGCCGTCGTCGGGCACCGGTTGCGAGTCTGTCAGGTCCGCGCGCCCGCGCGCGTCCGGCGGCGACGTGACATGGGCGACGCTCCCGCCGACCAGTGCCACGACGGGGACGGTCGTCACGGTCGAGGCCACCGCGGCCTCGACCGCGCGCTCGAGCGCCGGCACGTCGGGCGGCGCGGGTGCGTCCGTCGCGCGCAACCACACGAAGAACTCGCGGTTGCCGCTGGGCCCGGGCAGCGGGCTGGGGACCACGCCGACGGGCCGGAGCCCCAGCGCGGCTGCGTCGAGGGCCACGTCGAGCACCGCGTGGGCGTGCAGGGTCCGGTCGCGGACCACTCCCCCGGTGCCGAGGCGCTCGCGTCCGACCTCGAACTGCGGCTTGACCATGAGCAGCAGGTGCGTGCCGGGAGCCACGACCGCGGCGACGGGCGGCAGGACCAGGCGCAGCGAGATGAACGACAGGTCGGCCACGACGACGTCCGGGGTCTCGTCGAGGTCACCGGGGGCGAGATCGCGGACGTTGAAGCCCTCACGGACCACGACGCGCGGGTCCTCGCGCAGGGCGGGCACGAGCTGGTCGTGCCCGACGTCGACCGCCACGACCCGCCGCGCACCACGGCGCAGCAGGACGTCGGTGAAGCCGCCCGTCGAGGCGCCCAGGTCGAGGCACGACGCGTCCGCGACCCGTGGGGCGCTGCCCGGGGCCGCGGCGGTGATCGCGTCGAGCGCTCCGGCGAGCTTGAACGCGGCCCGGGAGGCGTAGCCCGGGTCCGTGGGGTCCAGCTCGACGGTGATCGACTGCGCCTGCGTCACGGTGAGCGAGGGCTTGGCGACGGTCCGGCCGTCGATCGTGACGCGTCCGGCGGCGACGAGGTCGGCGGCCTGGCGCCGTGACCGGGCGAGGCCGCGGCGGACGAGCTCGGCGTCGACGCGTGTGCCCACGCTCAGTCCTCCGCGTCCGCGAGGCGCGCCTGCAGGGCCTCGTGGATCGCGTCGAACACCGCGACGTGGTGGGTCAGGGGTGCCTCGGCCAGCTCGTCGAGCCGGCCGAGCGCCGCCGCGACCGCGTCGTCGCCCGGGTCGTTGCCCGACGCCGTCGCACCGGTCCGCACGTCCCCGGGGGTGGGGACGGGGGTTGAGGTGGGAACGCCGTCGTCGACGGTGTCCTGCGCCATGCGTGTACCTCCAGTCCGTGTCCAGGGTGCGGTGCGTCGCACCGACACGGCGGGCGCCGCCACGAGGGGCGCGCGTCGCCGCACCGGTGCAACGCTACCGGTCGGGACAGGATCTCAGCGGCTACCGACAGCCAGCTCGGGCACGGTGTCGGCGTCGACCGTGCCGCCCGTGTCGACCGTCGACCAGGCCGCGCCGCACGCGGCACGGATCAGGTCGACGCCCTCGGGGCCGGTCAGCTCGAGCGAGCCGTCCGTGACGCGCGCGGCGGAGTCGCCGCACGTCCACCAGCCCTCGCCGCCCTGGGTGGGCGCGGCGTGCGGCTCGAGGAGGCTCAGGAGGTCCGCACCGATGTAGTGCGGGCGCAGCCCAGGCTCGGCGAGGACCGCGTCGCGGCCCCCGTTGACACCCGTCAGGACGTGCAGGCCCGGGTAGCCGCCCGAGCGGGCGCCCGCGAGGTCGGTGTCCAGGCGGTCACCCACGACGAGCGGTGAGGACGCCCCCGCCCGCTCGATCGCGAGCCGGTACATCGTCGGCGAGGGCTTGCCCGCGCTCGACGGCTCGACCCCCGTCGCAGCCTGGACGGCACGCACGAGCGAGCCGTTGCCCGGCGCGAAGCCCCGGGCCGTGGGCAGCGACAGGTCGAGGTTGCTCGCGACGTGCCAAGCACCCCGCTGGACCGCGTAGGCGGCCTCGGCGAGCTGGGCCCAGCCGAGCTCGGGGGCGAACCCCTGCGCGACCGCGACCGGCTCCTCGTCAGCGCTCTCGACGATCACGAAGCCCGCGTCGTGCACGGCCGTGAACAGGCCCGCACCACCGACCACCAGGACACGGGCGCCCGGCTCCAGGCGAGTCCGCAGGAGCGCGGCCGCTGCTTGTGCGGCGGTCATGACCTCGTCGGACGACGTGGGGATGTCGAGCTCGGTGAGCTGCGAGGCCACCGACTGCGGCTCGCGCGACGCGTTGTTCGTCACGAACACGAGGCGCATGCCCGCGGCACGAGCTCCCCCGAGGCCGGTCGCGGCGTTCGGGATGGGCTCGTGCCCGCGGTAGGCGACACCGTCGAGGTCGACGAGGGCCAGGTCGTAGCGTTCCGCGAGCGGGACGTCGCTCGAGATCAGCCCCAGGCTCACTTGGTCTCCTCGTCGCTCTCCACGCCCGACGCCGCAGCGTCCTTCTCGTCCGCGGGCTCGTCCGTCGACGTCGCGGCCGAGTCGTCGGTCTCGTCGTCGCTGTCCGCCTCGTCGTCGATCTCGACGGCGTCCTCGGTCAGGTCGTAGACGACGACGTCCTCGTCGAGGGACGTGCCGAGGGCAGCGGCCAGCGCACGGGGGTCGACGTCCGCGAGGATCGCAGCCGCTTCCTCGGTGCGGCCTGCGGCCTCCAGGACGCTGGCCTTGGCCTGCAGCACACGAAGGGCGAGATCACCCGTGGCGTCGGCCGCGGGGATCTGGTCGAGCACCGCGAGTGCGGCCTCGAACTCGCCGAGGTCGACGCGCGCACCGCTCACGACGAGAGCGAGCTCCGTACGACCCGTGGCGTCGAGGGTGCTCGCCTCCTCCGAGGCGGCCAGGGCGATCGCCCGCTCGGGGCGCTCCAGCCCGCGCTCGCAGTCCGCCATGATCGGCAGGTGCTCCGACGATCCGTTGAGACGACGCACGGTGCGCAGCTCGCGCAGCGCCTCGGCATACCGGCCCGTCTGGTAGGCCGTCAGCCCTGCGGCCTCACGGACCACGTCGACGCGGCCGGCGCGGCGCACCGCAGCCTGGGCGTGCTCGTAAGCCAGCTCGGGGTCGGTGTCGATCAGCTTGCCGGCCATGACGAGGTGGCGCCCGACGACCGTCGCGTTCTCCTTGCTCAGCGTCCGCAGACGACCGCGCACGTCGCGATCGAGGTCCGAGAACTGCACGGCCTCGTCGATCTCAGGGCCAGCGTGACGCTGGTCCTGCGGCGGACGCGACTGGCGCTCGCCCTGGTCTCCTGCACGCTGCGGGCGGTCGCCGTAGCTCTTGCGCTCACCGGAGCCCGAGGACTGCGGGCGGTCACCGTAGGAACGGCGCTCGCCAGGGCCCGAGGACTGGGGGCGGTCGCCGTAGGAGCGGCGCTCGCCAGGGCCCGAGGACTGGGGGCGGTCGCCGTAGGAGCGGCGCTCGCCGCCACCGTGGGACCCGCCACCAGACTGCGGACGGTCACCGTAGCTCTTGCGCTCGCCGGAGCCCGAGGACTGGGGGCGGTCGCCGTAGGAGCGGCGCTCGCCGCCACCGTAGGACCCGCCACCGGACTGGGGGCGGTCGCCGTAGCTCTTGCGCTCGCCGCCGCCGGACTGCGGACGGTCACCATAGGAGCGGCGCTCGCCAGAGCCCGAGGACTGGGGGCGGTCGCCGTAGGAGCGGCGCTCGCCGCCACCGTGGGACCCGCCACCAGACTGCGGACGGTCACCGTAGCTCTTGCGCTCACCGGAACCCGAGGACTGCGGGCGGTCACCGTAGGAACGGCGTTCGCCGCCACCGTAGGACCCACCACCGGACTGGGGGCGGTCGCCGTAGGAGCGGCGTTCGCCACCGCCGGACTGCGGGCCGTCACCGTAGGAACGGCGTTCGCCGCCACCGTAGGACCCACCACCAGACTGCGGACGGTCACCATAGGAGCGGCGCTCGCCGGAGCCCGAGGACTGGGGGCGGTCACCATAGGAACGGCGCTCGCCGCCACCGTAAGACCCGCCACCAGACTGCGGACGGTCACCGTAGGAACGGCGCTCGCCGCCACCGTAAGACCCGCCACCAGACTGCGGACGGTCACCGTAGGAACGGCGCTCGCCGCCACCGTAAGACCCGCCACCAGACTGCGGACGGTCACCGTAGGAACGGCGCTCGCCGGAGCCCGAGGACTGGGGGCGGTCACCATAGGAGCGACGCTCGCCGCCACCGTAAGACCCGCCACCAGACTGCGGACGGTCACCGTAGCTCTTGCGCTCGCCACCGCCGGACTGCGGACGGTCACCGTAGGAACGGCGCTCGCCAGAGCCCGAAGACTGCGGACGGTCACCGTAGCTCTTGCGCTCACCGGAACCCGAGGACTGCGGACGGTCACCGTACGAACGGCGCTCGCCGCCACCGTAGGACCCGCCACCGGACTGAGGGCGGTCACCGTAAGAGCGACGCTCGCCGGAGCCCGAGGACTGGGGGCGGTCACCGTAGGAACGGCGCTCGCCGGAGTCCTGGCGGCGGTCGCCGCCGGCGCGCGGGGGCTTGCTCGAGCTTCCGTCGCGACGGGGCGCTCCCTGACCACGGCCCTGAGAGCCGGAGGAACGACCGGTGTCGCCGGACCGCCCTGCCCCGGAAGACCTACGGTCGCGGTCGTCGGCGTGACGTTCTGGGCTGTCGTTCACAGCGGTGTCCCTTCGATATGCACTGACGTTCATCATCCCACGAGCAGGGTCGTGGGGGCTTGCCCGGTAGGTCACAGGCACGCCAAAGGCCCACCCCGTGAGGGGTGGGCCTTTGGTGAATGGTTGTCCGGCGGCGACCTACTCTCCCACCCCGTCTCCAGGGCAGTACCATCGGCGCTGAGAGGCTTAGCTTCCGGGTTCGGAATGGGACCGGGCGTTTCCCTCTCGCTATGACCGCCGTAACTCTATGGAGATGTTCGGGGCCCCCGGTTACGTGGGGGTGTGCCCGTATCTCGGGAACCGCACAGTGGACGCGTAGCACAAGTTTGTGTGTTATCAAGTTGTCGGCTTATTAGTACCGGTCAGCTTCAGCAGTCTTTAGTCCTGCCTTACACATCCGGCCTATCTACCCAGTGGTCTAGCTGGGAGCCTCTCCCCCTTGCGGGGATGGAAACCTCATCTTGAAGCAGGCTTCCCGCTTAGATGCTTTCAGCGGTTATCCCTTCCGAACGTAGCTAACCAGCCGTGCTCCTGGCGGAACAACTGGCACACCAGAGGTTCGTCCGTCCCGGTCCTCTCGTACTAGGGACAGCCCTTCTCAAGCTTCCTGCGCGCGCAGCGGATAGGGACCGAACTGTCTCACGACGTTCTAAACCCAGCTCGCGTACCGCTTTAATGGGCGAACAGCCCAACCCTTGGGACCTACTCCAGCCCCAGGATGCGACGAGCCGACATCGAGGTGCCAAACCATGCCGTCGATATGGACTCTTGGGCAAGATCAGCCTGTTATCCCCGGGGTACCTTTTATCCGTTGAGCGACGGCGCTTCCACAAGCCACCGCCGGATCACTAGTTCCGACTTTCGTCCCTGCTCGACCTGTCAGTCTCACAGTCAAGCTCCCTTGTGCACTTGCACTCGACACCTGATTGCCAACCAGGCTGAGGGAACCTTTGAGCGCCTCCGTTACATTTTAGGAGGCAACCGCCCCAGTTAAACTACCCACCAGGCACTGTCCCTGATCCGGATTACGGACCGAGGTTAGATATCCAGAGCGACCAGAGTGGTATTTCAACGTTGACTCCACACACACTGGCGTGCATGCTTCACAGTCTCCCACCTATCCTACACAAGCCGCACCGAACACCAATACCAAGCTATAGTAAAGGTCCCGGGGTCTTTCCGTCCTGCTGCGCGTAACGAGCATCTTTACTCGTAGTGCAATTTCGCCGAGTTCGCGGTTGAGACAGCGGAGAAGTCGTTACGCCATTCGTGCAGGTCGGAACTTACCCGACAAGGAATTTCGCTACCTTAGGATGGTTATAGTTACCACCGCCGTTTACTGGGGCTTAAATTCTGAGCTTCGCTCCGAAGAGCTGACCCGTCCTCTTAACCTTCCAGCACCGGGCAGGCGTCAGTCCGTATACATCGTCTTGCGACTTCGCACGGACCTGTGTTTTTAGTAAACAGTCGCTTCTCCCTGGTCTCTGCGGCCGTCAACGCTCGGGAAGCTAGTTCCGTCACGCATCGGGCCCCCCTTCTCCCGAAGTTACGGGGGCATTTTGCCGAGTTCCTTAACCACGATTCTCTCGATCGCCTTAGTATTCTCTACCTGACCACCTGAGTCGGTTTAGGGTACGGGCGGCTAGAACCTCGCGCCGAGGCTTTTCTTGGCAGCATAGGATCACCCAATTCGCGCATACGCGCTATCTATCAGTTCTCAGGCTATGTGAACAGCGGATTTGCCTACTGTTCGCCCTACAACCTTGGACACGGTCAACCATCGCCGTGCTGGGCTACCTTCCTGCGTCACCCCTGTTAATACGCTTACCTAGTACCGGTTCGGGTCGCGCGCCGCTCCAGCGGTGTCTCCCGAAGGAGACGATGCTGGTTAAGGGCGCTTAGCATCACCGGGTTCGGTATGGGCGGTTCTTCGCCGGTAGGAGAATATCAACTCCTTGTCCATCGACTACGCCTGTCGGCCTCGCCTTAGGTCCCGACTTACCCAGGGCGGATTAGCCTGGCCCTGGAACCCTTGGTCATTCGGCGGACGGGTTTCTCACCCGTCTTTCGCTACTCATGCCTGCATTCTCACTCGTGTAGGCTCCACCGCTGGGTTACCCCGCGACTTCACTGCCCACACGACGCTCCCCTACCCATCCACACGCCTGGACCACGAAGGCCTAGCGTTTGTGTGAATGCCACAGCTTCGGCGGTGTACTTGAGCCCCGCTACATTGTCGGCGCGGAATCACTTGACCAGTGAGCTATTACGCACTCTTTCAAGGGTGGCTGCTTCTAAGCCAACCTCCTGGTTGTCTGTGCAACTCCACATCCTTTCCCACTTAGCACACGCTTAGGGGCCTTAGCTGGTGGTCTGGGCTGTTTCCCTCTCGACTACGGAGCTTATCCCCCGCAGTCTCACTCCCGCGCTCTCACTTACCGGCATTCGGAGTTTGGCTGACGTCAGTAACCTTGTAGGGCCCATCGGCCATCCAGTAGCTCTACCTCCGGCAAGAAACACGCGAGGCTGCACCTAAATGCATTTCGGGGAGAACCAGCTATCACGAAGTTTGATTGGCCTTTCACCCCTAACCACAGGTCATCCCCCAGGTTTTCAACCCTGGTGGGTTCGGTCCTCCACGTAGTCTTACCCACGCTTCAACCTGCCCATGGCTAGATCACTTCGCTTCGGGTCTAGACCCAGCGACTCATTCGCCCTATTCAGACTCGCTTTCGCTACGGCTTCCCCACACGGGTTAACCTTGCCACTGAGCACTAACTCGCAGGCTCATTCTTCAAAAGGCACGCTGTCACCCCTGCTAGGGAGGCTCCAACGGATTGTAGGCACACGGTTTCAGGTACTATTTCACTCCCCTCCCGGGGTACTTTTCACCTTTCCCTCACGGTACTGGTCCGCTATCGGTCACTAGGTAGTATTTAGGCTTAGCAAGTGGTCTTGCCGGATTCACACGGGATTTCTCGGGCCCCGTGCTACTTGGGATCCCCTTCGGGAGGCCGCGTCATTTCGTCTACGGGGGTCGCACCCTCTGTGCCGGGCCTTTCAATGCCCTTCGACTATAACGCGGCTTTCTGACTCCCTGACCGGGTACCAGCCCGGTCTGAAAGGTCCCACAACCCCGCCCATGCAACGCCTGGTAGCTATCACACATGAACGGTTTGGCCTGTTCCGCTTTCGCTCGCCACTACTCACGGAATATCTCTTCCTGTCGGTACTGAGATGTTTCACTTCCCGACGTTCCCTCCACACACCCTATATATTCAGGTGCGGGTCACTGGACATGACTCCAGCGGGGTTTCCCCATTCGGAGATCCTCGGATCACGGTTCGTTTGCCAACTCCCCGAGGCTTATCGCAGGCTACAACGTCCTTCATCGGCTCCTAGTGCCAAGGCATCCACCCTGTGCCCTTAAAAACTTGACAACAAAAAATTGCAGAGAACAAAGATAAATCTTTGATCTTACAAAGATGCTCGCGTCCACTGTGCAGTTCTCAAGCTACGGACGATCCCACCCGCTCCCACGGCCTACCAACACAACCGGTTGGCGGTTCACCCAGGAGACGCGATGGCCCGTTCAGAGCGACCCCACCCATGCGGGCGGTTCCCTCAGGACCCAACAGTGTGCTTGGCAAACCCTTCCCCCGTACCCGTGATGTTCCACCACCCACACAAGGTGGGCAGGTACTGACACGAACCGTCATGGCCGAGCTCTTCGTTAATGTTCCACCCTTGAGCAACCATCCACCCACGCGTTCGGCGAGTGCCATGGCCTCTGCACAACCAGCACCACAAGGGCGCCGACTGTGAGTGATGCTCCTTAGAAAGGAGGTGATCCAGCCGCACCTTCCGGTACGGCTACCTTGTTACGACTTAGTCCCAATCGCCAGTCCCACCTTCGACAGCTCCCTCCACAAGGGTTGGGCCACCGGCTTCGGGTGTTACCGACTTTCGTGACTTGACGGGCGGTGTGTACAAGGCCCGGGAACGTATTCACCGCAGCGTTGCTGATCTGCGATTACTAGCGACTCCGACTTCATGGGGTCGAGTTGCAGACCCCAATCCGAACTGAGACCGGCTTTTTGGGATTCGCTCCACCTCGCGGTATCGCAGCCCTTTGTACCGGCCATTGTAGCATGCGTGAAGCCCAAGACATAAGGGGCATGATGATTTGACGTCATCCCCACCTTCCTCCGAGTTGACCCCGGCAGTCTCTTATGAGTCCCCACCATGACGTGCTGGCAACATAAGACGAGGGTTGCGCTCGTTGCGGGACTTAACCCAACATCTCACGACACGAGCTGACGACAACCATGCACCACCTGTACACCGACCTTGCGGGGCAACCATCTCTGGAAGTTTCCGGTGTATGTCAAGCCTTGGTAAGGTTCTTCGCGTTGCATCGAATTAATCCGCATGCTCCGCCGCTTGTGCGGGCCCCCGTCAATTCCTTTGAGTTTTAGCCTTGCGGCCGTACTCCCCAGGCGGGGCACTTAATGCGTTTGCTGCGGCACGGAACTCGTGGAATGAGCCCCACACCTAGTGCCCAACGTTTACGGCATGGACTACCAGGGTATCTAATCCTGTTCGCTCCCCATGCTTTCGCTCCTCAGCGTCAGTTGCGGCCCAGTGACCTGCCTTCGCCATCGGTGTTCCTCCTGATATCTGCGCATTCCACCGCTACACCAGGAATTCCAGTCACCCCTACCGCACTCTAGTCTGCCCGTACCCGATGCAAGCTCAAGGTTGAGCCTTGAGTTTTCACACCAGACGCGACAAACCGCCTACGAGCTCTTTACGCCCAATAATTCCGGACAACGCTTGCGCCCTACGTATTACCGCGGCTGCTGGCACGTAGTTAGCCGGCGCTTCTTCTGCAGGTACCGTCACTTGCGCTTCTTCCCTGCTGAAAGAGGTTTACAACCCGAAGGCCTTCATCCCTCACGCGGCGTCGCTGCATCAGGCTTTCGCCCATTGTGCAATATTCCCCACTGCTGCCTCCCGTAGGAGTCTGGGCCGTGTCTCAGTCCCAGTGTGGCCGGTCGCCCTCTCAGGCCGGCTACCCGTCGTCGCCTTGGTAGGCCATTACCCCACCAACAAGCTGATAGGCCGCGAGTCCATCCCAGACCGATAAATCTTTCCAGACACTCCCCATGCAGGGGCATCTCGTATCCAGTATTAGACCTCGTTTCCAAGGCTTATCCCGGAGTCTGGGGCAGGTTACTCACGTGTTACTCACCCGTTCGCCACTGATCCGCCCAGCAAGCTGGGCATCACCGTTCGACTTGCATGTGTTAAGCACGCCGCCAGCGTTCGTCCTGAGCCAGGATCAAACTCTCCGTAAATGTTTGCTATCAACCCCGAAGGATTAACAACCATACGAAGCGGACCCGAAGGTCCATAATCATGGCTACAAACCGAAAACATGACGTTTTCAATTCATACCAAATAGAAGTCTCAACACGAACACACAACACACACCAAACGATGCGCGCCACACGCCCATGCAGGACAATTGGCATTAACTATCAAGCACACTGTTGAGTTCTCAAGCAACCGACACGCACCGACTCCAACCCACCAGGGGCCTTCACTCGGGGCAACTTCTCTACCTTACCAGGTCTGGATCATCGTGTCTACCGCCGAAGCGGAGACGGGAACTTCCCCGGTCCCCTCACGAGTCGACAGATCCAGGACCTGAAGTTCGTGTGGGTGGCCTGCCCGTGGGACCAGCCACTTCGCGGCGGCTCCGAGGAGCTTCGCAGTGGTGTCTGTTCCTCCCTGTCGGGCTGACATCCAGAAGATTACGTCGAGGTGACGGGCGAGGTCAAACCCGGGCGCGGTGACCCCGGTCACCGCGCCGCCAGCCGGTACGGTCGACGGCGCCGTGGGCCCCTTGCAACGACGGCGGGGCCAGGGGGACGAACCCCTTGGCCCCGCCGTCGTGCACGCGGGTCCGTCACGCGACCTCGGCCACCGCGAGCGTCCGCTTGCCCCGGCGCAGGACGGCGAAGCGCCCGTGCAGGAGGTCGTCCGCCCCGAGGGCAGCATCCTCGGACGTGACCTTCACGTTGTTGACGTAGGCACCGCCCTCGGCGATCGCGCGCCGCGCCGCGCCCTTCGAACCCACGAGCCCCGACCCCACGAGAAGGTCGACGACGAGGTCGCCGGGCGCCGCCGTCGTGCGCGGGAGCTCCGCCACGGCCGCGGCGAGCGTGCCGGCGTCCAGGGCACCCAGGTCCCCCCGGCCGAAGAGCGCCTGGCTCGCGGCGATGACCGCCTCGGTCGCGGCGGCGCCGTGGACCAGCGTGGTGACGTCGGCTGCGAGCGCCTTCTGCGCCTCGCGCGCCGCGGGACGCTCGGCGACCGCACGCTCGAGCTCAGCGATCTCCTCCGCGGTGCGGAACGTGAAGATCTTGAGCCAGCCCACCACGTCGGCGTCGTCCGCGTTGACCCAGTACTGGTAGAACGCGTACGGGCTCATCATGTCGGGGTCGAGCCACACGGCCCCGCCCTCGGTCTTGCCGAACTTGGTCCCGTCGGCCTTGGTGATGAGTGGCGTCGTCAGGACGTGCACCGACGCCCCCTCGGCCTTGCGGATCAGCTCGACACCCGAGAGCAGGTTGCCCCACTGGTCGTTGCCACCCGTCTGGAGCGTGACGCCCTCACGCCGGAAGAGCTCGAGGTAGTCGTTGCCCTGCAGGATCTGGTAGCTGAACTCGGTGAAGCTGATCCCCTCGTCCGACCTCAGGCGACGCGCCACGGTGTCCTTGGCCAGCATGGTGCCCAGACGGTAGTGCTTGCCGATCTCCCGCAGGAAGTCGATCGCCGTGAGGTTCGCCGTCCAGTCGAGGTTGTTCGCGATGCGCGCCGGGTTGTCGCCCTCGAAGTCGAGGAAGCGCGAGACCTGCGCCTTGAGGCGCTCGGTCCACTCGGCGACCGTGTCCTTGGTGTTGAGGATCCGCTCCCCCGACTGACGCGGGTCGCCGATCATGCCCGTTGCTCCGCCGACGAGCGCGATGGCACGGTGCCCGGCGAGCTGCAGGTGGCGCAGCAGGATGAGCTGCACCAGGTGGCCGTGGTGCAGGCTCGGCGCGGTCGGGTCGAAGCCGCAGTAATACGTGACGGGTCCCTCGGCCAGCGCAGCACGCAGCGCGGCCTCGTCGGTGGACTGCGCCACCAGGCCTCGCCATTGCAACTCGTCGAGAACGTCGTTCACTGCATCTCCTTCGTCGTGCCCGCGCGCGGTGCGGCGCAGGGCGTGGGACGGGCGCGCCATCGTTCCGCGCGCCCGAGGTCCTAGTCTGCCGTGTCCCGCCCTCCAGCACCGACTCCGCCGGGGACCGGGCTCGTCAGCGGCTGCGGCGCGTCGCGGGCCGGTAGGCCGAGACGGTCGGGTCGCCCGTCAGCCACAGGCGCCACGGGTAGACGCTCGCGTCTCCGCCGTCGCCGCTCACGCCGACGCGAGGTCCGGTCGCGATCGCGGGCCGCAGGGTCCGCACGTCCCGGTGCACGACGACGTCGCCCGCCTCGTCCGTCACGTCCAGCCCGTAGTGGGCCAGGTCCAGGCCGAGCGCCACCGCGAGACGTGCCGGTCCGCGCGCGATCTGGCGGTCCGAGTCGCAGACGCCGGCAGCGAGCCGGCGCGCCCGTGCCAGCGCGACGCCGTCGGTCACCTCGCCCGCCCGCAGGAGGACCGCCGACGCGGAGCCCACCGGGCCGCAGACCACGTTGACGCAGTGGTGCAGGCCCAGGTGACGGTAGACGTACAGGTGACCCGGCTCGCCGTACATGGCCCGGTTGCGCTCGGTCCGACCGCGGAAGGCGTGCGACCCCGGGTCCTGCTCTCCGTCGTAGGCCTCGACCTCCGTGAGGCGGACGGTGACGCTGCCCTCCGGGGTGCGGTGGGTGATCGAGGCCCCCAGGAGGTCGCGTGCGACCTCGAGGCTCGGGCGGGAGAACCATCCGCGCGCGGGAACGTCCGGCGCGGGGGCGTCGAGGTCCGTGGTGGAACGGGACTCGGTCACATGGGCCTCCTGGCTGGGCGGGCGTCTCCCCCGCAATCTACGCCGAGCACGTCTCGACGTCTCACCTGCGATCGTGGACGGTCAGGCTTCGCCCGCGCGCTCGTGCGCACGAGGGCGTGCCGTGACCGGCTCGCCGAACCCGTCGAGCACGACGTCGGCCCGCTCGGCCGTCCCCTCGGTCGCGTAGACCGCTCGCTCCGAGGCCATCCACTCGAGCCAGTGCACACGGGCCTCCTGACCGTCGCGCGCGAGGCCGCGCGCCAGGCGGAGCTCGTCGTCGGCCTCGACCCAGACGAGCAGCGTCGTCATCTCGGCGATCCGCCGGGCACCCGCGCCGCAGCCCTCGACCACGA
This sequence comes from Oerskovia paurometabola, assembly GCF_016907365.1. Taxonomy (NCBI): domain Bacteria; kingdom Bacillati; phylum Actinomycetota; class Actinomycetes; order Micrococcales; family Cellulomonadaceae; genus Oerskovia; species Oerskovia paurometabola. The sequence goes on along the minus strand of NZ_JAFBBV010000001.1, from coordinate 2,015,644 downwards.
GGAACGGGGCAAGCGGGACGTCGTGCCACTCGGCGAAGTCCTCGAGCGTCCAGTCGTAGCGTTGATAGCGCCCGGGTCGACCGGCGGCGAGCGGGTCGAGGACCTGCTCGACGAGCCGCCCCGCGCCCGCCGTCATCCCCGTCCAGCCCTCGTACAGGTCGTCCATGTGGATCACCTGGGCAGGCAGCGCCACGCCGAGCTGCGCGGCCAGCGTCGTCTTCCCGGACCCTGCCGGCCCGTCGACGACGACCAGGCGGCACGCGCCCCCGCGAGGGACGCCCGGACCAGCCGGACGTCCCTGACCGAGGCGCGCTGCGCCGTCGTGCACGCGGGCCACGAGGTCATCGAGGACCGCAGCGCTCACGCTCATGGTGACCTCAGCCCTGCACCCAGAAGCGGTACTCGGCCGAACGCACCTTGGCCTCCTCGAGCTGCTCCGCGACACGCGCCGGAGCCGTACCGCCCACCGCGTCGCGCGAGGCGAGCGAACCCTCGACCGTGAGCACGTCCCGCACTCCCGGGGTGAGGTGCTCGGAGATCTCCGCGAGGTCCTCGTCCGTCAGGTCCCACAGCTCGATGCCACGCTCCTCGCACACGCGCACGCACGCTCCCGCGACCTCGTGGGCCACCCGGAACGGCACGCCCTGACGGACGAGCCACTCCGCGATGTCGGTCGCGAGCGAGAAGCCCTGCGGAGCGAGCGAGGCCATGCGCTCGGTGTCGAACGTCAGGGTGCGGACCATGCCCGCGTACGCCGGGAGCAGGACCTTGAGGGTGTCGACCTGGTCGAACACCGGCTCCTTGTCCTCCTGCAGGTCGCGGTTGTACGCGAGCGGCAGGCCCTTGAGCGTGGCCAGCAGACCCGTCAGGTCGCCGATGAGACGCCCGGCCTTGCCGCGCGCGAGCTCCGCGATGTCCGGGTTCTTCTTCTGCGGCATGATGCTCGAACCCGTGGAGTAGGCGTCGTCCAGGCGGACGAAGCCGAACTCCTTGGTGTTCCAGATGATGATCTCCTCCGCGAAGCGGGAGAGGTCGACACCCAGCATGGCCGAGACGAACGCGAACTCCGCCACGACGTCCCGCGAGGCCGTACCGTCGATCGAGTTCTCGACCGGGCCGTCGAAGCCCAGGTCCGCCGCGACCGCGGCGGGGTCCAGGCCCAGCGACGAGCCGGCGAGCGCGCCCGAGCCGTAGGGTGAGCGCCCCGCCCGCACGTCCCAGTCGATGAAGCGGTCGACGTCGCGCAGCAGCGGCCACGCGTGCGCCAGCAGGTGGTGCGCGAGCAGCACCGGCTGCGCGTGCTGCAGGTGCGTGCGGCCCGGCATCGGGGCGCCGGGGTGCGCCTCGGCCTGCTCGATCAGGGCGTCGACGACGTCGAGCACCAGGAGCCCGATCGCGCGGGCCTCCTCGCGCAGGTACGACCGCACGAGCGTCGCGATCTGGTCGTTGCGCGAACGCCCCGCGCGCAGCTTGCCGCCGAGCTCCGGACCCGCGCGCTCGATGAGCCCGCGCTCGAGGGCCGTGTGCACGTCCTCGTCGGCCAGGACAGGGAGGAACGCCCCCGACCCGACGTCGGCCGAGAGCACGTCCAGCGCCTCGAGCATCGCGGTCAGCTCGTCGTCGTCGAGCAGCCCCGCGGCCGCGAGCACCTTGGCGTGGGCCCGGGATCCCGCGATGTCGTGCTGCGCGAGGCGCCAGTCGAAGTGCGTCGACTGCGAGAGAGCGGCCAGGGCCTGCGCGGGACCGCCGGCGAACCGGCCACCCCACAGGCTCACGGGAGCCTCCGACGCGCGCTCCACCTCGGCCGCGTCGCCCGCAGCGGCGCCGGACGTGATCTCGTCACTCATGGTTCACAGGCTCCCGGTGCCGAAGTCCACGCCGTTGCCGAACTTCTCGTCACGGGCCGCGGAGAGCTTGGCAGTGAGGCCGAAGATCTCGATGAAGCCCTTGGCCTGCGACTGGTCGAACGAGTCGCCCTCGTCGTAGGTCGCGAGGTTGAAGTCGTACAGGCTCGACTCGCTGCGGCGGCCCGTGACGGTCGCGCGTCCGCCGTGCAGGACGAGGCGGATGTCGCCCGAGACGTAGCGCTGGGTGTCGTCGATGAAGACGTCGAGCGACTTCTTGAGCGGGCTGAACCACATGCCGTCGTAGACCAGCTCGGTCCAGCGCTGCTCGACGCCACGCTTGAAGCGGGCCTGCTCGCGCTCGAGGGTCACGTTCTCGAGCTCCTGGTGCGCCGCGATGAGAGCGATCGCGCCCGGGGCCTCGTAGATCTCGCGGGACTTGATGCCGACCAGGCGGTCCTCGACGATGTCGATGCGGCCCACGCCCTGGGCGCCGGCGCGACGGTTCATCTCCTGGATGGCCTGCAGCGGGGTCACGGGGACGCCGTCGAGCGCGACCGGCACGCCCTGCTCGAACGTGATGACGACCTCGTCCGCGACCGGCGGGAACGTCGGGTCGTCGGTGTAGTTGTAGACGTCCTTCGTCGGGGCGTTCCAGATGTCCTCGAGGAAGCCCGTCTCGACGGCGCGTCCCCACACGTTCTGGTCGACCGAGAACGGGTTGTGCTTCGTCGTGGCGATCGGCAGCGAGTGCTTCTCGGCGTACGCGATGGCCTTCTCGCGCGTCAGCGCGAGGTCGCGGACCGGCGCGATCGTCTTGAGCTCGGGCGCGAGCGACGTCGTCGCGACCTCGAAGCGGACCTGGTCGTTGCCCTTGCCCGTGCAGCCGTGCGCGACGGTCGTCGCGCCGAACTGGCGAGCCGCGCGCACCAGGTGCTTGACGATCACGGGGCGCGAGATCGCGGAGACCAGCGGGTAACGGTCGAGGTACAGGCCGTTCGCGCGCAGCGCTGGCATGCAGTACTCCTCGGCGAACTCGTCGCGGGCGTCCGCGACGTAGGCCTCGACGGCACCGCAGTCGAGGGCGCGCTGACGGATGACCTCGAGGTCCTCGCCGCCCTGGCCGACGTCGACGGCCACGGCGACGACCTCGGCCCCGGTGGCCTCGCCGATCCAGCCGATGGCAACGGAGGTGTCCAGGCCGCCCGAGTAGGCGAGCACGACGCGTTCAGTCATGACTTGTTCTCTTCCTTGCGTGGGGTGATGGGTCCAAGTGTGGCAGCCGCCGAGGCTCGGAGGTCGCCGTGGTCGCTGCGCGGCCCGTGCGGGCCGTCGCTAGCCAGGAGGTGCTGAGATCGTGGGGGTGGCGGGGGTCACGGGGTTGGTCAGGGCCAGGAACCGCGCGGCCAGGTCCTCGCCGCCGTCGACGTCGCGCGAGATCACCAGGACGGTGTCGTCGCCCGCGATCGTGCCCAGGACGCCGACGAACACCGAGTGGTCGATCGCCGACGCCAGGTACTGCGCGGCGCCGGGCGGCGTGCGCAGCACGACGAGGTTGCCCGACGCCTCGGCCGAGACCAGCAGCTCGGCGCACAGCCGCGCGAGCCTGGCCGCGACGTACTCGGCGTCGTTCGCGACCTGGACCGAGCGGTCGCCGCCCTCGCCGGGCACCGCGTAGACCAGCGCGCCCGACGCGCTGCGGACCTTCTCGGCCCGCAGCTCGATGAGGTCGCGCGAGAGCGTCGCCTGCGTGACGCTCACGCCGTCCTCGGCGAGCGCCTTGGCGAGCTCGGCCTGGGAGTGGATCTCGTGCCGGGCGACGAGCTGCGCGATGCGCGCGTGGCGTGCCGCCTTGGTGGTGGGCACGCTCCCCGGGCCGAGGGCGGTCGTCACGAGCGTTCCAGCAACCAGGTCAGCAGCGCCTTCTGGGCGTGCAGGCGGTTCTCGGCCTCGTCCCAGACGGCCGACTGCGGGCCGTCGATGACCTCGGCCGTGATCTCCTTGCCGCGGTAGGCCGGCAGGCAGTGCAGCACGAGCGCGTCGTCGGCAGCGACCGCCATGAGCTCGGCGTTCACCTGGTACGGGACGAACGGCAGCTCGCGCTCGGCCGCGCTCGCCTCGTCGCCCATCGAGACCCAGGTGTCGGTCGCGACGACGTCCGCGCCACGCGTGGCCTCGGCCGCGTCCGTGGTCACGAGCACGGAACCGCCCGTGTCCCGGGCGATGCGCTCGGCGTCGGCGACGACCGCCGGGTCCGGCAGGAAGCCGGCCGGGGCCCCGATGCGCACGTGCATGCCCGCGGTCACGCCGCCCAGGAGGTAGGAGTGCGCCATGTTGTTGGCACCGTCGCCCAGGTAGACGAGCGACGTGCCGGCGAGCGAGTCGACGCCGCCGCGCAGCTGGGCGACCGTCAGCAGGTCCGCGAGGATCTGGCAGGGGTGGAACTCGTCGGTCAGGGCGTTGACGACCGGGACGGTCGCGGCCCGCGCCATCTCCTCGACGCGCTCCTGGCCGAACGTCCGCCACACGATCGCCGACGTCTGACGGTCCAGGACGCGGGCCGTGTCCGCGATGGGCTCGCCGCGCCCGAGCTGGCTCGACGCCGCGTCGATCACGAGCGGGTAGCCACCGAGCTCGGCGATGCCCACCGAGAACGACACGCGTGTGCGGGTCGACGGCTTGTCGAAGATCACCGCGACGGCCTGCGGCCCGCGCAGCGGCGTGCGGATGAAGCGGTCCTCGCGGAAGCCGAGGCCCAGCTCGAGCACCTCGCGCTGCTCGGCGGGGGTCAGGTCGTCGTCGCGCAGGAAGTGCCGGACGGAAGCGGTCGAGGTCACGGTCAGCCCTTCTGTGGGGTGGCTGGGGTGATGGACGGGGTGGTGGGGGCGGCCGTACCGGACGCGGAGGCGGCCACGAGGTCCGCGGGCAGGCTCGCGAAGAAGGCGACGACCTCGCCCGCCTGGTCGCGCGTCAGGATCAGCGGCGGGGCGAGGCGGATCGCGTCGGGCTGCACCGCGTTGACGATGAACCCGGCGTCGAGCGCCCTGCGCGCGACCTCGGCGGAGACCGGTGCCGAGAGCTGGACCGCGATCAGCAGGCCCAGGCCACGGGTTCCCGCGACCACGGGGTTGCCGCACGCGGCGATCCCGTCGCGCAGCGCCTCGCCGACCGCGCGCACGTTGGCCAGCAGGCCGTCGCGCTCGATCACGCCGAGCGTCGCGAGCGCGGCGGCCGCCGCGACCGGGTTGCCCCCGAACGTCGTGCCGTGCTGACCGCGGCCCAGGAGGGTCGCGGCGCGCTCGCCGAACGCCACGACGGCGCCCACGGGAAAACCGCCGCCGAGCCCCTTGGCGAGCGTGACGACGTCGGGCGTGATGCCCCCGCCGATCTCCTGCTGCTGGAACGCGAACCACGACCCCGTGCGTCCCACGCCCGTCTGGACCTCGTCGAGGACCAGCAGGGCGCCCGACGCCGCGGTCAGCTCGCGCGCGGCCACCAGGTAGCCGGGCGGCAGCGGGCGCACGCCCGCCTCGCCCTGGACCGGCTCGACGACCAGTGCCGCGACCTCGCCGCGCGCGGCGACGGCGTCGGGCGAGAAGGCCTCCTCGAGCGCGGCCACGTCACCGAACGGGACGAACTCGACACCGCCCGGCAGGGGCTCGAAGGGCTCGCGGTACGCGGCCTTCGACGTGAGCGCGAGCGCGCCCATGCTGCGGCCGTGGAATCCTCCCTCGAGCGCGAGGACACGGGTGCGCGTCCCGGGGCCACCGACGCCGTCACGGTTGCGCCGGGCCATCTTGAACGCGGCCTCGTTGGCCTCGGTGCCCGAGTTGGTGAAGAAGACGCGCGACCCCTCGGGGGCCTGCGCGAGGTTCAGGAGCCGCTCGGCGAGCGCGATCTGCGTGGGCGAGCCGAAGAAGTTCGACACGTGCCCGAGCGTCCCGAGCTGCGCGCTGACCGCGGCCGTGAGCGTGGGGTGCGCGTGGCCCAGCGCGTTGACCGCGATGCCCGCGAGCAGGTCGAGGTAGCGCTTGCCGTCCGCGTCCCACACGTACGCGCCCTCGCCGCGGACCAGGACCTTCTGCGGTGCGCCGAACGTGTCCATGACCGCGTGCGTGTAGCGCTCGGTCCACTGCGCGACGCTGCCCGGGCCGGCCAGGGTCGTGTCCGCGGCCCCCTCGACGCTCCGGGCGGCGTCGGTGGCCTGCGTCTCGGTGGTCGCCGGGGCGACCTCGGCGGGGTGCGTCGACGAGACCTCGCCGGTCGTGCCGTTCATGACTGCTCCTGCGGGACGGGAAGGGCGGCGGGGGTGGAGGCGAGCGCGTCCGGGACGACCATGGTCCCGTTGCCACGCGTCGTGAAGACCTCCAGGAGGACCGAGTGCGCGACCCGGCCGTCGATCACGGTCGCTCGCGGGACGCCCCCGGACACGGCCCGCAGGCACGCCTCCATCTTGGGAACCATGCCGGCCTCGAGCGAGGGCAGCAGGTCGGCGAGCTCGGAGCGCGTGATCTCGGCGACGAGCGAGCTCTTGTCCGGCCACGACGTGTACAGGCCCTCGACGTCGGTCAGGACGATGAGCTTCTTGGCACCGAGCGCGACGGCGAGCGCGGCCGCGGCCGTGTCGGCGTTGACGTTGAGGACCTGGGTCGGGTCGTCGATGTCGGGTGCGATGGTCGAGACGACGGGGATGCGCCCGGCGTCGAGCAGGTCCTGGACCGCGGAGGGGTGCACCTCGACGACGTCTCCCACGAGCCCGACGTCCACGGGCTCTCCGTCGACCACGGCGTGGCGCCGCTGCGCCTGGAGCAGGCCGCCGTCCTCGCCCGACAGCCCGACCGCGTACGGGCCGTGCGCGTTGATGAGCCCGACGAGCTCGCGCGAGACCTGGCCCGTGAGGACCATGCGCACGACGTCCATCGCCTCGGGCGTGGTCACGCGCAGGCCGCCGCGGAACTCGCTCTCGATGCCGAGGCGCGCGAGCATCGCGGAGATCTGGGGGCCGCCGCCGTGCACCACGACGGGGTGCAGGCCGACCTGGCGCAGGAACACCATGTCGCGCGCGAACGCCGCCTTGAGCTCGTCGTCGATCATGGCGTTGCCGCCGTACTTGACGACCACGAGCGCGTCGCGGAACTCCTGCAGCCAGGGCATGGCCTCGAGCAGGACCTCGGCCTTCTGGCCGGGGGTCAGGTCCGTCCGCGTGTCGAACGCCCCCGACTGGGCGGCGACCTCTGACGTCTGGGCGCTCACGACGAGTACGCGCTGTTCTCGTGGACGTAGTCGTGCGTGAGGTCGTTGGTCCAGACCGTGACCTGGGCGTCGCCCGCGTGCAGGTCGATCTCGACGTGCACCTCGCGGGCCGAGGCGAGGTCGACGAGCTCGCGGGGCTCGCCCACTCCCCCGGCGCGGCAGACCTGGACGCCGTTGATCGACACGTCGAGCGCGAGCGCGTCGAAGGGTGCGACGTCCTCGGGGACGGTCCCGACGGCCGAGAGCACCCGGCCCCAGTTGGGGTCGTTGCCGAACACCGCGGCCTTGAAGAGGTTGGACCGGGTCACGGCGCGGGCGACCGCGAGCGCCGCGGTCTCGTCGCTCGCGTTCGTGACGGTCACCGCGATGTCGTGGCTGGCGCCCTCGGCGTCCGCGACCAGGGCCCGCGCGAGGTCCGCGCACGCCTCGGTCACGGCCGCCGTGAGCTCCTCGAGGGTCACCGGCACCTGGGACGCACCGGAGGCCAGGAGGATCACCGTGTCGTTCGTCGACATGCAGCCGTCGGAGTCGACCCGGTCGAACGTGGTGGCGGTCGCGGCCCGCAGCGCGGCGTCCGCGGTCGCGGCGTCGACGACGGCGTCCGTGGTCAGGACGCAGAGCATGGTCGCGAGGCCCGGTGCGAGCATCCCGGCTCCCTTGGCCATGCCGCCCACGGACCAGCTCGTGGCGCCGTCGACGCTGTGCTCGTCGGCCACGTCGCGCGTGACGAGGACGGTCTTGGGCACGGTGTCCGTGGTCATGATCGCGAGGGCCGCGTCGGGGCCGCCCTCGGCGTCGGCCGCGCCGACCGCAGCGTCACAGCCCGGGAGCAGCTTCTCCATGGGCAGGCGCTCGCCGATGAGGCCCGTCGAGCAGACCAGGACGTCGCCCGCCGAGACCTCGAGGAGGTCCGCGACGTACTCGGCCGTGCGGTGGGTGTCGGCGAAGCCCTCGGGGCCCGTGCACGCGTTCGCGCCACCCGAGTTGAGGACGACGGCGCGCGCGATGCCGTCGGCGACGGCCTGGCGCGACCACGCGACGGGGGCCGCGAACACGCGGTTCGACGTGAAGACGGCCGCGGCGACGTCGAGCGGGCCCTCGTTGACGACGAGCGCGACGTCCTTCTTCCCGGTGGACTTGAGCCCGGCGGCGACTCCTGCGGCCCGGAAGCCGAGCGGTCCGGTGACGGTCACGGTGCGACCCCTTCGGTGGTCAGGCCCAGGGTCTGCGGCAGCCCCAGGGCGATGTTCATGGACTGCACGGCGCCGCCGGCGGTCCCCTTGACGAGGTTGTCGATCGCGGTCACGGTCACGACGCGGCCCGCGGCGCGGTCGATCGCGACCTGGACCAGGGCCGTGTTGGCGCCCAGAGTCATGGCAGTGGTGGGCCACTGCCCCTCGGGCAGGAGCTCGACGAAGGGCTCGCCGACGTACGCCTGCTCGTAGGCCTGGCGCAGGTCGGCGACGCTCAGGTCCTCGTGGCCCGGGGCCAGGCGGGCCGTCGCGGTCGCAAGGATGCCGCGCGCCATGGGCACGAGCGTGGGCGTGAAGGAGATCGTGACCTCGTCGGCGCCGGCCGAGCGCAGGTTCTGCGCGATCTCCGGGATGTGGCGGTGAGAGCCGCCCACGGCGTAGGGCTGCGCGGAACCGAGCGCCTCGGAGGCGAGCAGGTGCGTCTTGAGCGACTTGCCCGCGCCCGAGTACCCGTTCGCGAGGACCGCGACGACGTCCACCGGGCTGAGGAGGCCTGCGGCGATGCCGGGCTGCAGGCCCAGGGTCACGGCCGTGACGTTGCACCCGGGGACAGCGATGCGCCGTGCGCCCGCGAGGACCTCGCGCTGCTTGGTGTACTCGACGCCCGCGCCGGTCTGCTCGGTGATCAGGAGCTCGGGCAGGCCGTAGGGCCAGGTGCCCGCGTGCTCGGAGCCGTAGAACGCGGTCCAGTCCGCGGCGGACGCGAGCCGGTGGTCCGCGCCGAGGTCGAGGACCAGGACGTCGTCGGGCAGCTGCGCGGCGATCTCACCGGACGCGCCGTGGGGCAGCGCGAGCACGACGACGTCGTGGCCCACCAGGTGCTCGACGGTCGTGGGCAGCAGCACGCGGTCCGCGAGCGAGCGCAGGTGCGGCTGGTGCAGCCCGAGGAGCGACCCCGCGTTGGAGTGCGCCGTGAGCGCGCCGATCTCGACCTCGGGGTGCCCGGCGAGCAGCCGGAGCATCTCCCCGCCCGCGTAGCCGGACGCACCGGCGACTGCCACTGTGATCGTCATATGCAGAACTATACATAGTTATGCAGTCGATGTGGAACCTCTTCGTCCCGTTGCGTCCCGGTGCGGTCCTATGCGCCCCAGACGCCCAGCTCGTTGCCGCTCGGGTCGAGGAAGTGGAAGCGCCGGCCGCCCGGGAAGTCGTACGGCCCCTCGACGATCTCCCCGCCCGCGTCCTGGACCAGCAGCAGGGACTCGTCGAGGTCGGCCGAGAAGAGGAGGACGAGCGGGCCGCCGCGCGTCACCGAGTCCGCGAGCGCCAGCCCACCGGCCTCCGCCTCGCCCTCCTCCGCGGAGGTCCGGAAGCCCGCGTACCCCGGCCCGTAGGGGACGAACTCCCACCCGAAGGCCTCCGCGTAGAACGACTGTGCGGCCGCCATGTCCGTGACGGAGAGCTCGAGGTAGTCGATCGAGTGGTGGATGCCGTGCGCGTGGGTAGCCATGCCCGGCAGCGTGCCACGCGGCACCGACAGGAGGCACCGACACGAGGCCGGCGGCCGCACCGACGCCGGTCAGGCCTGCTGGTCCGACGGCCCGTCGGAGCGGACCGGGCGACGGCAGTCGTCGACGACGGACGCGAGACGGCGCACCCTGTTCACCGGTCCGACGGTGAACTGCAGCGGGACCACCTTCCGCCCACGTCGCAGCGCGAGCATCGAGAAGATCGCACTCTCGGCCCCCCAGTTCCACAGGCTGCTGTACGGCACGACCACCAGCTCGTCCCCCGGGACGAGCCGCATCGTCCGCCACCACCCTCGCAGGTACACCTCGCCCGCGCCGACGAAGACTCCCGTCCGCAGCCCGAGGACCATGAACACCGCGGCCCCGAGCGCCACCACACCGAAGAAGAGGTCCGGCCCGGTCTCGATCAGGCCGCCCGCCCCGATGAGGAAGAAGGGCACGCCGACCACGAGCGCGAAGAGTCGACTCATGGATGTCGCCCCCCGCAGCGCGGAAAGCCCCTTCCGGCGTCGTCCTCGACCGTCGTCGGCCCTCATTCCATCCCGCACGCCCACCACTCCCCCTCGAGCGGCACGGGGTCGGCGCAGATCATGCCGTGCATGTCGAGTCCCGCGGGCGACCCCCCGGACTGAACCAGAACCCGCCCGCGTCGTCGGGCATCCCGAGCCACTGAGGCACGAAGACCCGGCCGTCCTCGTACCGGTCGACGCGCCCGTTCGCCGAGACGTACCGGAGCGCGTTCGGCAGGAGACCGTCCTCCCCCGGGTCACGGGCACCCTCGCCGTCCGGCGCGGCGACCTCGGACAGGGCCACCCGGTACGCGGCGAATCGCTCGGCGGTCCCCACCTGCGCGCGCGGCCACGACACCGCCACGGTGAGCAGCACCAGGGACGTCACGAGCGTCAGCGCGGATCGGCGCCGGACCAGGTGCACCACGACTCCCACGAGCCCGGCGACCAGGCGGAACAGCCACGTCCCGAGACCGGGTCCTGCGGCGACGAGTCCGTGCAGCGGCGCGGGCAGGGCGTCACGGACCGCGAGCGCCCACGCCCACGTCGCGCTGGTCGCGTACGCCAGGGCGAGCAGCGCCATGCCACCGAGGAGGGCGACGGCGAACACCTGGGTACGTGTCAAGGTCGGCGTCACCACGGCGACAGCGTAGTGGTCCGCTCCCCGGGTCGCGGATGGCCTCCGGGCCGGTCGAGCCGGACGTGTCCGGTACCGCTAGGGTCTCGGCATGTCGCGGAGTCGCAGGGGTGGGTCAGGCATGCGGACGATGGAGTTCGAGGAGGAGCACGACGGGCCGGTGGGCGGTCCGCCCGAGCGTCCCGACGGCAGTGGTGGCCGCCTCGAGCACGACGGGCTCGACGGGCCCGGGTCCAGGACGCCACGCCGCCCCGGCCTCCCGTGGATCGCTGCGGGGATCGCGGTCGTCGTGGTCGCAGCCGGCCTGGTCGTGGACGGGACGATCGAGGACCGCCGGGAGACCGCCCGGCTCGTCGGGGCTTTCGGCGCCGTCGTGCCCTGGGGCGACGCACCACCCGGCGAGCTGTGGTCGGTGGACGCACCGGGCGGCCAATTCGCCCAGGCCGGTGCCGACGGGGTGGTACTGATCGAGAACGGGACGGTCTCGGGCGTGGACCTCGGCACGGGAGAGATCGCCTGGTCGCGGGACGTCGGCCCGGGGGCGACGTGCGGGACGGACCTCTCCTGGAACGGCAGCACCCAGCGGCGGGACGACCCGCTCGTGTGCGTGTCCGGAGGTCCCGAACGTCTGGCGACCGTGCTGGACGACGACGGCACCGTCCTGGGATCGCTGTCGCTCGACGATGTCGGCGGTGCGGAGGCCTTCGCCGTGCCCGGTCCTTCAGGAACGGTGGTGCTGGCGGAGCGGGCCGCCGAGCCCGCTCCGGGCGCGACCGCGATGCCCTACCGGCTCCTGACGATCCAGGGCACGATGGAGGACGTCGTCGTGCCTGCGGGACGGGCGGCGCGCGTCGTCGCGGTCGACGTCGCCACCGGCGAGATGCGCTGGGAACGGGTCGTCGACTTCGTCGCCCCCGAGGGTCGTCCCGGCAGCTGCATGACGTCCACGATCACCGACGGGCTCGACGAGGAGTCCTTCTCGGTCGACGCGGACTCCCTGTCGGTCCTCGTGGTCGACGGTATGGTGCGCGTCCTCGGCTGCGGCGTGGACTCGCTGCTCTCGTCCGCCGGAGCCCGGCTCCGGGCCCCTGGTGCCGATGACTGGCGTCTGTTCCCCGCCGGGTCGGGCGGGTTCGTCTCGGTCTCCGACACCCCCGAGACCACGCACGCGCTCGACGGCGACGGCGCGGTGCGCTGGGAGACCGGTGGGCACTACCTCTTCCCGCAGGCCGTGGACGGCTCCGAGCAGGACGCGTGGTACCTCGCGAACGCTGGCCGGCTGATCGCGGTCGACGCCCACGACGGCAGCCGTCGGTGGGCCGCGGACATTCCCGCCGAGCAGGTGCTCGTGCAGACCGACGAACGGGTCGTCGTCACAAGCTCCCTGTATCGCCGGGCGCTCGACCCCGATACCGGGCAGACCCTCTGGGAGACCGAGGTGACGGACGGCGACCGCCCCTCGGTCAGCACCTTCACGGACGGTCGGCGATTCTTCGAGGTCAGCATGGTCGGCGACCAGGCCACGGACGCCCGGCTCACCGCCTACGACCTCGCGACGGGCGAGAGGCTGTGGGTCCTGGACGACGTGCCGGTGTCCGAGACGGTCCTCGCGTTCGGCGGGGCGCTGCTGCGAGTCGGCGAGACGTCGCTCTCACGCTGGGGGTGACGGGACGGCGGTGGGGCCTTGTCGCCCCACCGCCGCGGGTCTCGCTCGTCGGTCAGGCACCGTCCGCCGCAGCGAGCGCCGGGTCGTGGCGCGCCGCGGCCGTCGCGCGGGGCCGGCTCGCTGCCGCCCGGAGCACAGCGCGCACGCTCGCCCCCAGCACCGACTCGTCCCGCCCCACCGCCCACGCGACCGAGCCGTCTGCGGCACGGTGCTCCAGGTAGGTCACGGCCCCCGCGTCGGCGCCCGAGGTGACCGACTGCTGCGTGAGCCCCAGCACCTCGACCGGCACGCCCAGCCCGGCGAGGACCCGGGTGAGCGCGTCGACCGGCCCGGCCCCGGTGGCGGACCGCTCGACCCGCTCACCGTCCAGGGACAGCACGACGTCGAGGCGCTCGCCGCCGTCGTCCGTCTCGCCCGGCCGCGCGACCGACCAGGCGAGCGGCAGGACCTGGCGTGCTCCGTCGTCGGGCAGGACGTACGCCGCCTCGAAGAGGCGCCACAGCCCCTCGGCCGTGACCTCTCCCCCGCTGCGGTCCGCGTGCGCCTGGACCCGGCGGGCGAAGTCGATCTGGAGCCGCCGCGGCAGCTCCAGGCCGTACGCGGACTCGAGCAGGTACGCGATGCCACCCTTGCCGGACTGGCTGTTGACGCGCACCACCGCGTCGTACGAGCGCCCGACGTCGGCGGGGTCCACGGGCAGGTACGGCACCGTCCAGGGAGCGTCCGCAGGATCGAGGCCCGCTGCTCGCGCGTCCGCGCGGTGACGCGCGAACCCCTTGCGGATCGCGTCCTGGTGCGTCCCGGAGTAGGCCGTGTGCACGAGGTCGCCCGCGTACGGGTGGCGCTCGTGCACACCGATGCCGTTGCAGTCCACGACCGTGCGGCGGATCTCGTCGATGTCGGAGAAGTCGATCATGGGGTCCACGCCCTGCGCGTGCAGGTTGAGGCCCAGGGTCACCAGGTCGACGTTGCCCGTGCGCTCGCCGTTGCCGAACAGGCAGCCCTCGACGCGCTGCGCGCCCGCGAGGACCGCGAGCTCGGCGCACGCCACGCCCGTGCCGCGGTCGTTGTGCGGGTGGACGGACAGGATCACGGCCTCGCGCCGGTCGAGGTTCTGGTGCATGTACTCGATCTGGTCGGCGTAGACGTTGGGCGTCGCGACCTCGACCGTCGCCGGGAGGTTGAGGATCACGGGCCGCTCTGCGGTGGCGTCCCACAGGGTCGTCATGCGCGCGCAGACCTCGAGCATGTAGTCGGGCTCGGTGAGGTTGAAGACCTCGGGCGAGAACTCGAAGCGGACGCGAGGGTCGTCCCCCGCGTGCCGCAGGACCTCGTTGCCCGCGGCGGCGATCAGGTCCGAGAGCTCGGCACGTCTCTTGCCCAGCACGACGTCGCGCCAGGTCGGCGCGGTCGCGGTGTACAGGTGCACGACGACGGGGTTGCGCAGGCCACGGACCGACTCGAACGTCCGGGCGATCAGGTCCGCCCGGGCGGCGGTGAAGACCACGATCGTGACGTGCTCGGGGGCCAGGTCCGTCTCGGCGAGCAGGCGGACGAAGTCGAAGTCGGTCTGCGAGGCGGACGGGTAGCCGACCTCGATCTCGGTGTATCCCATCGCGACGAGCAGCTCGAAGAACCGCCGCTTGCGGGCGGGGTCCATGGGCTCGGTCAGTGCCTGGTTGCCGTCGCGCAGGTCGACGGGCACCCACAGCGGTGCCGCGGTGAGGCGGTTGCCGGGCCACCGGCGGTCCGTGAGCGGGACGTCGACGCGCGAGAACACGTCCTGGTAGCGGTGCGAGGGCATGCGCGAAGCGCGCTGGCGGTTCCACGCGGGCTGGCCTGGCGCCTGCGCACCGTCAGGGGTACGCAGCGTGGGGAAGGGGCTGATGGTCATGGTCGTCTGGCTCCGGGGGGCGGGCCGCGCGGTGCACGGCAGGCGGGTCCGACCGGCGCACGGCAGACCCCCACGGCGGGGAGCCGGTCGGCTCAGGCCCCGCCGCGGCGACCAAGAAGGAGTGCGCTCCACGACATGAGGGGTACGCTAGCCGCGATCAAGTCCTCAGACAACCTGAGAGGTTGGCCCCCATGCCCACGCTCCGCCGGCTCCCCCTCGCCGACCAGGCGGCCGAGCTCATGCTCGACCGCGTCCGCACCGGCACCTGGCCGCTCGACCACCGGCTCCCCGGTGAGCAGGCGCTCGCGGCCGAGCTCGGCGTCGGGCGCTCGACCGTGCGCGAGGCCATCCGCCAGCTCGCGGGCAAGGGCGTGCTCGAGAGCCGCCAGGGCTCGGGCGTCTACGTCGTCCGCGCCGAGGCGAGCGAGGACTGGGAGGAAGTCCTGCGGCGCGGTGAGGTCGTCGACGTGCTCGAGGTCCGCGGTGCCCTGGAGACCGAGGCCGCCCGGCTCGCCGCGACCCGCCGCACCCCGGCCGACCTCCGCGCCCTCGCCACGGCGCTCGCGGGTCGCGGCGAGGTACCGGCGACCGCGAGCGCCCAGGAGTACGTCGACGCCGACCTGGTCTTCCACCGCGCGGTCGTCGACGCCGCGCACAACGCGGTCCTGACCGACCTGTTCGCCACGTTCGTCCCCCGCCTGCGTCGGGCGATGGTCGACATGATCGAGCTCGACGGCGCGGGCGAGCGCCACCGGCACGACCAGGACGCCCACGAGGCGATCCTCGACGCCGTCCGGGACCGTGACGCCGACCGAGCCGCCGCGTCGAGCCGCCGGCACCTCGACGCCGTCCACGCGAAAGCCACCCATGAGCCCCTCGATGCGCGGGGTCGTCGAGCGTGAGAGCCGGGAGTACCCCTGGGGCGCCCAGGACCACCCCCGCCACCTAGGCTGACCCCATGCGCGCGATCCAGGCACTCCAGGCAGGTGGCCCCGACGTCCTCGAGCTCGTCGAGCTCCCGACCCCAGCACCCGGACCCGGCGAGCTCCTCGTCGACGTCGCGGCGGCCGGCGTCAACTTCATCGACACCTACCGTCGGGCGGGGGTGTACGCGATGGAGTACCCGCACGTGGTCGGCACCGAGGGCGCGGGAGTCGTCGCGGCGGTCGGCCCGGGCGTCACGGACTTCGAGCCCGGCGACCACGTCGCGTGGACCAACGCGTTCGGCTCGTACGCCGAGCAGGTGGTCGTCCCCGCGGACGTCGCGATCCCGGTACCCGCGTCGGTCGACCTGCACGTCGCGGCGGCCGTCGGCCTGCAGGGGCTCACGGCCCACTACCTCGTGACCTCGACGTACCCGGTCCAGCCCGGCGACGACGTGCTGCTGCACGCGGGGGCCGGGGGCGTCGGCCTGCTCGCGACCCAGCTCGCGGTGCGCCGCGGTGCGCGCGTCATCACGACCGTCTCGACCGAGGCCAAGGCCGAGCTGTCGCGCGCGGCCGGTGCGTCCGACGTCGTGAACTACGCCGAGCTCGACGACCTGACGACCGAGCTGCCCGCGATCGTGCGCGACCTCACGGGCGGGCGCGGCGTCGCCGTCGTCTACGACTCGGTCGGCAAGGACACGTTCGAGGCGTCCCTCGCCTCGCTGCGCCGCCGCGGCATGCTCGTGCTGTTCGGCGGGTCCTCGGGCCAGGTGCCGCCGTTCGACCTGCAGCGTCTCAACAAGGGCGGTTCGCTGTTCACGACGCGCCCCAAGCTCGACGACTACACCGCGACGCGCGCCGAGCTCCTCGATCGGGCGAGCGAGGTCTTCGCGCTCGTCGCCTCGGGTGACCTCGACGTCCGCGTGGGGGCGACGTTCCCGCTGGCACGCGCGGCCGACGCGCACCGCGCCCTGGAGGGGCGCGCGACGACCGGCAAGGTGCTGCTCGTCCCCGGCCTCGACGCCGGCACCGGCACGACGCCCGGGCCGGCCACGGACCCCGCCTCGTGAGCTGGGACTGGGTCCCGCCACGACCCGGCGAGGACGAACCCACCCGCCGCTCCGACCGGCGCCTGCGCCTGGCGCTGACGGTCCTCCTGGTCGTCTTCACGGGCGTGCTCGCGGTGTACTACCTGACCGTCGGGCTCGACCAGATGCGCACGCAGTGCCTGGCCGACCGCCCCGCGGGCGTCTCGACCAGCGAGGTCACCACGACGTGGCGCTGGTGGCCGCCGGGGTACGACTGCGGGTACCCGGCGGACGGCGCGCAGAGCGCGTAGCGATTACCGCGCCGAGAAGTGAGCAGATGCCCCGGTTCGAGCCCGATCCGGGGCATCTGCTCACTTCTCGGCGGGAGCTCAGTGCGCAGCGAGGGGCGGCGCCGGCCAGGTCGGTCGCGTCAGCCCCTGCTCGAAGAACAGGTACTCGTGCATCGAGGACAGCTCGAACGCGCGCAGCATCCGCTCGCGCTCGGCGGGCGAGGCCCAGCGCGCGGCCTCGTCGGCGAACGAGCACGCGGCGCGCGTCGCCTCGGCGAAGGCCGGGTCGCCGTAGAGCGCGATCCACCGTGCGTAAGGATGCCCGTCGAGGTCCCCCGCCCGGCGCACCAGGACGTCGCCGATGTGCGAGTACAGCCAGTAGCACGGCAGCAGGGCCGCGACCGTCTCCGCGTAGGACCCGTTCGAGGCCGCGTGGAGGTGGTTCGTGTAGGCGGCCGTCACGGGAGACGGGTCGACGCTCTCGACCGCCCCACGGTCCATCCCGGCGTGCTCGCCCAACCAGTCGCGGTGCAGCGCCTGCTCGACCTCGAGCGACTCGACCGCGGCCCCCGCGAAGAACTGCCGCGCCTCGGGCGTGGGCGCGAGCCGGCTCGCCCGCGACAGCACGCGCGAGTACTCGGCGAGGTACGCGGCATCCTGCGCGAGGTAGAACCCGAAGTCCCCCGCTGAGAGGCTCCCGTCCGCGAGCGCCCGCACGAAGCCCATGCGCTCGACGGCCTCGCGCCACCCCGAGATGCGCTCCCAGGCCTCCTCGGAGAACGTCCGCTGCCCGAGCGTGGGCAGGTGCGCCAGGTGGTCGACGGGTCCGCGCCCCGTGCCCACGGCCAGCGCTCCCCCGGCTCGCAGCGCGCCGCTCAGCCAGGCCTTGGCGTCGCGCGTCGCGCTCTCCCAGCCGTCGCGCCGGGGACGCAGCGCGGCGACCGCCGCCGACAGCGAGCACCCCGTCCCGTGGGTGTGCACGGTGTCGACGCGGGGCGCCGAGAAGGTCGTGACGTCGTCGGGCCCGCGAGCGCCCACCAGGGCGTCGGGCGACTCCTCCCCGGTGAGATGACCACCCTTCAGGAGCACGACGGCGCCGCTCGCCACGTGCAGCCGCCTCGCCTGGGCGAGGGCGTCGGGCCAGGTGGTCGCAACCTGCTCGCCCACGAGGACGGCGAGCTCGGGGAGGTTGGGGGTCACGAGGTCCGCGAGAGCGACCAGCTCGCACACGGCCTGCTCGGCCCCCTCGTCGAGGAGCCGGTGGCCGCTCGTGGCGACCATGACGGGGTCGAGCACCACGAACGGCGGCTGCACGCGCCCGAGCCACGCGGCGATGGCGCGCGCGTTGGGCTCGTCGGCGACCATGCCGATCTTCACGGCGTCGATCACCACGTCGTCCGAGACCGCGTCGAGCTGTTCGGCGAGGAACTCCGCGCCAGGGACGTGGACCGTGCGGACGCCGTGCGTGTTCTGGGCGACCAGGGCCGTCGTGACGGCCATGCCGTACGCGCCGTGGGCCGCGAACGCCTTGAGGTCGGCCTGGATCCCGGCGCCCCCCGTCGGGTCGGTGCCCGCGATCGACAGGACGCGGGGGCGGGAAGGCTCGGGCCCCCGCGACGCGCCGTGCTCGTCCGCGACCACGGCGTCCGCCGCAGGCGTGCGGGCAGGTGCGGGCAGGACAGGTGTAGTGGCAGCAAGCGACATTGCCGACATCCCTTCGCTAGTGCTAGCTAGATCAGGTTCGACGGGTGTGATCTCAGCCCGGCTCGTGGGAGCGGGCACCCCGTGTCTTCGCAGGGAACTCTAGCGGGCGGACGGCCCGCCCGCGGGCAGGAGCTCGCCAGGTGGCACCAGCACGGTCGGCTCGTCCGTCGCCCCGGTCAGGGGGACGTCGGGGTACCGGTCGCGACGACAGTGATCCGCGACGTCGACACGTACTTCTCGAGGCACGACACGACACGCTCCAGGTCGGCGCGGGTGGCGTCGGGGACCAGTCCGAACGACGTCCCGACCGGCGGCATGATCGCCGGGGTCAGGGCGTAGTCGACGGCCGGATCCGCCGCGCACTCCCCGTCGCCCTCCGACGGACCCTCGACCTGGACGACCCACGGCCCCTCGGCGGGTGCGGCCACAGGGCCGGCCGCGCCGAGCGCGGCCCCGAGCGCGAGCGAGCCGCACGACACGGCCAGGACTCCGACGAGCAGTGCCGTACGGCGGGACATGGCGGTCACCTCGGTGGTCGTCGTCGACAGAGGGGGCAGGTGGGTCAGGTCAGGCAGGTGGGGCCACCACCGTAGCGGACCTGCCGAGAAGAGGCCGCGCGGCGAGCACCCCTATGCTCGCCGCATGGTCCGCTGCTCCCACTCCCCCGCGCGTCGGTCGCTCGGCTCGGCCGCGCGATGACCGCCGACCTGGTCCCCCGGCTTCTCGACCCGGACCCCGAGGTCCACGAGGACGCGGTCGACGACGCCGCCGCGCTGGCCATGGACGACGACCAGGGCGCCGTCGACGCCCTGCGTGACGTCGTGCTGCACTTCGAGCAGTTCCCGATCGGCACGTTCGAGCGGACTCTCAACCGCCTCTACGCCTTCGCCGACGCCTCGCTCGAACCGTCGATGATGCGGGCCGTCGATGCAGGCGTGTCAGCCACCTGGTACCTCGTGGCGGCCTGCGGGCGCGCCGGGTTCCGGGGAGCCGTACCCAGCGCCGTCGCGCTCCTGGGCTCGCCTGTCACCTCCGAGCGGGTCGTCGCGTGCGAGACGCTCGGCGCGCTCGACGCTCACGAGGCAGTACCGCACCTCATCGCCCGGCTCGGCGACCCGGAGCACGTCGTGCGGGAGGCCGCGGCCCGCGCACTGGCCGGCATCGGAGGCCCGGACGCCGTCGACGCGTTGCGGCGCGAGCTCGTCGAGCACCGGTTCCCGCTCCTCGGGTACGTCGCGAGCGCCCTGGGGACGATCGAGCCCGACCAGACGGTCTGGCTCCTCGCCCACGCGTCCGTACCGGACGTCGACGCCCGGTACTGGGCGGTCCGTGCCCTCGGGAGCACCGGGAGCGACCTCGCCCACGAGCGGCTGCTCCTGGTGGCCGCAGACCCCACGGAGGAGACGGCGGCCATCGCGAACCGCAGCACGGTCGCGAGCGCGGCCCGCAAGGCCCTCAAGACCTGGCAGCGCGTGCGCCGCGTCCGCGCAGGCACACCGAGCGCACACGACGACCCCCTGTGATGCTGAGGGCACGATCAGCACCCGTGGGAGGCAGCATGCGCGTCACGACGGCCGACATCCAGCGGATGACCACGGCGTTGTTCATCTCCGAGGGGCCGACGGCGAGGTCCCGGCAGGCCACCTTCTGGACCCTGCTGATCCTCGCGGCCGTCATCGCGTCGGCGGGTGTCGCGGCCGACAGCACGGCCACCGTGATCGGCGCCATGATCGTCGCTCCCCTCATGACGCCCATCGTCGGGACGGCGCTCGCGATCGTCCTCAACGACCACCGGAACCTGACCTCGTCGGCGCTCCTGGTCGTCGCGGGCGCCGCCGGGGTGGTCGCGACCGGCTACCTCGTCGGCCTGTTCGTCCCGATCGAGATCGTCGCGGCGACCAACAGCCAGGTCGCGGGCCGCGTGACGCCCCAGCTCATCGACCTGCTCGCGGCGCTCGCGACCGGAGCCGTCGGGGCCTTCGCCCTGGTGCGGGCCGACGTGTCGGACGCGCTGCCCGGCGTCGCGATCGCGATCTCGCTCGTCCCGCCACTCGCGGTCGTCGGCCTCACGCTCGAGTCGGGCGCCCCGGACCAGGCCCTGGGGGCTCTCCTGCTGTTCGCGACCAACGTCGCCGCGATCATCGCGACCGGCACGCTCGTCTTCCTGCTGTTCCAGGTCCGCACGGCCGCGGGCGAGGCCGAGAGGTTCGTGGGGCCGCTGCGCGGCGCGAGCCTCGTCACGGTCGCGGCGGCGCTGCTCGTCGTGGCGGTGCCCCTCAGTGCGATCAGCCAGCACGTCCTGCGGCAGAACGCCGACAAGATCGCCGCCGCCCCCGTCGCCGCGGCGTGGGCCGAGCAGGAGCAGTGGACGGTCACCGGGATCTCCTTCAGCGGGTCCGTCCTGAGGATCGAGGCGATCGGCCCGGCCCCCGAGGCCGACCCCGCCACCCTGCGCACGGCCCTCGACGAGGCCGGGCTCGCGGACGTCGACGTCGACGTCACGCTCGTCATCGGCGGGACCCGGCGGCTGCCCGCGTCCGAGTGACCGAGCGCTCGACGCGAGCCTCCGGTTGAGCCGGAGCGCGCGGCGGCGGATGCTGGGGGCGACCGTCCGGTCCAGCCACGAGGAGGTCGGCCATGCACCCGACGCACAACGTCTCGCCCCACGAGAGCGCACGTACCGCTCGCACCACGCTCACGTCACCACGAGCCCGGCGCATCGCCCTCGCCGCCGCGCTGGTCGTCGGGGCGCTCGCGCTCGCGGCCTGCGCTCCCGGTCCCAACCCCGACGTCGGCACGCCCACCGCGGACGGCAGCCCGGCCGGGTTCTGGCTCGGCCTGTGGCAGGGCGTCATCGTCCCCGTCACGTTCGTGGTCTCGCTGTTCACCGACACGGTGAACATCTACGAGGTCCACAACAACGGCAACTGGTACGACTTCGGCTTCGTGCTCGGGCTGGGGCTGTTCGTGGGCGGGCCGTTCGGCGCCTCGCGGGGTCGCCGCCACCACTGACGATGAGTTCCGGCCCGGTCCCGAGTCTGCCCTCGTGACCGCAGGAGCGCGCCGTGCGTCCCTGCCCGAGCCCGCACGGAGGACACCATGACGACCCCGCCCGACGACTCGACCACACCGAGGTCCGCCCGACCGCCCGTCGTCGACCTGGCTACCTGGGAGGCCGCTCGGGACGAGCTCCTGGACCGCGAGAAGGCCCACACGCACGAGGGAGACGCCATCGCGGCTGCCCGACGGCGACTGCCCATGGCGAGGATCGACGGCACCGTGAAGGTCGTCGGCCCCGACGGGCCGGTCCCGTTCGTGGACCTGTTCCAGGGGCGCGACGAGCTCGTGATCTACCAGCACATGTGGCACGACGGCGCACCGCACCAGGGCCAGTGCGAGGGCTGCACCTGGACGGCCTGGAACCTGAAGGACGCCGTCTACCTCAACGCGCGCGGCGTCTCGTTCGCCATCGTCACGACCGGGGCGTGGGACGAGGTCGCCCCGTTCGTCGAGTTCATGGGCTACACCCAGCCCTGGTTCTCGGTGCGCGACCTGGACGCGCCCGTGGGCGGCGAGATGGGGTACCTCTCGTGCTTCCTGCGCGACGGCGACGACGTGTTCCTCACCTACCGGACGACGGGTCGCGGCACCGAGCCGACCAACCCGGCGTTCGCCCTGCTCGACATGACGCCCCACGGCCGTAGCGAGGCCTGGGAGGCGCAGCCGGACGGGTGGCCCGAGGGGCGCGACCCGGGCTGGTTCTGGCGCTCGGACGCGGACGGCGTCGCCGGCTGGAGCGAGACCACGCGTCCCGTGCCGCAGTGGACCCGGCCGGGGGCCACCGCCGTGGAGACCCTCGGCCGGCACGGTCACCACCACTGACCGTCGGACGGCGCGAGATCAGCGCGCGGGAAGCGCTCCCGGCATGGGGTCGTCGTCGCCGAAGCGCGTCACGCGCAACCGACGCGCCTCGGGTCCGGGCACGGCCTCCACGTCGCGGGAGCCGGCAGCGGCAGCCGCTCGCAGCGACGCGGGCGAGTCGTGCGTGACCCGCACGAAGGTCCCCGACCACGCGTCGAGCTCGCCGGCCGCGATCGCGACGATCATCTCGACCGTGCGCTCCACGGGCGTCCACTCGGTGCGCCCCACGTGCATGTCCATCGACGCGGTCAGGTCGGTCTGCACCACGCCTGGCGAGACCTCGAACGTCCGCAGCCCGCGGGCATGGCCCGACAGGTGCAGGTTCGACCCGATGCGCAGCAGCGCCGTCTTGCTCGCGTTGTAGGCGGTCGCGCCGTCCATGTCGTGCGAGCCGGCACCAGAGCTGAGGTCGACGACGCGTCCCCCACCCCGCGCGAGCATCCCGGGGACGAGCGCCCGTGCGAGCAGGAAGGGCCCGCGCACGTTGGTCTCCATGACGGACCACCACTCGTCCGGGTCGGCCTCCCACAGCGGCACCTCGGCGTCGATGCGCCCGGCGTTGTTGACCAGGAGGTCGATCCCGCCCAGCTCCGCCTCGGCCCGCGCGACGGCCGCGTCCACGGCGGTGGGGTCGCCCACGTCCGCGACCAGACCCACGGAGCGGCGACCCAGGGCGCGGACCTGGGCGGCGACGTCGTCCACGCGGGACGCGTCCCGGCCCAGGACCGCGACGTCGAGGCCCGCACGGGCGAGACCCAGCACGACCGCGCGGCCGATCCCGCGCGCACCACCCGTGACGAGGGCGGTGCGCGCGGGGGCCACGGTGGTGACGTCAGCCACGGAGCTCGGCCCCGACCTTCTCGTGCGCCGCAGCGACCGCCGCGGCACGCACGGCCGCGGAGTCCTCCGCGGTGAGCGTGCGGTCGGTGCCGCGCAGGCGCAGCGAGAACGCGAGCGACTTCTTGCCCTCGCCCACCTGGGGGCCGGTGTAGACGTCGAACAGGGCGAGGTCCTCGAGCAGGTCCCCCGCCCCCTCCTCGATCGCGGCGCGCACGGCTGCGGCCGGCACGGAGGCGTCGACGACGAGCGCCAGGTCCTCCTTCGCGAGCGGGAACGACGAGACGGGCTCGGCCTGGACGGGCTGCTGGGGTGCGGCGGCGATCAGCGCGTCGAGGTCGACCTCGAACGCGACGGTCCGCGCGGGCAGACCGAGCGTCTCGAGCACCTTGGGGTGCAGCTCGCCCGCGTGCCCGACGACGGCCCCGTCCGACAGCTCGAGCCTCGCGGTCCGGCCCGGGTGCCAGGGCGCGTGGTCGTGGTCGGCGACCACGCTCACGCGGGCCCCGACGCGCTCGGCCACGAGCCGGGCGGCGGCCAGCGCGTCGGTCCAGTCGGCCGCACGACCCGCGCCCCACCAGCCCGAGGCCACACGCTGGCCGGTCAGGACGCCCGCGACACGGCGCGGCTGCGGCGGCACAGCGGCCTGCAGCGTCTCGAGGTCCTGCTCGCTCGGGCGGACGCCGCCCGGGAGCTGCGGGGCTGCCGGTGCACCGGGCACGGGGCGCGTCACGAGGCCGATCTCGAAGATCGCGAGGTCCGTGTTGCCGCGTCCCACGTTGCGCTTGAGCGTGCCGAGCAGCGTCGTCAGCAGGTTCGTGCGCATCTCGGGGTGGTCGTCCGCGAGCGGGTTGACGAGCCGCAGCGCTCGGCGACGGTCGTCGTCCGCGGGCAGGCGCAGGTCGTCGTGCGACTGCGGGTTCACGAACGGGTAGCTGAGCGTCTCGACGAACCCGGCCTCCGCGAGGGCGCGCGCGACCGAACGACGCAGCTGCTGCGAGGTCGTGAGCCCGCGACCCGCCGGGGCGGGCGGCAGGGTCGACGGGATCTTGTCGTAGCCGACGAGTCGGGCGATCTCCTCGACGAGCTCTGCGGCACCGGTCAGGTCGGGACGCCACGTCGGCGGCGTGACCTCGAGGGTGGTGCCGCCGTCGAGGTCACGGACCGTGCAGCCGATCTCCGCGAGCACGCCACGCACCTGCTCCGAGGTGTAGGGAACGCCCACGAGACGCTCGGCCTCGTGGATCGGGAACACGATCGGGGCGACGGGCGGGACCGTGTTGAGGTCGCTCACGGCGTCGTCCACCGTGCCGCCGCCGAGCTCGACGAGCAGGTCGACGACGCGCTGGGCGGCGACGGGCGGCAGTGCCGGGTCCGCACCGCGCTCGAAGCGCTTGGCCGCCTCGGAGGGCAGCTTGTGACGGCGTGCGGAGCGGGCCACGGTGATCGGGTCGAAGTGTGCTGCCTCGACCAGGACGTCGGTCGTGGTCTCGCCGACCTCGCTCGACGCCCCGCCCATGACGCCCGCGATCCCGAGCACGCGCGAGCCGCGCACCCCCTCGGGCGAGTCGGTGATGAGCAGGTCCTCGACGTCGAGGCGGCGTTCGACGGCGTCGAGCGTCGTGAGCCGCTCCCCCGGCGCCGCGCGGCGCACGACGATCGGCCCTGCGACCTTGGCGAGGTCGTAGGCGTGCAGGGGCTGACCGAGGTCGAGCATGACGTAGTTCGTGATGTCGACCGCGAGTGAGATGGGGCGCATGCCCGCCTGGGTCAGACGGCGCTGCATCCATGCCGGGGTCGGCGCCTGCGGGTCGATGCCACGCACGATCCGCGTGACGAAGCGGTCACAACCGGTCACGCCGTGTATCGGGGCGTCGTCCGCGACCTCGACGGGGAAGCCGTCGGGCGTCACGCGGGGCAGGTCGCCCGTCGGGAGCCCGCGGTCCGTGAAGGCCGCGCCCGTCGAGTGCGAGAACTCGCGGGCCACGCCGCGGTAGGAGAAGCAGTACCCGCGGTCCGGGGTCACGTTGATCTCGAGGACCTCGTCGCCCAGGCCCAGGAGCTCGAGCGCGTCCGTGCCGGGCGTCGTGTCGTAGCCCGTCTCCGGGGAGTACCCGTAGCGGTCCAGCACGATGATGCCGTCGTGGTCCTGCCCCAGCCCCAGCTCCTTGGCCGAGCAGATCATGCCGTCCGAGACGTGGCCGTACGTCTTGCGGCTCGCGATGGGGAACGGTCCGGGCAGCACGGCGCCGGGCAGCGCGACGACGACCCGGTCGCCCGGGCCGAAGTTGTGCGCGCCGCAGATGATGCCGCGCGGGGTCCCGCCCTCGGCGACGGGGACGCCGTCGACGTTGTGCGCCCCGACGTCGACCTGGCACCAGTTAATGACCTTGCCGTTCTTCTGCTCCTCGGGCTGGACCGAGACGACCTGGCCCACGACGAGCGGACCGGTGACGGACGACCCGTGGATCGCCTCCTCCTCCAGGCCGACCTTCACGAGCGCGGCGGCCAGCGTCTCGGCCGTCAGGTCGGTCGGCAGCTCGACGTGCTCGCCGAGCCAGTCGATGACGATGTTCGGCATCAGATCCCCATTCCGAACTGGGTCGAGAAGCGGACGTCGCCCTCCACCATGTCGTGCATGTCAGCAATTGCGTGGCGCAGCATGAGCGTGCGCTCGATGCCCATGCCGAACGCGAAGCCCGAGTACACCTCGGGGTCGATCCCCGCGGAGCGCAGGACGTTCGGGTTGACCATGCCGCAGCCTCCCCACTCGATCCAGCCTGCTCCGCCCTTCTTCTGGGGGAACCACAGGTCCATCTCGGCGCTGGGCTCGGTGAAGGGGAAGAACGACGGGCGCAGGCGCGTGCGAGCCTCGGGACCGAACATCGCCTTGGCGAAGTGGTCGAGCGTGCCGAGCAGGTGCGCCATGGTCAGGCCCTTGTCGACCGCGAGACCCTCGACCTGGTGGAAGACGGGAGTGTGCGTCGCGTCGAGCTCGTCGGTGCGGAACACCTTGCCGGGGCACGCGATGTACACGGGCAGCTCGCGCTCGAGGAGCGTGCGGGCCTGCACGGGCGACGTGTGCGTGCGCAGCACGAGGTTCGACGGCTCGCCGGGCTCGCCGTCGGGTCCCGTGGGGGCCTGGAGGAAGAACGTGTCCTGCATCTGACGGGCCGGGTGGTCCGGTCCGAAGTTGAGGGCGTCGAAGTTGAACCACTCGGCCTCGATCTCCGGGCCCTCCGCGATCTCCCAGCCCATGGCCGTGAAGAAGTCGGCGGCGCGCTCCTGGAGCGTCTCGAGCGGGTGGCGGGCACCGGCGGGAGCCCGGTCGACGGGGAGCGTCACGTCGGCGGACTCCTCGACCAGGACACGCTCGTCGCGCTCGGCCTCGAGGACCTGGGCACGTGCGGCGAGCGCCTGGTTGAGGCGGCCGCGGATCGGGCCGAGGAGCTTGCCCGCGGCAGCCTTGTCGGCGGGCGCGAGCTGGCCGA
The DNA here is from genome assembly GCF_016907365.1 of Oerskovia paurometabola. NCBI lineage: Bacteria > Bacillati > Actinomycetota > Actinomycetes > Micrococcales > Cellulomonadaceae > Oerskovia > Oerskovia paurometabola. The sequence continues at coordinate 1,988,919 of NZ_JAFBBV010000001.1, read as the reverse complement.
TCTGGCGGTTCGCGAGCGCGAGGGCGCTGCGGTCGCCGGTGTGCTCGAGGCGCACCGTCTTGAGCTCGTCGAGGTCGCGGGCGGCCTCGACGGCGGCGAGGGCCTCGAAGAGGACGGCCTCGAGCGCGGGGCCGTCGAGCGGCGACGGCGCGGCGGGCTGGACCGGATCAGGGGTGGACATGCGTGCCTTCCTGGCGGGATCGGGATCGGACGCGCAGAGGTCACCTCGCGCGTCCAACTGAAGATTCTAGAGCGCCCGCCGGGGCACGACCGGCCGATCCGAGGCCACCGCACGGTGTCCTGTGGTCGGCGTGCGCAGCGTCAGCCGCGCGGCCCTCGAGCGGGCCACGTAAATCGGCGATCATCGCGCTGCATGCCCTCATGGTCCCACATCGCTGCCTCGCGGGCGTGGGAGGTGCCGGGGCGGACCGCCCGGTCCGGCGGCGGGACGCGCGGTCGCACCGAGGGTCGAGCCGTCGGTCAGCGACGCTCGCCGAGACCGAACGACCGCACGACCTCGTAGAGCGGGCCCCCGCTGCGCCCCGCCCCCGGGGTCGACTCGACGAGGCAGAGCTCGGCCGCGGTGAACTGCGGCCCCTCGTAGACGGCCAGGGCGTGCGCGAGCTCGGCCGGCCCGGGTCCCGTGGGCCGGGGGTCCGTCTTCCGGCGGGACGTCCTGCGGGGCCCGGAGGCCCGCGCCACCGTCAGGTGTGCGCGCTGGCGTGGCCTGCGATCGAGCCGCAGCCCGACGTCGGATGCCGCCTCCGCGGACGCGGCGCTCAGCCGTCGCAGGGCCTGCGCGTCGCCGCCCACTCCCGCGAACAGGATGCGGTCCTCGAAGGTGCCGCCACCGCGCAGGTGCAACGACAAGGGTTCCGTGTCGCGTGCGACCTCGTCGAGGGCTCCGGCCAGGTCGTCCGCGGCACCCTCGGCGACCTCGCCGAAGAACGCGACCGTGAGGTGCATGAGGTCGCGCGGGGTCCAGCGCAGCGAGGGACGTCCGTCGTCGAGAGCGACCGCACCGAGAGCGGCGAGCGCGAGCCCCAGGTGGTCGAGGGCCTCGTCCGAGGGATACAGGGCAGCGAACAGTCGCGCCGACCTTCCCCTCACACGGCTCCGTCCGCGCCGTCGGCAGGGGCGGTGGCCGGGGCCGACACGCCTGCGCGACGGGGGCGGTGCGCCCGGCTCGACGCGTACAGGCACACCGTGGCGGCCGTCGCGAGGTTGAGCGACTCGGCCTGCCCGCGGATCGGGACGCTCACGACGGCGTCGGCGAGCTCACGATCCTCGGGTGGCAGGCCCCAGGCCTCGTTGCCGAAGACCCACGCGGTCGGCCGCGAGAGGTCGGGAGTCTCGCCAGGGGCGCTACCGGCGACGTCGAGCAGGTCGTCGAGGTCGTGGTCCCCGGCGCCGTCGGCGGCGAGGACCACCAGCCCGGCGGAGCGCAGCGCGTCGACCGTCTCGGCGAGGCTCACGCCCGTCACGACGGGGACGTGGAACAGCGAGCCCGCCGTGGAGCGCACGACCTTGGGGTTGTGCACGTCGACGCTCTCGCCCGCGAGGACGACCAGGTCGGCGCCGGCAGCATCAGCGGCACGGATCACCGTGCCCGCGTTGCCGGGGTCGCGGACGGTCGCGAGGACCGCGACGAGCCGCGGCGAGGCGGAGACCGCGTCGTCGAGCGTGAGGTCCTGGGTCCGGACGATCGCGAGGATGCCCTGGGCGTCGGAGCTCATGGCCTCGAACGCGTCGGGCGTCGTGAGGTGCACGTGCAGGCTCTCGGCGAGCGCGTCGTCGACGATCTCCGCGTAGCGGTCTGCGGCCGACGACGTCACGTACACGTCGCGGACGAGGCGCGCGCCGTGCCGGACGGCCTCACGCACCCCCTGCGGTCCCTCGACGAGGAACTGCTGGTGGCGCGAACGCGCCGAACGCCCGGACAGTGCCCGGACCGCCTTGACCCGGTCGCTCCGAGGGTTCGAGACCTCGGGAACGCGACGGAAGAACGGTACGGGGCGACCTGAGGACAGATCGTTCACTGTGCGGGCGTCCGGTGAGAAGAGTCGCTGCTCGATGATCAGGCAGCAGCCTTCGGGGCGTTCACGTCGGCAGGCAGAGCGTCCTTCGCAGCCTGGACGAGCGCGTTGAAGACCGTGACGTCGTTGACCGCGAGGTCAGCGAGGACGCGACGGTCGACCTCGATGCCAGCGGCCTTGAGGCCCTGGATGAGGCGGTTGTACGTCAGGCCCTGCGCGCGGGACGCAGCGTTGATGCGCTGGATCCACAGGCGACGGAAGTCGCCCTTGCGCGCCTTGCGGTCGCGGTAGGAGTAGACGAGGGAGTGGGTGACCTGCTCCTTCGCCTTCCGGTAGAGACGCGAACGCTGGCCGCGGTAACCCGCAGCGCGCTCGAGAGTTGTACGGCGCTTCTTCTGGGCGTTGACCGCCCGCTTCACGCGTGCCACGTGATGCTCCTTGCAGTTCGGGGCTCAGGTAGGGACTCAGCGGTGGTCAGCACCAGGGGCGCGACCACCAGGCAGATCACTTACCGAGCAGCTTCTTGATCTTCTTGACGTCAGCGGGGGCGACGACCTGGTCAGCAGACAGGCGACGCGTGCGGGTGCTCGACTTGTGCTCGAGCAGGTGGCGCTTGTTGGCCTGCTCGCGCATGACCTTGCCGCTGCCGGTGATGCGGAACCGCTTCTTGGCGCCGGAGTGCGTCTTGTTCTTCGGCATGGCTGCCGTTTCTCCTTTGTCTGGTCGAGATCCCGGGAGGGACCCGACGTGTTCGGGCCGTGGCCGGTGGGCCTGGCTCGGTGTCAGTTGGTCAGCTGGGCTTGCCGCCGGGCTTCGGCTTGGAGGCCGAGCTCGGCTTGGGCGCCGGGCGCGGGGCCGGAGGCTTCGGCATGGCAGCCGGCTTCGGCACCGCGACGGGCTTGGGCGCCGTCGCAGGCTTGGGCGTGGCGGCCGGGGCAGCGGCCTTGGGCGCTGCGGCCTTGGGCGCTGCTGCACGGGGGGCAGCCTTGGGTGCGGCCACCGGCGCGGCGGCAGGTGCGGGAGCCGGCTCAGGAGCGGCAGCAGCCTTGGCCGCGGCAGCGGCCTCGGCCGACGCGACGAGCTCGGCGGCCTCGGCGACCTGCACCTCGAAGGGTACGTCGTCGCCGTCCGCGGGCTCCTCGGAGACCTCGACCGGAGCGGGCTTGGCGGCCGACTTCGTCGGGCGGGGCTCGGCCTCCTGAGCACGCTTGCGCTGCTCGCTCTTGGCCTCGGCCTTCTTCTTGACCGGGCCGAGCACCATGACCATGTTGCGCCCGTCCTGCTTGGGCATGCTCTCGATGAAACCGAGCTCGGCGACGTCGTCGGCGAGGCGCTGCAGGAGGCGGACACCCATCTCCGGGCGCGACTGCTCACGGCCGCGGAACATGATCATGACCTTGACCTTGTCGCCCGCAGCGAGGAAGCGCTCGACGTGGCCCTTCTTGGTGCCGTAGTCGTGCGGGTCGATCTTCAGACGGAAACGGATCTCCTTGAGGACCGTGTTCGCCTGGTTCCGGCGAGCCTCACGGGCCTTCATGTCCGACTCGTACTTGAACTTGCCGTAGTCCATGAGCTTGCACACCGGCGGGCGTGCGTCGGGGGCGACCTCCACCAGGTCGAGGTCAGCGTCCTGGGCAAGGCTCAGGGCGACCTCAATGCGGACGACGCCGACCTGCTCCCCACCTGGGCCGACGAGTCGGACCTCGGGGACACGGATCCGATCGTTGATGCGAGGCTCGCTGATGTGATGCTCCTAGGAAGTCGTCGGTAGACCACCAGGAACGGGAAAGGCCCCCGTCCCAGAGCGCAGGAGGAGGCCATCGATCGGGTCGTCGCGGGTGCGACGAACACACCGTCGCGCCACCGTGAAGAACGGCGACGCTCCGGACCGAGACCCGGCCTCTGTCGTGACGATCGTCAGCAGTTGAAGCTCAGGTGGGATGGAATCCACTTTGCGCACCCGTACTCGACTCTTCGAAGCACCAGCTGGAGCCTCGACGAGAACGTACGGGTCGGTCAGCCACCAAGACTAGCACGCATGTCCGGGGACTCCACGCCGCCCCGCTCGACCCCGCGCCGCCCACCGGCGGACGTGGCGAAGCACCCCGCCGGGCCGCCTCGTCCACCGACACGCCACGCACTGGACATCCTCCATCAATGGAACTCTTCCAGAAAATGGGGGTAGAGTGGCGGCGTGCCCACCGACAAGACGATCCGCCCCGCGGACCACGAGACCGAGCTCCGCGACAGCGGGCTCCGGGTGACCGCTGCCCGTCTCGCGGTCCTCGACGTGGTCACCCGGCAGCAGCACGCCGACGCGGACGACGTCCTGCGGGCGACGCGCGAGGTGCTCGGGTCGGTGTCCGTCCAGGCCGTCTACGACGTCCTGAACGCGCTCACCGAGCACGGCCTCCTGCGGCGCATCGAACCTGCGGGCCACCCGGCCCGCTACGAGCGGCGCCTGGGCGACAACCACCACCACGTGGTGTGCCGCTCGTGCGGGGCCGTCGCGGACATCGACTGCGCCGTCGGTCATGCACCGTGCCTCACCCCGAGCGGGAAGAACGGCTTCACGATCGACACCGCCGAGGTCACGTACTGGGGCCTGTGTCCGGACTGCGCCGACTGACCACCCGCCGGCACCGCCACGCGGCCCCCTGACCGGCCCCGTACCTGCGGGGCACAGCCACGACCCCTCACCGCTCCCCCGGAGCACCTGTCCCTACCGCCCCCTACCCACGCACAGGTCCTGGGCCCATGACGGCCTCACCTGAAGGAGAAGACGATGACGAACACCCCCTTCACCACGACCCAGACGGGCACCCCCGTCCCGAGCGACGCCCACTCGCTGACCGCGGGCGCTGACGGCGCGACGGCGCTGCACGACCGCTACCTGGTCGAGAAGCTCGCGCAGTTCAACCGCGAGCGCATCCCGGAGCGCATCGTGCACGCCAAGGGCGGTGGCGCGTTCGGCGAGTTCGTCGTCACGGAGGACGTCTCGGCGTACACCCGCGCGGCAGTCTTCCAGCCGGGCGCGCGCACCGAGACGCTGCAGCGCTTCTCGAGCGTCGCGGGCGAGCAGGGCTCCCCCGACACCTGGCGCGACGTGCGCGGGTTCTCGGTGAAGTTCTACACGACCGAGGGCAACTACGACATCGTCGGCAACAACACCCCGGTCTTCTTCATCCGCGACGGCATCAAGTTCCCCGACTTCATCCACTCGCAGAAGCGCCTGCCGGGCTCGGGCCTGCGCGACGCCGACATGCAGTGGGACTTCTGGACCCTGTCCCCCGAGTCGGCGCACCAGGTCACGTACCTCATGGGCGACCGCGGCCTGCCGCGCTCGTGGCGCGAGATGCCGGGCTTCGGCTCGCACACCTACCAGTGGATCAACGCCGCCGGCGAGCGCTTCTGGGTCAAGTACCACTTCACCTCGAACCAGGGCAACGTCGAGATGGAGGGCTCGGAGGCCGAGCTCATCGCAGGCGCCGACGCGGACTACTACCGCCGCGACCTGTACGAGGCGATCGAGGCCGGCAACTTCCCCTCCTGGGACGTGCACGTCCAGGTCATGCCGTACGAGGACGCCAAGACGTACCGCTTCAACCCGTTCGACCTGACGAAGGTCTGGCCGCACGCGGACTACCCGCTCATCAAGGTCGGGACGCACACGCTCAACCGCAACCCGCAGAACTTCTTCGCGGAGATCGAGCAGGCGGCGTTCTCCCCCGCGAACACGGTCCCGGGCATCGACATCAGCCCCGACAAGATGCTCATGGCCCGCGTGTTCTCCTACCCGGACGCGCAGCGCTACCGCGTGGGCACCAACTACAACCAGATCCCGGTCAACGCGCCGCACGCCGCGCCGGTGCACAACTACTCGCAGGACGGTGCCCAGCGTCACGGGTTCAACGCGCCCACGACGCCGGTCTACGCCCCCAACAGCCTGGGCGGCCCCGTGGCCGACGAGGCGCGTGCGGGCGTCGGGTCCTGGGAGTCGGACGGTGAGCTGACGCGTTCCGCGGCGACGCTGCACGCGCAGGACGACGACTTCGGCCAGGCCGGCACGCTCTACCGCGAGGTCTTCGACGACGCGGCCAAGGCGCGCTTCCTCGAGACCATCACGAACGCCGTCGGCGGGGTGCAGAGCATCGCGATCCGCGAGCGCGCGATCCAGTACTGGACCAACGTGGACGCAGCCCTGGGCGCTGCTCTGCGCAGCGCTCTCGAGGTCGCCCCGCTCGCGGCGGACGAGCCCGGCGTCACGTCGGAGCCCGCGCACTCCTGACGCCGCGCCGCTGCCCGGCGCTCCGTCGTCGGGCAGGGCGCGCGTCACGCCCGGAGGCCGGGTCCGCTCCCCGCGGGCCCGGCCTCCGGGCTCTTCGCCGCCTCCGCGCGGCTGCCGGGCGAGGCGGAGCCGGACTCGGTCGCTTGGCACACTATTTGGACTGAGCGAGGTGCCCGACGGCGCCGCGCACCTCTGCCGTCCACCGCGCCCCGCGGTCGGGCCCGCTCGGGCACCCCGGACGGGTCCCGAGCGCTCGTTCCCTCTGGAAGGATGAGCACATGACTACCGAGAACGACCCCATCGCCCAGGACGCCACCCGGGACATCGCCGACGTCGCAGCCGTCGAGGTCATCACCTCCGCCGCCGTCCACCTCATGAGCGCCGCCGCCGTCAAGTGCGGCCTCGCCGAGGACGCCGCCGAGAAGGAGCACCTGGACCTCGACGAGGCGCGCAAGCTCATCAACGCCCTCGCCGCGCTCGTGACGGCCGCGGCCCCCGACATCGGCAACCAGCACGCCCGGTCGCTCCGCGACGGCCTGCGCTCGCTCCAGCTCGCGTTCCGCGAGGCCTCGGTCTACCCCGACGCCCTGGGCGAGGGCCCCGGCGAGAAGTACACGGGCGCGGTCAGTTGAGCACCCCGCCGGGCGGGCAGCCGACGCCTCCCCCGCCGTCCAGCGCGCACGGGGGCGACGGCGTCGTGCCCCCGCCCGGTGGGACCCCTGGTCCGCCGCCCGCTCCCCCGGCGTTCGTCCCGGGCAGCTCGACCCCGCTCCCGGGGGCCGCCCCGCAGACCCAGGCCTACCTGTCCGCCGCGGACCGGACGGGACCGGAGACCGGACCCGCGCGTGGCCGGTCGGGGCGCGGGAAGACCGTCGCGATCCTCGTGCTCTCCGCAGCGCTCGTCGTCGCGCTGGGGCTCGCGGCGTACCTCCTGGTCACGACGCTGAGCTGGCAGGACCGCAGCGCGCAGTGGGAGAAGGAGTCCCGCGAGCTCGGTCGCCAGGTCGCCCAGCTCGACGCCGACCTCGACGGCGCGAACGCCGAGCTCGAGTCCGCGCGCTCCCAGCTCACGACGGCCCAGGAGCGCATCACCGCGCTCGCGAACGAGAAGGCCCAGCTCGGCGACGAGAACGTGGCCTCGCAGCAGTACCTCGACTACCAGGCCCGCATCTCCGAGGCCGCCGGCACCGTCGCCGCGGCCCTCGGCCAGTGCACCACCGCCCAGGACGAGCTCATCGGCTACCTCAACAACCGCGACGCCTACAACCCCGACGACCTCGCGCGCTTCGCGACCCAGGTCGACGACCTGTGCAACGCCGCGACGGCCGCCAACACCGAGCTCCAGAAGGAGCTCGAGAAGTGAGTCGGGCACGGCGCTCCGGTCCCCGGTCGCCCGCCCGCCCGGTGACCGCCGCCGTCACCGCGACGCTCCTCGCGGCCCTGGCCGCGGGGTGCGGGGTCCTGCCCGGGCTCCCCGAGCCCATGCCCACCTCGGTCGTGCCCAGCGTGGCGCCCCAGGCCGATCCCGTCGGCTCGGAGAACCTCTCCCCGGACGGCTTCGACGCGGTCAAGCGCATGGCGGTCCGCATCCGCAACGTCGGGTGCTCGTCGCTCTCGACGGGCTCGGGCTTCGCGCTCGACGACCGCACGCTCATCACCAACAAGCACGTGGTCGAGGGGTCGAAGTCCCTCCAGGTCCTGACCTACGACGGCCGCGACATCCAGGTCGAGACAGCGAGCGCGGCGGGGCTCGCGGACCTCGCGATCGTGCGCACGAGCGACGACCTCCCCTCGGCCCCGACGCTCGCGGCCGCCGACCCGGCCCAGGGCGACACCGTGACGGTCGTCGGCTACCCCGAGGGCGGCCAGCTCACGGTCACGCAGGGCAAGGTCGTGGGCACCGCCACGGACCCCCTGCACGAGAACCTGGGCCAGGTGCTCGTGACCGACGCGCAGGTCGAACCCGGCAGCTCGGGGTCGGCCGCGCTCAACGAGGCCGGCGAGGTGATCGGCGTGGTCTACGCGAAGTCGACCGACGCGTCGCTCCTCGTGCCCGTCTCGACGCTGCGCGCGATGCTCGACGACTCGTCAGCCTTCGCGACCCTGCCGCCCTGCTCGTAGGCTGCCAAGCATGAGCAGCGACAGCAGCAAGGACGCGACGGGCCGACCGGACCCCTCCTTCATCACACGCGCCGCGAGCGACGCCTTCTCGGTGCGCAAGGTCTTCGGCGAGGCCTACGAGCGCGACGGGACCCTGGTGATTCCCGTCGCCAAGGTGTGGGGCGGCAGCGGGACGGGCTACGGGTACGGCGTCGGCGCGCTCGACGGGTCGACGGCCTCCTCGGCGGACGACACCGGGCAGGGCGAGGGTCCGGGCGAGGGAGCCGGGGGCGGCGGGGGTTTCGGCGTGCACGTGCGTCCCGTCGGCGTCTACGCCGTGGGCCCCGACGGCACCCGGTGGCACCCCGCTCTCGACCTCAACCGGGTCATCCTGGGAGGCCAGGTCGTGGCCATGGTGGTCGCGCTCGTGGGCGGCTGGGTCCTGGGGCGCCGTCGCCGCTGAACCCCTGCGTTCGCCTACCGCGCAGCGCGAGCCGGGTGGCGTCGTCGGGCATCCTCCGGGCACCGCACGGTCCCCGCCAGGCGCCCGACGACGTCGCGTCCGCAGGTCAGTCGGCGCGCCCGATGCGCAGCTCGAGCGAGTCGACCCGCTCCGAGACCACGTCGCTGCCCGCGAGGGCCGCGTTGACCTGCGCCAGCACCGCGTCCAGGCCGCGCCGGTCGAGCCCCGAGTCGATCGAGAGCACGACCGCGACCTCGGCGCTCCGACCGGTCTCGGCGCGGACCGCCGCGACGTGCTCGATCCCCGAGACCGCGCCCGCGATCTCCGCAGAGACGTCTGCCGCGACCACGCCGTCCGCGACCGCGGGCGCCCACTGCTTGCCCTGCGCGAGCGCCCACACCGCAGGGCGCGGGACCAGGACCGTGACCGGTCCTGAGGGGTCGAGGACCAGGAGCGACCAGTCCTCGCTCACGGCGGACAGGGCGGCGCGCGGGGCGTCGACCGGGACCGGGCGCGCGTCGGGACGCCAGGCGGCCATGCTCGCGACGCTCGAGAACACCGGGAGCGCACGGCGTCCGTCGGGCGCCTCGAGCGCGACGACGCCCGCCGAGGCCTCCTTGTCGACCTTCTGCCCGTGCTCCCCGACGCCCGACTTCTCGAGCTCGGCCAGGATGGGGATCAGCAGTCGCGTGCGGCCGAGCTGCGCGACGACCTCCGTGAGGCTCGCCGTCCCCGCCGAGAAGTCCGCGAGGACGCTCGTGAGCGCCGGGTCGGCCGAGCCGTCGTCGTCCGCGAAGCCCGAGGACGGAGGCAGCGCCTTGCCCGTCCCCTCGCCCGCCGGGCCCTTCGAGAACGGCGACGCGCCGTGCGCGTGCCCCGCGTGCGGATCACCGATGACCGGAGGAGCCGAGGCGGCCGAAGGGTCGGAACCGGCGGAGCGGTCGGAGAAGGGCGAGGTCACGGACGGCCTGCCACGTCGAGGGCCTGGGGCAGCGTGAAGGCGCCCGCGTACAGGGCCTTGCCGACGATGGCCCCCTCGACGCCCTCGCCCACGAGCGCGCGCAGCGCCTCGAGGTCCGCGAGGCTCGAGATGCCGCCCGACGCGACGACCGGGGCGTCGGTGCGCGAGGCGACCTCGCGCAGCAGGTCGATGTTGGGGCCGCGCAGCGTCCCGTCCTTGGTCACGTCGGTCACGACGTAGCGCGAGCAGCCTGCCGCGTCGAGGCGCTCGAGGACCTCCCACAGGTCCCCGCCCTCCTGCGTCCAGCCGCGGGCCGCGAGGGTCGTGCCACGCACGTCGAGCCCGACCGCGATCGCGTCGCCGTGCTCGGCGATGACCTTGGCCGTCCACTCGGGGTTCTCGAGGGCCGCGGTGCCGAGGTTGACCCGCGAGCAGCCCGTCGCGAGCGCACGGGCCAGGGACTCGTCGTCCCGGATGCCACCGGAGAGCTCGACCTTGACGTCGAGGCGCGCGACGACGTCGGCCAGGAGCTCGGCGTTGGAGCCGCGACCGAAGGCCGCGTCGAGGTCGACGAGGTGCACCCACTCGGCGCCGCCGGCCTGCCAGTCGAGGGCCGCCGACAGCGGGTCGCCGTACGAGGTCTCCGAGCCCGCCTCCCCCTGGACGAGGCGCACCGCCTGCCCGGCGGCGACGTCGACGGCGGGCAGCAGGACGAGACGATCGGTCATGAGGTGGTCCTTCCGAGGATTCACGAGGGGGTGGGCGCGAGCGCGGGGCGCAGGCGCCGGGTGACACGATGAACGGTCGAGCGAGGGGCGGGGCCTGAGCCCCTCCCGGACGGGTATCAGAGCGAACGGACCCAGTTCTCCAGGAGCCGGGCACCGGCGTCGCCGGACTTCTCCGGGTGGAACTGCGTCGCGGAGAGCGGACCGTTCTCGACGGCCGCGACGAACCGGCCGCCGTGGTCGGACCACGTGACGAGCGGGGCGCGGAACGCCGCACCCACGGGCTCGTCGACGCCCAGCGAGAAGTGGCGCGCCGCGTAGGAGTGCACGAAGTAGAACCGCTCGTCGGCGATCCCGTCGAACAGCACCGAGCCCTCGGGCACCTCGACGGTGTCCCAGCCCATGTGCGGGACGACGGGCGCCTCGAGGCGGTCGACGATGCCGGGCCACTCGCCGAGCCCCTCGGTGAGGGTGCCGTGCTCGTCGCCCTCGTCGAACATGACCTGCATGCCGACGCAGATCCCGAGCACGGGACGACCGCCCGCGAGGCGGCGCTCGACGATCTGGTCGCCGCGCACGGCCTTGAGCCCCGCCATGACCGCGGCGAACGCGCCGACGCCGGGCACGACCAGGCCCTCTGCCTCCGACGCGCGCGCCCGGTCCGCGGTCAGCTCGACGCGCGCGCCGACCCGCTCGAGCGCGCGGACCGCGGAGCGGACGTTGCCGAAGCCGTAGTCGAGGACGACGACCGAGGGGCCCTCGCTCACTTCTTGCGCGCCTTGCGGGCGGAGGCGGTGAGCAGACGCATGGCCTTCCAGCGTGAGATGCCCGAGCTGGGGACGACGCCCGGGAGGTCCGTGACGGTCGCGTGCCCCGTCACGAGGTCCTCGAGCTCCTCGGGGGCGCCGCCGAGCACGAGGCCGGGGGCGAGGGTGTCGCCCTCGACCCCGTCCTCCCAGCGGGTCGCCGTGAGCTGCTCGCCACGACGCGTGAGGAGGATCAGGGGCACGCCCTTGACGAGCGTCGAGATCGCGGCCGCCGCCCGCTGCGGGGCGTCGCCCGACAGGTCGCGCAGGACGGCGAGCGCACCGATGCCGGTGGGCACGGCGTCGACCTCGATCTGCGCGATGGAGCACGCCGCCGCGAGCGGCTCGGCGCCCGCGATCTGCGTCACGAGGACAGCGACGTCGGGGTCGGCGGACGGGGTGAGCAGGCTCGAGATGTCGTCCGGGATCTCCAGGTCCAGCTCGGGCTCGTCGGCGGGGTTCTGCGGGGTGGTCATGTCGTCCGTCTCGGTCGTCCGCGGGTCGCGGGGGTGATCGCCGTGCTCAGGCCCGTCGGGCTGAGCGGGGGTGGTCGGCTCGGAGGTCACAGGGCGCCCTTGGTCGACGGGATGCCGTCGACCCGGGCGTCGGGCGCCACGGCGAACCGCAGCGCGCGGGCGAGCGCCTTGAACTGCGCCTCCACGATGTGGTGGGGGTCGCGGCCCGAGAGCACGCGCACGTGGATGCAGATGGCCGCGTGGTGCGCGATCGACTCGAGCACGTGGCGGGTGAGCGACCCCGTGAAGTGGCCACCGATCAGGTGGTACTCCTGCCCCGCGGGCTCACCCTCGTGCACGAGGTACGGGCGACCCGACACGTCCACGACCGCGAGCGCGAGCGCCTCGTCGAGCGGGACCATGGCGTCGCCGAACCGTGAGATCCCGGCCTTGTCGCCCAGCGCGATCCGCAGCGCCTCGCCGATCGTGATCGCGACGTCCTCGACCGTGTGGTGCGCGTCGATGTGCGTGTCACCCGTGGCCTTGACCGTGAGGTCGATGAGCGAGTGCTTGCCGAGGGCCGTCAGCATGTGGTCGTAGAACGGGACGGTCGTCGAGATGTCCGTCTTCCCGGTCCCGTCGAGGTCCAGCTCGACGAGCACGCTCGACTCCGACGTCGCCCGCTCGATGCGCGCGGTGCGCTTCACAGTCCTGCCACCTCCACCAGGGCGTCCTTGAACGCCGTCATCTCCTGCGGCGTGCCGATCGACACCCGCAGCCATCCGTCCGGTCCAGTCTCCCGGATGAGGACGCCTCGATCCAACAGGCCCTGCCAGATCGCGTGGCGGTCCGGGAACGTGCCGAACAGGACGAAGTTCGCGTCGGAGTCGGCGACCTGCAAGGGCTCGCCGTCCAGGACGGCCGGACGCTGCGCGCGCAGCCAGGCGACGGTGGCGTCGCGCTCGGCCCGCAGGTCGTCGACCTGGGCCAGGAGGGACGCCGAGTGCTTGAGCGCCGCGCGGGCGACGGCCTGCGTCACGGCCGACAGGTGGTACGGCAGGCGGACCACGCGCAGCGCGTCCACGAGCGGGCGCGCCGCAGCGAGGTAGCCCACACGGGCCCCGGCCAGCGCGAACGCCTTGGACATGGTGCGGGTGACCGCGAGGTTCGGGTAGCGCTCGAGGAGCTCGAGGGCCGAGGGGACCCCGGCGCGACGGAACTCGCCGTACGCCTCGTCGACCACGACGACCGCGGACGTGCCCGGCTCGGCGCCGCGCGGCGTGACCGCGAGCGCCGCCTCGCACACGGCCTCGACGACCTCGCGCGACAGGGCCGTGCCCGTCGGGTTGTTGGGGCTCGCCAGGAGGATCACGGACGGCGCGTGCTCGGCGATCGCCGCACGAGCGGCGTCGGCGTCGAGCGTGAAGTCCTCCTCGCGGCGGCCGGTGACCCAGGCCGTGGAGGTGTCGCGCGCGTACTCGGGGTACATCGAGTAGGTGGGCGCGAAGGACAGCGCGGTGCGCCCCGGGCCGCCGAAGGCCTGGAGCAGGTGCAGCATGATCTCGTTCGACCCGTTGGCCGCCCACACCTGCTCGGGGGCCACGCGCACGCCCGACTCCCCCGCGAGGTAGTCCGCGAGGTCCTGGCGCAGTCCCAGGAAGTCGCGGTCCGGGTAGCGGTTGAGGGTCGCGGCGGCAGCGGCGACGTCGGCGGCGATGGTCGCGACGACCTCGGCCGAGGGCGCGTAGGGGTTCTCGTTGACGTTGAGCAGGACGGGGACGTCGAGCTGCGGCGCCCCGTACGGCTCGATCCCCGCGTGCTCGGTCCGCACCGGCAGGTGCACCTCGGACGCGGCGTGCGCGCGGGGCTGCGAGAGGGAGGCACCCGCCTGGGGTGCGCCGTCCGGGGACTCGAGGAGTGGAGTGGTCACCAGGACAGTCTACGAAGCCGTTCGTGCGGGAGCGGTGGACGTCCGGCAGGCGGTCGGTGAGCCTGCGTGCGACGCGCGTCCCGCTGGCCGTCCGTCGCCCGTCGCCCGTGCGTCAGGTCGTGACGACGTCCGTCCCGCTGACCGTGACGGCGAGCCGTGGGAGCGGCGAGGGCGCCGGGCCGGCGAGCACGTCGCCCGTGCTCAGGTCGAAGCGGGACCCGTGGCACGGGCAGTCGAGCTCGCCGTCGCCCGGCGCGACCGTGCAGCCCTGGTGCGTGCAGATCGCACTGAAGGCCTCGAACGTCCCCTCCTCGGGCTGGGTCACGAGGTAGGGCGCGCCGTCGACCTGGACGGACACCGCGCCGCCCACGGGCACGTCGCCCGTGGCGGTGACCACGGTGCCCGACGGCGCCGCGGCAGTCCCGCTCGTCCCCCCGCCCTCGCCCGTGGTCCCGGTGGCACTGCTCCCGCCACCGCCGCCCGAGCAGGCAGCGAGGACCAACGCCCCCGCGCCCGTACCTGCGGACACGAGGAGCGAGCGTCGGGTGAGGAGGTCGTGCGAGTGCGCAGGCTCCTGCACGGGCGCCACCGCCTGTCCGTGGGGCATCGGCTGCGCCGAGGTCACCTGCGTGGTCGAGGTCCTCATGGTCACCCTCCGCCGTGCGTCGCGGGTCGATCGGTCCTTCAATTGAAGCATCGGGTCCCGTGCCGCGCGCGAGCGCGGAGCGGCCCGCCCGGGGCGCGCATCCTGCGCGCGCCGGAGCGCTCAGCGCACCTGCACCAGAGCACTCGGAGCACCCCATGGACGCGTCCGGCCCACCTCCCACCGACGGCTCGACGCCCGGGCGCTCACCGGCGTCGGGCACGCCTCCCACGCCCCCGCCGCTCCCGCGCGGCGCGTGGCTGCTGCGCGGCGTGACGGCCGCGGGGCTGCTGCTGTCGGCCGACGTCCACCTGTTCCTGTACGTCCAGGGCTACCAGGACATCGAGGTCGTCGGGCCGCTGTTCCTGCTCAACGCGGTCGCCGGGTTCGCGCTCGGGCTCGCGGTCCTGGTGTGGCGCCACTGGTTGCCGCTGCTGGGGGCGATCGGGTTCTCCGTCGCGACGCTGGGCGCGTTCTACCTGTCGACGACCGTCGGCTTCTTCAGCGTGAACGAGACGGTCGGCGGGGTCCAGCAGGTCACGGCCGCGGTGGCCGAGTGGGTCGCGCTCGTCGGTGCGCTGCTGGCGCTCGTGGTCGAACGTCGCCGGGCGTCGGGGCGGTCGCGGAGGGGCCCCTGAACTGCACGAACATCGCTTGTGATGATCTTCACAAGCCTCCGGTCCGTGCTCACCGGCACTCACCGCGCACCCGCCGACCCGCTCGGATACGGTCGAGGAGCCGGACATCATGGGACGCGCAGCGCGTCCCGTCGCGCCTGACGCGCCAGTCGACGGCTCGACCCCCCGGTGTCCGCTCCTGGAGGAGAGCCATGAGCACCATGAAGGCAGCCGTCGTCCACACGTTCGCCGCACCCCTGACGATCGACGACGTCGAGGTCCCCACCCCCGGACCCCTCGAAGCGCTCGTCAAGGTCGACTACACCGGCGTGTGTCACACCGACCTGCACGCCGCCCACGGCGACTGGCCGGTCAAGCCGTCCCCGCCGTTCGTCCCCGGCCACGAGGGCGTCGGCACGGTCGTGGCCGTCGGCGACCAGGTCACACGTGTGAAGGTCGGCGACAAGGTCGGCAACGCCTGGCTCTGGAGCGCGTGCGGCGAGTGCGAGTACTGCGAGACCGGCTGGGAGACCCTCTGCCCGAACCAGAAGAACGGCGGCTACTCGGTCGACGGCTCGTTCGGTCAGTACATGCTCGTGGACTCCCGCTACGCCCCGATCATCCCCGACGGCGTCGACGACTCCGCAGTGGGCCCCATCCTGTGCGCGGGCGTCACGGTCTACAAGGGCCTCAAGCAGACCGACACCCAGCCCGGCGAGTGGGTCCTGGTCTCCGGCATCGGCGGCCTGGGCCACATCGCCGTCCAGTACGCGGTCGCGATGGGCCGCCGCGTCGCCGCGGTCGACGTCGACGACGACAAGCTCGCCCTGGCCCGCAAGCACGGCGCCGAGGTCACGGTCAACGCCGCCACGTCGGCCGACGCCGCGGCCGAGATCCAGGAGAAGACCGGGGGCGGCGTGCACGGGGCGCTCGTGACGGCTGTCAACGCGCACGCGTTCCCCCAGGCCGTCGGAGCGCTGCGCCGCGGCGGCACCGTGTCCCTCGTGGGGCTGCCCCCGGAGAAGTTCCCGCTCGACATCTTCACGACCGTGCTGTTCGGTCTCACGGTCCGCGGCTCGATCGTCGGGACCCGCAAGGACATGGCCGAGGCCCTGGACTTCTTCGCCCGCGGCAAGGTCACCCCGACCTACACCGTCCGGCCGCTGAGCGACGTCAACGACATCTTCAGCGAGATGGAGCAGGGCAAGATCGACGGGCGCGTCGTCATGGACATGCGCTCCTGAGCACCCGGTGAGCGGCTCGTGCCCGCCCCTGGGCGGGCGACGGCGCCGACCACACGGGCCCGGTGCGTCCGACGGACTCCCGTCGGACGCACCGGGCCCGACCTGTGCACGACCGCGCGCTGTCCCACCCAGCGCCTACGATCGCTGGGTGACCTCGTTCCCCCGTGACCCGCACGACCCGTACGCCGACCTCCCGCCCGACTTCGCGTCGGAGCCACCCGCCGACCTCTACGACGAGCCCCCGGTCCCCGACGACGCGGGACCCGCGGTGCGTCGCGCCGCCGCCCCCGGCGGGGCACCGGCCCCGGCGCCTGCCCAGGCCGACACGGCGACCGACACCCCGGCCGACGCTGCCTCGGCCGCCGACGCCGCGCGGCTCGCCAAGGTCGCCATGCTGCGCGGGCTCCTCGAGGGCAAGGACCTGCGCGAGGAGGCCGAGGCCGCGCTCCGCAAGCTCGTGGGCCGCGACGACGCCGCGCTGCGCGACGACCAGTGGCTCGCGATCGAGGCCCTGGTCGCGTTCCGCCGTCGGGCGCTCGTGGTCCAGCGCACCGGCTGGGGAAAGTCCGCGGTCTACTTCGTCGCGACCTCGCTGCTGCGCTCGCGCGGCGCGGGTCCCACGGTCATCGTCTCGCCGCTGCTCGCCCTGATGCGCGACCAGATCTCGGCCGCGGCCCGCGCCGGGATCCGTGCCGTGACCATCAACTCCTCGAACATGACCGAGTGGGACGAGGTGCACGCCGCGATCGCCGCGGGCGAGGTCGACGTGCTGCTCTGCTCGCCCGAGCGGCTCAACAACCCCGGCTTCCGCGACGAGGTGCTCCCCCGGCTCGCGGCCGACGCGGGCCTCGTCGTGATCGACGAGGCGCACTGCATCTCCGACTGGGGCCACGACTTCCGGCCCGACTACCGCCGCATCCGCACCCTGCTCGCGGACCTGCCCCCGGGCATCCCCGTGCTGGCGACGACCGCGACCGCGAACGAGCGCGTGACCGCCGACGTCGCGGAGCAGCTCGGGGTCACGGGGGCGTCGGTCGGGGCGGGAGCCCCGGGCGCCGTCGCCGGTGCGCCCGGAGCCCCGCGCGAGGACGTGCTCGTGCTGCGCGGCGGCCTCGACCGCGAGTCGCTGCACCTGGCCGTGCTGAACCTGCCCGACCAGCCGAGCCGCATCGCGTGGCTCGCCGAGACGCTCCAGGACGTCGACGGCTCGGGGATCGTCTACTGCCTGACGGTCTCGGCCGCCGAGCAGGTCGCGAGCCAGCTCCGCGCGACGGGGCTGGCCGTGGCCGCGTACACGGGCCAGACGGACACGACCGAGCGCGAGCAGCTCGAGGCCGACCTCAAGGAGAACCGGGTCAAGGCGCTCATCGCGACCTCGGCGCTCGGCATGGGCTTCGACAAGCCGGACCTCGCGTTCGTCGTGCACCTCGGGGCACCCTCGTCGCCCATCGCGTACTACCAGCAGGTCGGTCGTGCGGGGCGTGGCGTCGACAGCGCGGTCGTCGTGCTCCTGCCCGGCGAGGAGGACCGGCGCATCTGGGAGTACTTCGGCTCGCTCGCCTTCCCCGCCGAGCGACAGGTCCGCGAGACGCTCGCGGCCCTCGAGGCCGGGGGCGGCACGCAGTCGGTCGCGGCCCTCGAGACGCAGGTCGACCTCAAGCGCTCACGCCTCGAGACCATGCTCAAGGTGCTCGACGTCGACGGCGCGGTGCGCCGGGTCAAGGGCGGCTGGGTCTCGACCGGGCAGCCGTGGGTCTACGACGCCGACCGGTACGCGCGCGTCGAGCAGACCCGGCTCGCCGAGCAGCGGTCCATGATCGACTACGAGGCCACGACCGGCTGCCGCATGGCCTTCCTGCGCGCGACGCTCGACGACCCCGAGCTCGAGCCCGGCTGGCGGTGCGGACGGTGCGACCGGTGCGGCGGCGTCGACCTGCCCGCGGCCCCCGACGCCGAGGCCGTGTCCGCCGCGCGTGCAGACATGGACCGCCCGGGAGTCGAGGTCGTCGCGCGCCGCCAGTGGCCCACAGGCCTCGACCGGCTGGGGCTCGACCTCAAGGGCCGGCTGTCGCCCGAGGAGCTCGCGTCCCCGGGACGCGCCATCGCGCGCCTCGACGGGCTGGGCTGGTCGGGTCCGCTGCGTGAGCTCTTCGCGCCCGGCGTACCCGACGGCGAGACCCCCGTCGCGCTGCGCCGTGCGGCCGCGCGCGTGCTCGACGAGTGGGACGCGCTCTACGCCGCACCCAGCGGCGACGGCCTCGATGCCGCCGGGGCGGCCGACGCCGCGTCGGCGGCGGACGGGGCGAGCGACGAGCCGGCTCCCGCGCGCCGGCTCCTGCTCGACGGCGTCGTGTCGGTCCGGTCGGCCACGCGACCTCACCTCGTCCAGCACCTCGCGGGCGGGCTCGCGCGCTACCTCGACCGCCCGCTCGTCGGGTCTGTCGGTCCCGTGCCGGGCCGCGAGCAGCCCGGGCGCCACGACGTGAACTCGGCCATGCGCCTGGCGGGGGTCGTCGAACGCCTCCGGCTCGAGCTGTCCGGGCCCGCGCTGGCCGGTCTCGCGGGACGCCGGATCCTCCTGGTCGACGACTACACCGACTCGGGCTGGACCCTCACGGTCGCCGCCCGCCTGCTGCGCCAGGCAGGCGCTGCGGCGGTCTACCCGTTCGTGCTCGGGGTGCGATAGGCCCTGACAGCTCGGACGACGCTGACGACGCTGGCCATGACGCACGAGAGCGGGGCGGGGACCGGAGAGCAGCTCTCCGGTCCCCGCCCCGCTCTTTCGGGACGTGCCGCGCCTACTGGAAGCGCGCCCTGATCGCCTCGCCGTGCGCGGGCAGGTCCTCGTCGTTGGCCACGGCCACGATGCGGTCCGCCAGCTCCTGGAGCGCGTCGGCCGAGTACTCGACGACCTGGACCGCGCGCAGGAAGCTGTGCACCCCGAGCCCGCTGGAGTAGTGCGCGCAGCCACCGGTCGGCAGGACGTGGTTGGAGCCCGCCATGTAGTCGCCCAGCGGGACGGGCGAGTACGGGCCGACGAAGATCGCGCCCGCGCTCTGCACCCGCTCGGCCACGGCGGCGGCGTCGGCCGTCTGGACCTCGAGGTGCTCGGCGCCGTACGAGTCGACGACGTCGAGACCCTGCTCCAGGTCGTCGACCACGATGATCGCGGACTGCGGCCCGGACAGCGCCTGCGCCACGCGCGCCGCGTGCTTGGTCTCGGGGACGAGGTCCACGAGGCGGGCATCGACGGCCGCTGCCAGCTCGACCGACGGTGTCACGAGCACGGCCGCGGCGTCAGGCGTGTGCTCGCCCTGGCTGATGAGGTCGAGCGCGACGTGCGTGGGGTCCGCGCCGCCGTCCGCGAGGATCGCGATCTCGGTGGGACCTGCCTCGGAGTCGATCCCGACGACACCGCGCACGAGCCGCTTGGCGGCCGCGACGTAGATGTTCCCCGGACCCGTGATGACGTCGACGGGCTCGCACAGGTAGTCGCCGTCCTGCGGCTCGCTGCCCGCGGCGCCGTACGCGAACATCCCGATCGCCTGGGCCCCGCCGACGGCGTACACCTCCTCGACGCCCAGCAGCGCGCACGCCGCGAGGATCGTGGGGTGCGGCAGGCCGTCGTTCTCGCGCTGCGGCGGAGAGGCCACCGCGAGCTCGCGCACGCCGGCCTCCTGCGCCGCGACGACGCTCATGATGACCGACGACGGGTAGACGGCGATCCCACCGGGCACGTAGAGCCCGACGCGACGCACCGGGATCCAGCGCTGGCGGACCTGGGCTCCCGGCGCCAGGTCGACCGAGAACGGCTGGGGGCGCTGGGCGGCGTGCACCGTGCGGACGCGGCGGATCGCCTCCTCGAGACCGTCGCGCACGAGCGGGTCGAGCGTCTCGAGGGCCTGGGCCATGCGCTCCGCCGGGACCCGCAGGTGGACCGGTCGCACGCCGTCGAACCGCTCCGAGAGGTCCCGCAGCGCCGAGGCACCGTGCAGGCGGACGTCATGCAGGATCGGGGCGACCTTCTCCGCGGCGTCCTCGACGCCGATCTCCGGACGAGGCAGGATCTCCGTGAGCTCACGGGGAGACAGGGAACGACCACGCAGGTCGATGCGATTGATCACCGACCCATCGTAGGCCGGGCCGCGAGCCGACCTCCAGGCCATTCAGCAGGTGGGCAGGTCCCCGGCACGTCCCGGACGCGAGAGAATGGTCCTCATGACCACGACACCCACGGTGGAGATCACCGACGACGTCATCCGCCTCGGCCAGTTCCTCAAGCTCGCGAGCCTCGTCGACTCCGGCGCCCACGCCCGCGACCTCATCTCGGAGGGAGAGGTCCAGGTCAACGGCGAGGTCGACACGCGCCGCGGCCGCCAGCTACGCAAGGGCGACGTCGTCACGGTCGACGTACCGACCGGCCAGATCGGCGCGATCGTCGGCTAGCCGCCGGGGGGTACCGGGCGCCCCGGCTGCCCAGCAGCCGCCCCCGTACCCCTCAGAAGGCCATGTAGCTCGAGCTCATGACCTTGTCCGCGACGATCCGCAGGACCACGCGGCGCGGGTTGACGCGCGGCTCCTTGTAGCGCCGCGTGTACCGGCGCACGGCCTCGGCGACCTCGTCGGGGTCGCGCGAGACCGAGATGGTGCCCTCGAGGGTGATCCACCGCCCGCCCTCGACCTGGCAGACGGCCGCCCGGGGGTGAGCCCCCTCGGGCGTGAGGCGCTCGGCGTTGAGCGCCTTGACCGACGTGTCGTTCGTGGTGATCCGCACGACCCCGGTCTCGGGGTCCCAGGTGAAGCCCACGGGCACGACGTGCGGGCTGCCGTCCTCCCGCAGGGTGGTCAGGGTCGCCAGGTGGCGCTCGGTCACGAAGACGCGCTGCTCGGGGGTCAGGTGGATCACGACCGCGAGTCTACGTGTCCTGGCCGGGCCCGAAGCCGTAGGTCGTGACGGGCGGGACGGTGCCCTGTGCGAGCGCGGTGAGCACCGCGGCCTCGTGCGGCACGACGGGGGTGGGCAGGGCGGAGAGCGCGAACCAGCGCAGGTCGGCGGCCTTGTCCCGCTCGACGACGACCGGCTCGCCGGCCCATGTGCGGCTCGCGAAGAAGAAGTCGACCCGTTGCTCGATCGGCCCACCGCCGGGACGCGTGCGGTGCATCACGGTGAGCGGTTCGAGGTCCGCCGTCGCGACGTCGATCCCCAGCTCCTCGCGCGCCTCCCGCCGCGCGGCGGCCAGCACGCTCTCGCCCTCCTCGACGTGACCGGCCGCGGCCGCGGCCCAGTGGCCGTCCATGTACCCGGTGTTCCGCCGGAGCTGGAGCAGGACCTCGTCGCCGCGACGCAGCAGCACGTAGGCAGCCGGGATCACCTGGAAGCGCCCCGGGGAGCCGTCCGGCGCCGGGAGGTACCCGCCCCCGGGCCCTGGGCCCTCGGTTCCGGTCACACCGTGAGGCACGTCGGCCCGAGCAGCGCCTTGAGGTCCCCGTACAGCGCAGGGCTCTTCTCGACGCGCAGGGTGTCCTCGAGCCGCATGACCTTGGTCCGGCCAGGGCTCGTGAGCTTGAGGTGGACCTCGGTCACCCCCGGGTGCGTCGAGAGGATCTCGCGCAGCCGCTCGACCACGGGCTGGGTGCAGCGCGACTCGGGCAGGCTCACCAGCACCGGCGTCTCGGCGACCGTCGAGATGTCCGGGAGCGAGACCTCCATGGCCTGGAGCTGCATGGTCTCGTCACGGCGTCGCACGCGACCCCTCAGGACCACGACCTGGTCCTCGGCGAGGATCGTCGAGTACGCGAGGTACGTCTCGCCGAAGAACATGACCTCGACCCCGCCCTCGAGGTCCTCGATCGTGACCGCGGCCCAGGGGTTGCCGTTCTTGCTCATCTTGCGCTGGAGCGAGGTGATGAGGCCGGCGATGACGACCGTCGAGCCGTCGGGGCGTGCCTCGTCCGCCATGAGCGCGGCGATCGACGTGTCGGCCGCGCGTGTCAGGACGTGCTCGAGCCCCGACAGCGGGTGGTCGGACACGTACAGGCCGAGCATCTCGCGCTCGAACGCGAGGCGCTGCTTCTTGTCCCAGTCGGGGATGTCGGGCACGTCGACACTGAACGACATGGCGGGATCCTCGGCGCCCAGGTCGGCGAAGAGGTCGAACTGCCCCTTGGCCTCCTCGCGCTTGACGCTGATGACCGAGTCCACCGCCTGCTCGTGCACCACGAGCAGCGCGCGCCGCGCGTGGTCGAGCGAGTCGAACGCCCCCGCCTTGATGAGCGACTCGATGGTCCGCTTGTTGCACACCACGGCGGGGACCTTGTCGAGGAAGTCGGTGAAGGACCCGAAGGTCCCCTTCTCCTCGCGGGTCGCGACGATCGCGTCCACCACGTTGGCGCCGACGTTGCGGACCGCGGTCAGGCCGAAGCGGATGTCCTTCCCGACGGCGGTGAAGTTGGCCGACGACGAGTTCACGTCCGGCGGCAGGACCGTGATCCCCATGCGGCGGCACTCGTTGAGGTAGAGGGCCGACTTGTCCTTGTCGTCGCGCACGCTCGTGAGCAGCGCGGCCATGTACTCGGTCGGGTAGTTGGCCTTGAGGTAGGCGGTCCAGTAGGAGACGACACCGTACGCCGCGGAGTGCGCCTTGTTGAACGCGTAGTCCGAGAACGGCAGCAGGATGTCCCACAGCGTCTTGACCGCGGCCATGGAGAAGCCGCGCTCCTTCATGCCGTTCGAGAAGCCCTCGAACTGCTTGTCCAGCTCGGACTTCTTCTTCTTGCCCATGGCACGGCGCAGGATGTCGGCCTGGCCGAGCGAGTACCCGGCGACCTTCTGCGCGATGGCCATGACCTGCTCCTGGTACACGATCAGGCCGTAGGTGGTCCCCAGGATGTCCTCGAGGGCTTCCTCGAGCTCGGGGTGGATCGGAGTGACCTCCTGCATCCCGTTCTTGCGCAGCGCGTAGTTGGTGTGGGAGTTGGCTCCCATGGGGCCCGGGCGGTAGAGAGCGCCCACGGCCGAGATGTCCTCGAAGTTGTCGGGGCGCATGAGCTTGAGCAGCGTCCGCATGCCGCCGCCGTCGAGCTGGAACACGCCCAGGGTGTCGCCGCGCCCCAGGAGCTCGTACGTCTTGGGGTCGTCGAGCGTGAGCGCCTCGAGCTCGACCGGGTCCTTGCCGTTCATCACGATGTTCTCGAGCGCGTCGTCGAGGATCGTGAGGTTGCGCAACCCCAGGAAGTCCATCTTGATCAGGCCGAGGCCCTCACAGGTGGGGTAGTCGAACTGCGTGATGACCGCGCCGTCCTGCAGGCGGCGCATGATCGGGATGATGTCGATGAGCGGCTCGCTCGACATGATGACGCCGGCCGCGTGCACGCCCCACTGGCGCTTCAGTCCCTCGATGCCCTTGGCGAGCTCGACGACGCGCTGCGCGTCGGGGTCCGCCGAGTGGATCTGGCGGAACTCGTCGGCCTCGTTGTACCGCTTGTCGTCGGGGTTGAAGATCCCCGTGAGCGAGATGTCCTTGCCCATGATCGCGGGCGGCATGGCCTTGGTGAGCTTCTCCCCCATCGCGAAGGGGAAGCCCAGGAGACGCGAGGAGTCCTTGAGGGCCTGCTTGGCCTTGATGGTGCCGTACGTGACGATCTGGGCGACGCGGTCCTCGCCGTACTTCTCCGTCACGTAGCGGATGACCTCACCACGACGACGCTCGTCGAAGTCGACGTCGAAGTCGGGCATGGACACACGGTCGGGGTTGAGGAACCGCTCGAAGATCAGGCCGTGCTGGAGCGGGTCGAGGTCCGTGATGCGCATCGCGTACGCGGCCATGGAGCCCGCACCCGAGCCACGCCCCGGCCCCACGCGGATGCCGTTGTCCTTGGCCCAGTTGATGAAGTCGGCGACGACGAGGAAGTAGCCCGGGAAGCCCATCTGCACGATGACCTGGGTCTCGTACTCGGCCTGCTTGCGCACGGCGTCCGAGATGCCGTCCGGGTAGCGGTAGTGCAGGCCCTTCTCGACCTCCTTGATGAACCAGGAGGTCTCGTCCTCGCCCGGGGGGCAGGGGTAGTTGGGCATGTAGTTCGCGGACGTGTCGAAGCTGACCTCGCACTGCTCGGCGATGAGCAGGGTGTTGTCGCAGGCCTCGGGCAGCTCCTTCCAGATGTGCCGCATCTCGGCTGCCGACTTCACGTAGTACCCGTCGCCGTCGAACTTGAAGCGGTCCGGGTCGGCGAGCGTGGAGCCGGAGTTGATGCACAGCAGCGCCTCCTGGGAGTGGCTGTCCTCCTTCTTCACGTAGTGCAGGTCGTTGGTCGCGACGAGCGGTGCCCCGATCGTCTCGGAGAGCCGCAGCAGGTCCTTGATGACACGTCGTTC
Organism: Oerskovia paurometabola; assembly: GCF_016907365.1. Taxonomy (NCBI): domain Bacteria; kingdom Bacillati; phylum Actinomycetota; class Actinomycetes; order Micrococcales; family Cellulomonadaceae; genus Oerskovia; species Oerskovia paurometabola. Next base: position 1,964,277 of record NZ_JAFBBV010000001.1, on the reverse strand, counting down.
GATGTCGAGCCCGTGGTCCATGAGCTCGACGTAGAAGTTCTCCTTGCCGAACACGTCCTGGAGCTCGCCGGCGGCCTGCACGGCCGCGTCCCACTGGCCGAGCCGCAGCTTGGTCTGGATCTCGCCCGAGGGGCAGCCCGAGGACGCGATCATGCCCTTGCCGTAGCGCTCGAGCAGGTCGCGGTCCATGCGGGGCCACTTGCCCATCTGGCCGTCGAGCGAGGCGAGCGAGCTCGCGCGGAAGAGGTTGTGCAAGCCCTCGTTGTTGCGGGCCCACATCGTCAGGTGCGTGTACGCGCCACGGGCCGAGACGTCGTCGGACTCCTGGCCCTTCTCGCCGAAGCGCACGCGCGTCTGGTCGAAGCGGCTCGTGCCGGGCGTGACGTACGCCTCGACGCCGATGATGGGCTTGATGCCCGCCTGGGTCGCCTTGGACCAGAAGTCGAACGCCCCGAAGATGTAGCCGTGGTCCGTGGTCGCGATGGCCTTCTGCCCCAGGCGCGCGGTCTCCTCGAAGAGGTCTCCGAGCCGCGCGGCGCCGTCCAGCATCGAGTACTCGGTGTGGACGTGCAGGTGGACGAAGTCGTCGGACTTCTGGGTGCTTCCGGGGGCGACGGCAGACGGCATGCGACGAGTCTAGATCGACCCACCGACGCCTCCCGGCGTGTCGCCCGACGACACCGGCGTGTGCCTTCTCTCATGCCCGCCCGACGGCGCCACGAGCCTCACGGGCTCGGCACCCCGGGGCACGGGTCGCCCCACGAGGGACGGCGGCTGGAACCGTTCGCGGCCCGTGACAGCCCGCGTCTGCGCGTCAGCCGCGCAGGCGCAAGGTCTTCGCGGCGTCCCGGTGGTCGATCCCCGCGTCGAGGTACACCGGCCCGTACACCTCGTACCCGAGGCGTTCGTAGAAGCCTGTGGCCTGCGTCTGCGCGCTGAGCTCGATCCGGACCCTGCCGTCCGCCACGTGCTCGGCGAGCGCGATCTCCTCGAGCGCGCGCATGACCGTCGCGCCCGCGCCCGTGCCTCGGGCGGCGCGGGCGACCGCGACCCGTCCGACGTGCACCTCGCCCGGGTGGGCAGGGTCGGAGAGCAGGCGGCCGGTCCCCACGACGAGCCCCGTCGCGTCCCGGACCACGACATGGGTGGTGGTCGGCGCGAAGTCGGCGTCGTCGATCTCCTCGGCGAGCGGGACCTGCTGCTCGTCCACGAAGACCGCCAGCCGCAGCGCGTGCGCCTCGGTGAGCTGTTCGGGCGTCCGGACCCGTTCGGTCGTCAGCATCGTCGTCCTTCCGTCGGCGGACCCGCGAGCCCGCCGAGCCGGGTCAGGAGTACGCCCCGCGCACGACCTCGAGCGCACGCGCCAGGTCGTCGGGGTACTCGCTCGTGACCTGCGTCCACCGCCCGGTCGCCGGGTGCTCGAAACCGAGCTGCACCGCGTGCAGCCACTGCCGCGTGAGCCCGACCTTCTTGGCCAGCACCGGGTCGGCCCCGTACGTCAGGTCACCCACGCAGGGGTGGCGCAGCGCCGAGAAGTGCACGCGGATCTGGTGCGTGCGACCGGTCTCGAGGTGCACCTCGACGAGCGAGGCCGCCGGGAGCATCTCGAGGACCTCGTAGTGCGTGACCGAGGGCTTGCCCTCGGCCGTCACCGCGAACTTGTAGTCGGCCGACGGGTGGCGCCCGATGGGCGCGTCGATCGTGCCCGTCGTCGGCTCGGGGTGTCCCTGGACGAGCGCGTGGTAGACCTTCTCGACCGTGCGCTCCTTGAACGCCCGCTTGAGCACCGAGTACGCGAGCTCGCTCTTGGCGACCACCATGAGACCCGAGGTGCCGACGTCGAGCCGGTGCACGATGCCCTGGCGCTCCGCGGCCCCCGACGTCGAGATGCGGTACCCCGCGGCGACCAGGGCACCGACGACCGTCGGCCCCGTCCAGCCGGGCGAGGGGTGCGCCGCGACGCCGACGGGCTTGTCGATGACCACCACGTCGTCGTCGTCGTACACGATCTTCATCCCCGGCACGGGCTCGGCGACGACCTGCGGCGTGGACGCCTCCGGCTCGTCGGGGATCTCGACCTCGAGCCAGGCCCCGGCGACCAGGCGGTCGGACTTGCCGAGCTCCCGACCGTCGACGCGCACCCCGCCCGCGGCGGCGACCTCGGCCGCACGCGTGCGCGACAGGCCCAGCAGGCGTGCGAGGGCCGCGTCGACCCTCTCGCCGGCCAGCCCGTCGGGCACAGGGAGCGAGCGCACCTGGCCCATCAGGACTCCGTCCCGGTCGTCGACCCGGTCGTGCCGGAGGCCTGGGGACCTGCGCCCGGCGCGGTCCTCGTCCCGGCACCCGGCGCGGGGGCGTCTGGTCCGTGCTCCACGACGGGGGACGCGTCGTCCCCGGCCTCTGCGGTCGCCGCCGTCTCCTCCACGTGCCGCTGGCCGTCGATGCCGATGCCCTGGACCGAGAGGATCGCGATCATCACCGCGGCCGCCACGACCGCGATGTCCGCGACGTTCCCGATGAACAGGTCCCCGTACCCGATGAAGTCCACCACGTGCCCCTGCGCGAAGCCCGGCTCGCGGAAGATCCGGTCGATGAGGTTGCCCAGGGCTCCACCGAGCAGCAGCCCGAGGGCGACCGCCCAGCCGCGCGACCCGATCTTGCGCATGCTGCGCACGATGAACACGATCACGACCGTGACGACGATCGTCAGGATCCAGGTGTAGCCCGATCCGATCCCGAGCGCCGCCCCCTCGTTGCGGATGAACGTCAGGTGGAGCCACTCGCCGAGGAGCTCGATGGTCTCGTGACCCTCGAGCTCGGCGACGGCCCAGATCTTGGTGACCTGGTCGACCAGGATCACGAGGGCCGCGAGCACCACGACCCACAGGACGAGGCGCCGCGGGGCGACGGTCACGCGCGGGGGGACGTCCGTGGCGGGGGCCGCGGACACGGCCCCGGTGCCACCCTCGGACGGGTCGGCGGGCGCGGGCTGCTGGGGAGAGGGAGTCGATGGCATCGGCGGCAAGTCTGCCATGTCCGGCCGCTGGTCCACGATCCGGGACGGCGAAGGCCGCCGTCCCCGTGGGGACGGCGGCCTTCTCGCGTACGCAGGGCGGTCGCGTCAGCGACGTTCCTCGCGCTGCTTCGCCTCGACGGACAGGTTCGCCCGCGGGTAGGCCTGCAGACGCGCCTTGCCGATCGGGAGCCCGGTCGCCTCGCACGTCGCGTAGGTCCCGGCCGCGATGCGGTCGAGCGCGTGCTTGGTCTGCTCGAGCAGGTCCCTCATGTTGTTGACGAGGGTGAGCTCCTGCTCACGTTCGAGCGCGCTGGACCCGGAGTCCGCCTGGTCGTCACCCGCACCGTCCCCCGAGTTGCGCAGGAGCTCCGAGAGCTCCTGGTCGGCCTCGGTGAGCTCTCGCTCGAGGCGCTCGCGCTCCTCCAGCAGGGTCGCTGCCTGCTCCTCCGCCTCCTTCACCGTCCACGGCTCCTCGCCGTCACGCACGGGGAAGGACTTGACGTCGCGAGCTAGGTTCGGGAACTGCTGTCGTACGACCGCGCGCGTCGCGGTGCTGAGCTTGGTCATGTCGCCCCTCCGGTTCGAGTTGCGGTGAGAGTAGACGCCGCCTGCCGGTACGCACAACGCACCACGCCGGATGGACCGGTGTGGTGCGTCGTCACGGACCGACCGACGGCGAACCCTGTGGTCCGCACGCCTGGTGTGATCGTCTGCCAGGTGGCAGGTGGACTAGATGCCCGCGCTGAGGTCGCTCGAGCGACCCGCGCCGGAACCGCTGCGGGGCGGGAGAGCGCTGCCGCGGTTGTCGAGGTCCCCCATGAGGTTCTGCAGGTAGCTCTTGAGACGCGTGCGGTAGTCCCGCTCGAAGAGGCGGAGCTCGTCGATCTTGCGCTCCAGGAGCGAGCGCTCCTGCTCGAGCTGCGAGAGCGTGCGGTGCGAGGTCTCCTCGGCCTCCTGCACGATCCGGGTGCCCTCCTCCTTCGCTTCTGCGATGAGGCGGTCCCCCTCCTGCTGGCCCGAGCGCACGTAGTCGTCGTGCAGCTTCTGGGCGAGCTGGAGCATGCCGGTGGCCGACTCGGGCTCCGCGGCCGGCTTGCCCAGGACGGGAGCCGAGCTCGCGACGACGGGTGCGGGCTCCGGAGCGGACGGGGTCTCGACCACGGCCGGCTTGGACGGCGCCGAGGCGTCGGCGCGGCTGAGCTCGGCGACGCGTCGCTCCGCTGCGGCCAGCTTGGTCTTGAGGTCGTCGTTCTCCTCCTGCACGGAGTTGAGCGTCCTCACCACCTCGTCCAGGAAGTCATCGACCTCTTCGACGTCGTAGCCCTCGCGGAACTTCGTCGCGGAGAACTTCTTGTTCAGGATGTCCTCTGCTGTCAGCAGTGCCATCGTCTCACCTCAATGCGTTTGCGCCGTCAGTCCGGGCGATCTCGAGATCGCCACAGTCCAAAGTAGCGGAGATTGTCAGCGGAGGCGGACTCCGACCGAGGCCCCGTCGGGACCACCGGTCGCAAGAACGCCGTGATGTCAGATTTCTACGTGTTTACAGAGACCTCAGGATCTGTGCAGCGAACGACACTGCGAGAAAGAGCACGATGAACCCGAGGTCGATCCGCACCTGACCGAGGGTCAGGGGCGGGATGACCTTGCGCAGTGCGCGCAGCGGCGGGTCGGTCAGGGAGTAGATGGCCTCCGCCAGGACGAGCATGACACCGCGGGGGCGCCAGTCGCGCGCGAAGACCTGCACCCAGTCGAACACCACACGTCCGATGAGCACCACGAGGTAGAGGCCGAGGACGAATGCCAGCAGATCGAAGACGAAATTCACAGGGTCAACTGTGCCAGAGTCCGCGGTCAGCTCTGGTTGAAGAAGCCGGCGCGGCTCACCGGAGGCTCGGGCGCCTGCTCCTCGCCCGTGATCTCGACGTGCTCGGGCGAGAGCAGGAAGACCTTGTTGGTCACGCGCTCGATGGCCCCGTGCAGACCGAAGATGAGCCCCGCGGAGAAGTCGACGAGACGCTTGGCGTCCGCGTCGTCCATGTCGGAGAGGTTCATGATGACCGGTGTGCCACCACGGAACGCCTCCCCGATGACGCGGGCGTCGTTGTAGGAACGCGGGTGCACGGTGGTGATCCGGCGGAGCTCTGCTGCTGACATGCTCGTCTGGGGTACCTCTCGTGGGGCGACCGTCCTGTGCAGGGGGGTCACCTGAGCCTGGTAGTCGGTCGGCACGTCGGCCCCCAAGTCGTCGTACTCGTCGATGAACTCTTCCTGGTCGCCCTCGCCTCGATCATCAGCGAGGCCCAGGTAAAGCATGGTCTTGCGAAGTGCTCCGGCCATCGCCCTCTCTCCGTCCTCATGTCGACTGCTGGTTCCGTGCTTTGCACGCTAACCCAGCCCCGGACACGCGCGTGATGCGACACGCCCAGGAAGCGACAACGGGCCGTGGGGTGAGAATCACGCACGGCGCGAGGCGGGCACCGGCTCATCCCAGGGCGACGACTCCCGCGAACCGCCCCGTGGTGGCGCCGCGGCGCGTCGCGAGACGGTGCGAGTAGAAGCGCTCGTCCTCGAGGGTGCAGATCCCGGTCTCGACGATCTCCGCCACCCCGGCGGCACGCAGCTCGGCGACGACTCCCGCCGGCAGGTCGAGCGCGGGCGTGCCCCAGCTCGTGGTCGACTCGGTGCCCGGACGGAGGGCGGCCACCTCGTCGCGCATCTCCTCGGGGACCTCATAGCACCGCCCGCACGCGGCGGGCCCGACGACGGCACGCACCCGGCCCGCTCGCGCCCCCTGCGCGAGCAGCGCGTCGAGGGCCGTACCGACGACCCCTGCGAGCAGGCCCTGCCGACCCGTGTGGGCCACGCCGACGACCCGGGCCTCGGGGTCGGCGAGCAGGACCGGGACGCAGTCGGCGACGAGGACGCCGAGCCCGAGGCCGGGCTGGGCCGTGACGAGGGCGTCGTGCTCGCCGCACGTCGCAGCCCCCGCGTCACGCTCGACCCGCGCTGCCCGGTCGTCCGCCGTGAGCACACGGACCCCGGCACCGTGCACCTGGGTGCCGAAGACGAGGGGCGCACCGAGGAGTCGGCCGACCGCGGCCCGGTGGCCGAGGACGCGCTGGGCGTCGTCCCCGACGCCCAGCCCGAGGTTGAGCCCCGACCAGGGCGCGGGCGACGTGCCTCCCGCACGACCGGTGAACGCAGCACGCACCCCCGGCCCGAGGTCGACCTCGAGAACCGGGGGTGCGGGGAGTGCAGGATCGAGCACGGGCTACTTCAGGAAGTCGGGGACGTCGAGGTCCTCGACCTTGCGCCGGACGGGCTCCTCGTCGTACAGGCGGGGCACCTCGACCTGGGCGGAACGGTCGGCCGCGGCCTGCTCGGCGTTCACGTTCTCGTCGGTGGGGACGACGCTGAACGTCGGGATCGGCGCGTAGCCGGCCGAGACCGTGGCCGCCCCTCCCCCGAAGGTCACGGGGACGTCGTCGGGCTCCGAGGTGATCGGGACCACCGGGCGCGGCAGCGTGTGGCTGCCCGTGGCCGTGGGCACCGCCGCCGGGACCGGCGCCGGAGCGGGCGGCGTCGCGGGCGTGCCGGCGACCTGACCCAGCGCACGGGCGTCCTTGCGGATCTGGGGCGTGCCACCGTCGAACCCGGCCGCGATGACCGTCACGCGGACCTCGTCACCCAGGGCGTCGTCGATCACGGCACCGAAGATGATGTTCGCCTCGGTGTGCGCGGCCTCGTGGACCAGTCGCGCGGCCTCGTTGATCTCGAAGAGACCGAGGTCCGAGCCGCCCTGGATCGAGAGCAGCACGCCGTGCGCACCGTCGATGCTCGCCTCGAGCAGGGGCGAGGAGATGGCGAGCTCGGCCGCCTGGACCGCGCGGTCCTCGCCTCGTGCCGAGCCGATCCCCATGAGGGCGCTGCCCGCACCCTGCATGACGGACTTCACGTCGGCGAAGTCGAGGTTGATCAGGCCCGGGGTCGTGATGAGGTCCGTGATCCCCTGGACGCCCGAGAGCAGGACCTGGTCGGCCGAGTGGAACGCGTCGAGCGCCGAGACGTTGCGGTCCGACATCGACAGGAGCCGGTCGTTGGGGATGACGATGAGGGTGTCGACCTCGTTGCGCAGGGCCTCGATCCCCTGGTCGGCCTGGACCGAACGACGGCGCCCCTCGAACGTGAAGGGTCGCGTGACGACACCGACGGTCAGGGCGCCCAGCGAACGCGCGATGCGCGCGACCACCGGGGCGCCACCGGTCCCGGTGCCACCGCCCTCGCCCGCCGTGACGAAGACCATGTCGGCGCCCCGCAGGACGTCCTCGATCTCCTCGGCGTGGTCCTCGGCCGCCTTCTTGCCCACCTCGGGGTCGGCACCCGCTCCGAGGCCACGCGTGAGCTCGCGCCCGACGTCGAGCTTGACGTCCGCGTCGGACATCAGCAACGCCTGCGCGTCGGTGTTGATGGCGATGAACTCGACGCCCTTGAGACCGACCTCGATCATCCGGTTGACGGCGTTCACGCCACCACCGCCGATGCCGACCACCTTGATCACTGCTAGGTAGTTCTGCGGAGTTGCCACGTCAATGCCTCTCGATCCTGTAGCCCTCAACCTTCACCCTCAACTAGAGGGTTATAGTTATGTCAGGTTGTGCTGTGTCGACGGTAGGTGCCCGCCCCTGCCGTATCAACGACCCGCCCGCGCGTGTCGGCGAAAACCTCTGCGATGGTTCACGTCACACCTCTCCCCGGCCCTCACCGGGTGATCGGCATCGTCGGGGCCGAGACGTCGTAGAGCTTGGCTCCCTGGTTCTCCGGCAGCCCGCGGAGTGCCTGGAGCACCCTGACCTTGAGCGCCGCGTCCTCGTCGTTCCCCCACTCGACGACCGCGCCGTCACGCAGCGTCATGGTGACCGCGTCCTGCGTCGGTGCCGTGACCTCGGCGACCTCGGCCTGCAGCTCGGGCGGCAGCGCGTTGAGCACGATGCGCGCGGCCCGCAGCGAGCGCGCACCCCCCTCGTCGAGCGTCACGCCGATGGCCGGCAGCCCCTCCGGCACCGCCTCGACCGTCGCGACCTGGACCCCGTCACGATCCAGCAGCGCGAAGGCCCCTTCGTGCGGCACCGCGGCCACCGGCTCCCTCGACTCCAGGGTCACGCTCAGCCCGTCGGGCCACTCCCGCAGGATCCGCACGTCGCGCACACCGTTGAGCTCGAGGATCTCGTCGCGCAGGCCGATGGTGTCGACCCGGGGCAACGGGACCCCCGCCACGCCCCCGATCACCTGCTGGACCTCGGCGATGTCGATCACGGTCCCCTCCCCCGAGATCTCGACCTTGGCGGGATCGGCCCCGAGCAGCGGCGAGAAGAGCGCGACCCAGACCGCGGTCACGAGCACGAGCACCCCACCGGCCCAGCCGAGGACCCGGTTCCGGAGACGGTGCCGACGCATCGCGGACTTCTCGGCGAGCCGGTCCGCCATCCCGGTCGAGACCACGCGGTCGACGGGGCGACCCCCACCACCCACCGGCCCCCGGACGAAGGGGACCGGTCCGGTCGCGGGCCGCTCGCGCGTCGAGGTCCCCGCCGCGGGCGCCGAGCCGGTCCGAGCGAGCTCGCTCCCCCGCAGCACGAGCGGCTGCGTCGCGATGTCGTCGTCCGGGTGCCCCGGGGTCCCGACGTCGTCCCGCGTCCCCGCGGGACGGGCCCGCCCGGGCGTCGCCGGACGAGAGCGGGCCGGCTGCTCCTCGCGAGGCGGCGCCGGGGTCGGGCGAGGAGCAGCGGGACGCGGACGGGACGGCGGACGCATCAGTCCTCGACCTCCCCCGCAGGGGCGGCGGGCTCGGACCCGGAGAGCGCGTCGAGGACGACGGCACCGAGCTCCGTGACGTCCCCGGCCCCCACCGTGAGCAGGAGGTCTCCGGGCCGCGCCGACGCGGCCAGCGCACGAGCCGCCTCGACGCGGTCCTCGACGCCTCGTGCCGAACCGCCCGGCATCAGGTCGGTGATGGTCCACGAGCCCGTGGCCGGGTCGGGGTCCTCGCGCGCCGCGTAGACGCCCGTGACGACGACCTCGTCGGCGAGGGACAGGGCGTCGGCGAACTCGCGCGCGAACGTGCGCGTACGGGAGAACAGGTGCGGCTGGAAGAGCACGAGCACCCGCCCACCCGCGGCCACGGGGCGAGCCGCGGTCAGGAGCGCCGCGACCTCGGTCGGGTGGTGCGCGTAGTCGTCGACCACCCGGACCCCGCCCGCCTCGCCCCGCGCCTCGAAGCGTCGGCCCGTGCCCAGGAACTCGCCGACCCCCGCCACGGCCCGCTCGGCGCTCACGCCCAGCAGGACGGCGGTCGCGACCGCTGCCGCTGCGTTGAGAGCGTTGTGCGCGCCGGGCACCTGCAGGCGCAGGTCGAGGCCCACGTCGAGGCCCAGGCTCTCGCCCGCACCGAGCGCACCGAGCGCACCGGCGAGAGGTCGGGCCTCTCCACCCTCCGCACCACCGACGACGGTGAGCCGAGCGGCCACCCCCGCGGCGCCGTCGGGCCGGACGTCCGCCAGCAGCACGTCGCTGCCCGGCGACGTGCCGTACGTGACGACCCGGCCGCCCGCCGCGCGGTGCGCGTCCGCCAGGGCGCGCGCCCCAGGGTCGTCGGCGCACGCGACGAGGAACCCGCCGGGCACGACCCGCTGCGCGAAGTCGACGAACGCCTGCTCGAACGCCTCGCGCGACCCGTAGTGGTCCAGGTGGTCGGGCTCGACGTTCAGCACGACCGCGATCGTCGGTGCGTAGTTGAGGAACGAGCCGTCCGACTCGTCGGCCTCGGCGACCACGACGTCACCGGAACCCAGGTGACCCCCCGGGATCGCACCGTCGCTCGTGATGACCGAGCCTCCGATCGCGAACGACGGGTCGAGGCCCGCGGCGCGCAGGGTCGTCGCGACCATGGCGGACGTCGTCGTCTTGCCGTGCGCCCCCGCGACGGCGACCGACCGCCCCTGGGCCATGAGGACGGCGAGCGCCTCCGAGCGGTGCAGCACGCGCAGGCCTGCTGCCCGCGCGGCGACCAGCTCCGGGTTGTCGGGGCGCACCGCGCTCGAGAGCACGAGCGTGTCGGCCCCCTCGACGTTGCTCGCCGCATGACCCACGAGCACCCGGATCCCGTCCGCACGCAGGGCCCCGACCACGGCGCCGTCCTTCGCGTCCGAGCCCTGGACGCGCACCCCGCGCGCGGCGAGCAGACGCGCCACCACGGACATGCCCGCGCCGCCGATGCCGACGAGGTGGACCGTGCCGAGGTCCGCGAGCGCCGGGGCCGTCGCCGCCGCCCCGCCGTCGTCCCGGCCCGTCGTCCCCGTCACCGCGAGCCCCCGGCCGCCTGCGCGACCAGGTCGGCGACCCGAGCCGCCGCGTCCTGGATGCCCGCGCGCGAGGCGAGCGAGGCCATCGTGCGCAACCGGTCGCCGTCGGCCACGAGCGCCGGCACGTTCTGCGCGACCCACGCGGCCGTGAACGCGTCGTCGTCGACGAGGATGCCGCCGCCGGCCCGCACGACCGGCGCGGCGTTGAGCCGCTGCTCGCCGTTCCCGATGGGCAGCGGCACGTAGACCGCCGGGATGCCCAGCGCCGCGAGCTCGCTCACCGTGCCCGCGCCCGACCGGCACACCACGAGGTCGGCGACCGCGTATGCGAGGTGCATCTCCGACAGGTACTCCCGCACGTCGTAGCCCGGCAGGCCCGCCACGACGGCGCGCACCGCGTCGGCCTTGCCCCGGCCGGTCAGGTGCAGGACCTGCGCCCCGGTCGCGAGGACCTCGCGCGCCGCACCCGACACGGCCTCGTTGAGGCTCTGCGCGCCGAGCGACCCGCCCGTGACGACCACCGTGGGGCGCGCCGGGTCCAGGCCCAGCGACGCCGCCGCGTTGGCCCGGACCGTCGGGGCGTCGACCCCGCGGTCGCGGATCAGGTCCGCGATCTCCCAGCGCAGGGGCAGCCCCGTGACCACGCCGCCCTTGAGCGGCGTCCCCTCGAACGTGAGCGCGACCGACGTCGCCCACCGGGCCCCTGCCCGGTTCGCGAGGCCCGGTCGCGCGTTCTGCTCGTGGATCACGATCGGCACCCCGCGACGGTGCGCCGCGATGTAGGCCGGGGTCGAGACGTAGCCGCCGAAGCCCACCACGACCTCGGCCCGCGTCTCGTCGATCACGGCCCCGGCAGCCTCGACCGCGGCCTTGAGCCGGCCCGGCAGCGCTACCCACTCGCCGCTCGGGCGGCGAGGCATCGGCACCTTGGGCACGAGACGCAACGGGTAGCCCCGCGCGGGCACCAGGTCCGCCTCCAGACCGCTCTCCGTCCCGAGCACCGTGACGACCGCCTCGGGGTTGCGCGCACGCAGCTCGTCCGCGACCGCGAGCAGCGGGTTGACGTGCCCCGCCGTCCCGCCGCCTGCGAGCACCACCGAGCCGACTGAAGAGCTCACCACGTACCTGTCACCTGTCCTTGCTGTCGCTGGTTGTCCGTCCCGGAACGGTCCGGGACCCTGAGAGTAGCCGTGCGCGTCGTCCGGGAGGCCCGGGTCGGCATCGCCGCCCCGTGCACCCGTCCGGCGTCATCGCTTCTGGGGACGTCTGCGCGGGACGGCCCGCCGCCCGGCGTGCCCGACGACGGCGAGCGACCTGCGCACCACGCTCCCCCGGGCGCTGAGCGCCTCGCGCGCCCCCGGCTCGTCGCGCGCGAACGAGATGACGACGCCGAGCGCGGCCATGGTCGTGATGAGCGCCGACCCGCCCGAGGAGACGAGGGGCAGGGGCACGCCGATCACGGGGACGATGCCGATCACCACCCCGATGTTGATGAACGCCTGCCCGACGATCCAGCAGGCGATGCCCGCGGTCGTGATCTTGACGAACGGGTCCGGGTGCCGACGGATGACGCGGCTCATCGCCAGGCCGAGCACCGCGAAGAGCGCGAGGACGAGGAGCGTGCCGAGCAGGCCCAGCTCCTCGCCGATCACGCCGAAGATGAAGTCGTTGTGCGCCTCGGGCAGGTAGCTCCACTTCTCACGGCTCGCCCCCAGGCCCACGCCGCCGAGCCCGCCCGTCCCGAGGGCCCACAGGCCGTGGACGGACTGGTAGCACCCCGTGCCCACGTTCGCGTCGGTCGTGTCGCAGACGCCGGCGTAGGTCGCGAGGAACCGGCTCATGCGGTTCGAGCTCTCCTGCATGGCCACGAACCCGACGCCGACCACGACCGCGGAGATGCCGCCCGCCGTCGCGAGGAGCTTCCAGTCGACACCGGCGACGAAGAAGGCCCCCGCCACGAGCAGGAGGATCACGAGCATGGTGCCCAGGTCGTGGCCCGCCAGGACGAGCCCCATGACCAGGAGCGCGCCGGGGACCGCCGGGACGATCGCGTGCTTCCACGACCCCAGCAACCGCTGCTTGCGGCCGAGGACCACCCCGAGCCAGACCGCGAGCGCGAGCTTGGCCGGCTCCGAGGGCTGGACGTAGAACGAGCCGAAGTTCAGCCAGTTGAGGTTGCCGTTGACCTCCTTGCCGAGCGGGCTGAAGATCAGGAGCTGGAGCAGCAGGCTGACGCCGAGGAGCGGCCACGCCGCGTGCCGGTAGAAGCTCGTGGGCAGCCGCGTCGCGACGAGCAGCACGGGCAGGCCCATGAGGGCGAACCGGGCCTGGGTGAAGAACGCCTCGTACGGCGAGCGGCCTGCGGCGATCTCCGTGACCGCCGAGCTCGACAGCACCATGACCAGACCGATGATCGCGAGCAGGGTCGTCGCACCGACCAGCAGGTAGTAGCTCGTCACCGCGCTGTCCCACTGACCCAGCCAGGCGCGCTCGTCGACGGCCGGGCGCCTGGTCGCGCGCGGTCGCCTGCGGGGGGTGCCCGCCTTCGCCGTCGCGCCGTCCTTGCGCCGACCGAGCAGTCCCGAGGCGGCCGTGCTGGTCGCGCGCGCCGCAGGCCTTGCCCTGCCGGGGGCCTTGGTGGCGCCCGTCTGCTTCCCGGTGCCGGTGGCCCGAGGAGCACGGGGGCCGTCGGCGCCCGCCTGCGTGCGGGGTCGAGCGGCTCCCCCGGCCTCGCTCCCCTTCGTCCGGACGGGGTTCGACGGCGCCGCCCTCCCGGCCTGGCGAGCGGTCGTGGGCCGGGCGTCGCCCGGGGCCGGAGGCTTCGGCGTGGTGCGGCCCGCGGCCGAGCGGGACGCAGGCCCGCGCCCACTCGTCGTCTGGGCCACTGGGCTACCCCTCCAGCTCGGTCTCGGAACCCGGCAGGTCGTGGACCGCGCGCACGAACGCGTCGCCGCGGGTCGCGTAGGACGCGAACTGGTCCATCGACGCGCACGCGGGGGCGAGCAGCACCGTGTCCCCGGGGACCGCCAGTCCACGGGCGCTCGAGACCGCGCGCTGCATCACCGTCCCAGTGTCGCCGGGATCGACTCGGACCACGGGGACATCGGGTGCGTGTCGGGCCAGTGCGCCCTCGAGAGGCTCGGGGTCCACGCCGATCAGCACCACGGCGCGCAGCCTCGACACGCGGGAGCGCACCAGGTCGTCGAACGTCGCTCCCTTGGCCAGTCCGCCCGCGACCCACACGACCGACCTGGGCGCGAAGGCGCCGAGCGACGCGGCCGCGGCGTGCGCGTTCGTCGCCTTCGAGTCGTCGACGTACGCGACGCCGTCGACCGTCGCCACGTGCGCGATCCGGTGAGCGCCGGGGCTGAAGGAACGCAGCCCCTCCCGGACGGCGCGCGCGTCCACCCCGTGCGCCCGGGCGAGCGCCGCGGCCGCGAGGGCGTTGGCGACCACGTGGACGGGCACCACGCCGTCGGGACCCGCGAGGTGCGCGAGGTCCGCGAACGTCGCGAGCTCCTGGGCGCTGCGGTGCCGCGCGGGGTCGTCGGGGGCCGTGTGGAACGCACGGTCCACCAGGACGTCCTCGATCACGCCGAGCTGCGCCCGCGCGGGTGCCCCGACGGTGAAGCCGATCGCCCGAGCCCCCTCCTCGACGTCGGCCTCCCGGACGAGGTGCTCCGTCCGGGCGTCCGCCACGTTGTACACGCAGGCCACCTGGGCACGCTCGTAGACGCGTCCCTTGTCGCCCGCGTAGGCGTCGAGCGAGCCGTGCCAGTCGAGGTGGTCGGGCGCGACGTTGAGCACCGCCGCGGCCTGGGCCGACATGCTGTGCGTGAAGTGGAGCTGAAAGCTCGAGAGCTCGACCGCGAGCACGTCGAGGGAGGGGTCGAGCGCAGCGGTCACGACGGGCGTGCCCACGTTGCCCACGGCCGCGGTGCGCAGCCCGGCGGCGGTCAGGATCGAGGTGAGCATCTCGACCGTGGTCGTCTTGCCGTTCGTCCCCGTGACCGCGAGCCACGGGGCGTAGGACCCGTCGGCACGCGCCGTGCGCAGCTGCCAGGCGAGCTCGACCTCGCTCCAGACGGGGACGCCCGCCTCCCGGGCGGCCACCAGCAGGTCCGACGACGGCGCCCACCCGGGCGAGGCGACCACGAGGTCGACCGTGGACAGGTCGACCTGCGCGGCGTCTGCCGTGTCGGCGTCGGGGGCCGCACGGTCCACCGTGACGACCGAGGCCACCCGGGTCGTCAGCGCGGAGACCGCGGCGCGACCGGAGACCCCGAGCCCGGCGACCAGGACGCGTGCCCGGTCCCACGGGACACGCAGCGCATGGTCGGTCGCGTCGGACACTAGCTGACCACCCACTCCGCGTAGAAGATCCCCAGCCCGAGACCCGCGAACAGGCCGGCGATCAACCAGAACCGGATGACGATCGTCACCTCTCCCCACCCGGACAGCTCGAAGTGGTGGTGCAAGGGCGCCATCTTGAAGACCCGCTTGCCCGTCATCTTGAAGTACCCGATCTGGATGACGTCCGAGAGCACGATGATGACGAACAGGCCGCCGATGATCACCGCGAGGACCTCGGTGCGCGACAGGATCGTGAGGCCGGCCAGCGCGCCGCCCAGGGCGAGCGAACCCGTGTCACCCATGAAGATCTTCGCGGGGCTCGCGTTCCACCACAGGAAGCCGACGCACGCGCCCATGATGGCCGCGGCGACGATCGCCAGGTCCTGCGGGTCGCGGACCTCGTAGCAGCGCGGCCCGGCGGCGTCGAGGATCTGGCAGCTCTGGTTGAGCTGCCAGATGCTCACGAGGATGTAGCTGCCGAAGACGATCACGGACACGCCCGTGGCCAGCCCGTCGAGGCCGTCCGTCAGGTTCACCGCGTTCGACCACGCCGTGATGAGGAAGTTCGCCCACAGGACGAAGAGGATCAGGCCGACCGTCGCCCCCGCGAACGCGAGATCGAGGTTCGTGTCCCGCAGGAACGAGATGTGCGTCGAGGCCGGTGTGCGGAAGTTCTCGTTGGGGAACTGGAGCGCGAGGACCGCGAACGTGACGCCCACGACCCCCTGGCCGACGATCTTGGCCCGCGGGGACAGGCCCAGGCTGCGCTGCTTGCGGATCTTCGTGAAGTCGTCGAAGAAGCCGACCAGGCCGAGGCCCGTCATGAGGAACAGCACGAGGAGCGAGGACACGCTCGGCGTCCTCGGCGTGTCCGAGACGATCGACGCCACGACGTAGGACATCGCCCAGCCGATCAGGGTCGCCCCGATGATGACGACCCCACCCATGGTGGGGGTGCCGCGCTTGGTGAAGTGCGCCGTCGGGCCGTCCTGGCGGACGAACTGGCCGTAGTTGCGGTGGACCAGGAACTTGATGAACAGCGGGGTCCCCAGCAGGGCCACGAGCAGCGCGACGCACGCGGAGACGAGGATCGCGATCACGGGCGCACCTCACCCGCGAGCTCGTCGCCCAGGCGCCACAGGCCCGAGCCGTTCGACGACTTCACCAGGACCACGTCGCCCGGCAGGAGCTCGTCGCGCAGCAGCGCGGAGGCCGCCTCGACGTCAGGCACGAAACGAGTCTCATCGCCCCAGGACCCCTCTTGGGTGGCGCCGTCGTGGATGCCGCCGGCACCGTCACCGACCACCACGAGCAGCTTGATGTTCAATCGCACCACGAGACGGCCGATCTCGTCGTGAGCGGCGCGCGAGTCGGGCCCGAGTTCTCGCATCTCGCCCAGGACCGCGACCGACCTGCGCTCACGCCCTGCCATGACCGCGAGGGCCTTGAGCGCGGCGCGCATCGAGTCGGGGTTCGCGTTGTAGGAGTCGTCGATCACCGTGATGCCGTCGGGACGCTCCGTGACCGCCATGCGGTGCGGGCTGATCGCGGTCGCCTCGTTCAGACCGGCCGCGACGGAGCGCGGGTCGAGCCCCAGCCGGATCGCCGCCGCCGCCGCCGCGAGCGCGTTGGTGACGTGGTGCTCGCCCACGAGCCGGAGCTGGACCGGGAGGTTCTCGACCTCGGACCCGCGCACGCGCAGGTCGAACGACGCGCACCCGCTGCGGTCCATCCCGATGTTCTCGGCGCGCACGTCGGCAGCCGGGATGGTGCCGAACGTCCGCACGGGTCCCGGCGCGACGGCGGCCATCGCGACCACCCGCAGGTCGTCCGCGTTGAGGACGGCCGTGCCCCCCGGCGCGAGGCCCGTGACGATCTCGGACTTGGCCGCGGCGACTGCCTCGATCCCGCCGAACTCCCCCAGGTGGGCGCTGCCCACGGCCAGGACGACGGAGACGTCGGGGGGCGCGATCTGCGTCAGGTAGGTCAGGTGGCCGATCCCGCTGGCCCCCATCTCGAGGACGAGGAAGCGGGTCGAGGCGTCGGCCTCGAGCACGGTCAGGGGCAGGCCGATCTCGTTGTTGAACGAGCCCCGCGGCACGACGGTCCGGCCGTGGGGAGCGAGCAGCTGCCCCAGGAGGTCCTTCGTGGTGGTCTTGCCGACCGACCCGGTGATCCCGACGACCTGGAGGTCGCCCGTCGCGCGCAGGCGACGCAGGACCTCGCGGGCCAGGTCGCCGAGCGCGGCCTGAACGTCCGCCACGACGACCGCCGGCGCGTCGACGTCGCGCGCCGCCAGGACGAGTGTCGCGCCGTTGCCGACCGCGACCGGCACGAAGTCGTGCCCGTCGACGTGCTCCCCGGGGAGCGCCACGAAGAGCGAGCCCTCCTGCACCCGTCGGGAGTCGATGACGACCGAGCCGGTCACCCTCACGTCCGGGTCGGCGGCCAGCCGCCCACCGGTCGCTGCGGCGACCTCCGCCGCAGTCAGCTCGATCATTCTCCGTGCTCCTTCGTCGTCTCGTGGCGCGCGGCCAGTGCGGCGCGCGCCTCCACCCTGTCGTCCAGGGCATGGTCCACCCCGGCGATCTCCTGCCAGACCTCGTGGCCACGGCCCGCGATCAGGACGGTGTCCTGCGCGTCGGCCTCCCGGATCGTGTCATGGATCGCGGTGGCTCGCGGTGCGACCTCGACCACGGTTCGCGCGTGCGCCGCTCCCCCGTGCCCGACGTCGTCGCGCACGTCTTCGCCCTCGCCCGCCTCTGCGGCCTGCTGTGCCGCCCTCGCCCCGGCGAGCACCTCCGCGCGGATCGCGGCCGGGTCCTCCCCGTGCGGGTCGTCGTCCGTGACGACGACCACGTCGGCGCCCTCGACCGCGACCGCCCCCATGCTGGGTCGCTTGCCCTTGTCCCGGTCCCCGGTCGCGCCGAACACCACCACGAGGCGCCCCGTCGTCGTCGGGCGCAGGGCGGCCAGGGCGAGCGAGAGCGCGTCCGTGTTGTGCGCGAAGTCGACCACGACGCGTGGAGCGGTGCCCACGACCTCCATGCGCCCGGGAACCTGGGCGCTCACGCCGCCGGCCGCCTCGAGCGCCGTGGCGACGTCGCGCGGGTCGGCGCCCGCCTCCAGGACCATCGCCAGCGCGAGCGCCGCGTTGGCCACGTTGAACCCACCGGGGAGAGCGGTCGAGGTCCGCAGCTCGCGGCCGTCGCGGTGACGCAGGACGAACGAGCTTCCCGTGCCGGTGGCCGGGTCGACGGCGCGCACGTCGGTCACGGTCCAGTCCGCGTCCGTGGCGTCGGTCCTGTCGCCGCCGGCGACGGCGAGCGTCGCCACCGGGATCGTGGCGACCTCGGCCAGCCGTCGGCCCCAGGGGTCGTCCACCACGACCACACCCCGGCGCGCGTGCTGCGGCGTGAAGAGCGCAGCCTTGGCCTCGAAGTACTCCTGGAGGTCCCCGTGGAAGTCGAGGTGGTCCTGGCTCAGGTTGGTGAACCCCGCCACGTCGAACACGATGCCGTCCACGCGGTGCAGCGACAGCGCGTGCGAGGACACCTCCATCGCGAGCGTCCCGACTCCGTCCTCGCGCATCGTGGCCAGCAGGGCCTGCAGGTCCGCGGCCTCGGGAGTCGTCAGACGGCTCGGCAGGACCCGGTCGCCCGAGCGCATCTCGACCGTGCCGATCAGGCCGCCCTTCCACCCGAGGGTGCGCAGTACGTGGTCCAGCAGGTACGTCGTGGTCGTCTTGCCGTTGGTGCCCGTCACGGCGAACGTGGTCAGCTGCGCTGCGGGCTGTCCGTAGACCCAGGCCGCGACGTGCCCCAGGACGGTGCGCGGGTCCTGCGTCACGAGCACCGGCACGCGGGTCTCCTGGGCGTCGGCGAGCAGCCGCGCGCCCTGCGGGTCCGTCAGCACGGCACGCGCGCCGCGCGAGATCGCGTCGCTCGCGAACCGTGCTCCATGCGTGCCCGCGCCGGGCAGGGCGACGAAGAGGTCGCCGTCGGCGACGACGCGGTTGTCCGAGGCCACGGACCAGATCTCGGTCGCTCCGAGGGCGTCGTCCCCCTGGCCCGACGCCGTCCCCCCGGCGTCGGTGACGAGGTCGAAGGCGGTCGCGAGCTCCCGGGCTGTGCGGTGCACGGACGTGGCGGGACGAAGGCGGTCGATCGGGGATGTCACGAGTAGAACCTACCGTGCGTCAGGGTCTCGCCCCGTCGGCGCGGACGCCCCGACCGGGTACTTCACGGGACCTTCACGCACGTCCGTCGTGCTCGGCGCACGCCGCGTCGGCCCGTGTGGGAACCCCCACAGGGCCGTCCGCAGGGCGCCGTCGCCACGGGCACCCGGAGCGGCACCTCGGCACGCGCCCCGCGCCCCGCGCCCGCCCGGGAGGCTGCCCGACGGGCGCACCCCCGGCCACGCGCCGACGCGGTCACCACTCGGTCGCGTAGGGCTCCTCGACCTTCGAGCTCGGCGGCACGTTCATGTGCTGCAGCGTGAAGCCCATCACGTCCTTGAACACAGGTGCTGCGACGAGCCCGCCGAAGATGTTCGTCCGAGGGTTCTTGAGGAACACCGACACGGTGTACCGCGGGTCGTCGGCGGGGGCCACCCCGATGAACGAGGCCATGATGTCCGTCAGCCGCCCGTCCGCACCGACCTCCTCCGCCGTGCCCGTCTTGCCGGCCACGCGGTAGCCGTCGATCGCCGCCGCTGCGCCGGACCCCTCCTCGACCACGGCCTCCATCATGTGCAGGACCTGGTCGGCCGTCGACTCCGACACCACCTGGGTCGTCTCGCGCGCCGGGGCGGGGGTGAAGACGCCGTCGGGGCCCGTCGTGCCCTTGAGGAGCGTCGGGGCGACGCGCTTGCCACCGTTGGCGATCGTCGAGAAGACGCTCGTGGCCTGGACCGCGTTGACCGCCAGCCCCTGGCCGAACAGGACCGCGTACTCGGTCCGCCCGTCCCACTTGTCGGCCGGGGCGAGGAGGCCCGCGGACTCGCCGGGCAGCCCGAGCCCGGTCTTCGCCCCGAACCCGAAGGCCCGCAGGTAGTCCTCACGGGTCTGCTTGGGCAGGTCCTGGCCGACCATGACCGTGCCGGTGTTGGAGGACTCCGCGAGGATGCCCGCGAGGGTCAGCTTCTCCAGCCCGTGGACGTGCGAGTCCCTGAAGGTCTCACCGTTCGCGGTCGTGTACGTGTAGTCGACCTCGTACTGGCTCGCGGGCGTCGCGAGCCCCTCCTCGATCACGGCGGCCATCGTCACGACCTTGCCCGTCGAGCCCGGCGCGAAGACGTCCTTGACGGCTCGGCTGCCGTCCGCGACCCGCGCGTCGCTGCGGTCGTTCGGGTCGATCGCGCCCGAGTCGGCGAGCGCCAGGACCTCCTGGGTCCTGACGTCCTGGACCACCGCGATCCCGTAGTCCGCCCCCGTCTCCGCCACCGCCTTGTCGATCGAGTCCTGGGCCTTCCAGCCGATGTCGCGCACGAGGCTCAGCGCCACCGAGCTGCCGGGCACGGCCTCGACGTTCTCGCGCGTGCTCCCGGGGATCCGCACCCCGCCCGCACCTCCGGCACGCTGGAAGCTCTCGCTCCCCGGGGTCCCGGTGAGGAGGTCGTCGTAGGTCGCCTCGATCCCTCCGAGACCCACGACCTGCTCGGTCGCGCCGTCCTCGGACGACTGAGCGCCGACGTAGCCGACGATGTTCCCGGCCGTGGTGCCCGCCGGGTAGGTGCGCTCGGTGGTCAGCTTCGTGCTGATGTACGCCGAGACACCGAGCTCGACGATCTGGCGCTGCACCTCCGGGACGACGTCCTTCTTGAGGATCACGTTGCGGTTGACCCGCCCGTTCGTCCCGCTGAGCTGGGCCGCGAGCTCGGGCGCCGAGCGGTCGAGGATGGGGGCGAGCAGGCGTGCGAGCGCGACCGCCCCCGTGCCCTCGACCTTCTTCCCGTCGACCGTGTGCCGGGCCGACGGCACGAAGTCCGGGATCGTCTTCTGGTCCGCCGAGACCGTGTAGCGGTCGATCGACGTGGCCAGCACCACGCCGTCGGCGTCCGTGATGTCCCCACGGTGCGCCATCGTCACGTGCGACTGCGTGCGCTGGTTCTCGGCCGCCTGAGCGAGGCTCGGGCCGATCACGACCTGGACGTAGACGAGCCGGACCGCGAAGACCAGCAGGACCGCCAGGGCGATCCCCATGATCCAGCGCTGACGACGTTCCGGACGCCCGGGGGCGGGCAGGGCGGCCGCAGCGGGTCGGCCGAGCCCCGTGCCCCGCCCCGCTCCACCACTGCGGGCCACGGTCGAACCCTGCGCGGGCGACCGCTGAGCGCTGCTCGCGCCGCGCACGGCCGACGCCTCGCTCGCAGAGCGGTCGCCGGCCTTGCGGGGCGCCGAGGCGCTCCCACGGGACGCCCCGGCACGGCGTGGCTGAGCGCCACGACCCTGCCGGTCCGCCCCACGGGTCACGGGACGCTCCCGGCCTCCGGCGCTCCCACGATCGCACCGTCCGACAGGCGCAGCATCGTCGGCGCGTCGGACTCGACCATGCCCAGCGCGGTCGCCCGGCTGTGGAGCGACGTCGCCGCGGCCTGCAGCTGCGAGTGCAGGGACTGCGTGTCCTGCTCGAGCACCCCCGCCTTGGTCCGCAGGTCCGAGATCTGGTACGACCCCTTGGCCATGGTCGTGTTCAGCAGGAGCGCACCCAGCAGCGCGGCCCCGAGGATCGACATGCACAGGACCAGGAAGGGCACGCGGGACCGCACCTGCAGCGGGGCTCGCACCGCCTCGAGCCGCGGGCGCTGCGACCTCCCCGCTGCGCCTCCCGGCAGGGCGGTGAGCGACGGCCTGCGGGCGGGCGCCGGGCTGGTCGACGTCAGAGGCCGGGCAGCGGCCTGTCGTGCGCTCATGGCTTGTTCTCCCCTCGTGGGCGGTGGCGTAGGTGGTCAGGTGTGGGTCGCAGCCTCTCGGCGGCCCGCAGCCGGACCGAGGCCGAGCGCGGGTTGCGCTCGAGCTCGTCGGCAGGAGCCTCCTCGGCCCCGCGGACGAGCAGCTTGAGATAGGGCTTGTGGGTCTCGGGCTCGACGGGCAGCCCGGCAGGCGCGCTCGACGTCGCGCCGCGGGCGAGCTCGCGCTTGACGATGCGGTCCTCGAGCGACTGGTAGGACTCGACGACGATCCGGCCTCCCACGGCAAGGACGTCGACAGCGGCCGGTACAGCGCGCTCGAGCACCTCGAGCTCGCCGTTGACCTCGATCCGCAGCGCCTGGAAGGTGCGCTTGGCCGGGTTGCCACCGGTCTTGCGCGTGGCAGCCGGGATGTTCGACCGCACGAGGTCCACCAGAGCGGCGCTGCGGGTCCAGGGCTCGACCTCACGGCGACGGACGACCGCTCGCGCGATCCGCTGCGCGAAGCGCTCCTCGCCGTACTCCCGCAGGATCCTCGTCAGCTCTCGCTCGTCGTAGGTGTTGAGGACGTCGGCCGCCGTCAGGCCCGCCGTCGTGTCCATGCGCATGTCGAGCGGTGCGTCCTGGGCGTACGAGAAGCCGCGCTCCGACTCGTCGATCTGCAGCGACGAGACGCCGAGGTCCATGAGGACGCCCTGGACGGCGGACAGCCCCAGGTCCGCGACGACCTCGCCGATCTCGTCGTAGACCGCGTGCACGGCCTGGAACCGCTCACCGAAGCGGGCGAGCCGCTCCGAGGCGAGCGCGATGGCCTGCGGGTCGCGGTCGATCCCCACGACACGTGCGGTGGGGACCTGCTCGAGCACCGCCTCCGTGTGGCCACCCATCCCGAGCGTGCAGTCGACCAGCACGGAACCGGGTTCGGCGAGGGCAGGGGCGAGGAGGTCCACGCACCGTTGCAGGAGGACCGGCACGTGACGGTCCTCCGCTCCTGATCCTGACGTGCTGCGAGGTGTGGTCATGACGCCTCCTTCCTGGTCGGTCCTCGTCGGGCTGAAGAGGGGTGGTGCATTCTGTGCGGGGCTGTTCGTCGTTCGTCCTGCGGGCCGCCCCGCCCGATCAGGTCTCCCTCCGCGTCCTTTCTGGCGCCGGGGAAGTGCGCCAGACCGGGCGGGAGGAGGCCTCATCGTGCGGAGCCTGCCACCTGCTTCTCGTGCTGCTCGTGCTGGTCTCTCGTGCGGGTCGGACCCGGAGGTCCGTGCGATCAGAAGCGCAACGCCGGGAGCACCTCCTCGGCCGTGGCGGCGTACTCGGCCTCCTGGTCGGCGAGGTACGTCTCCCACGCGGCGGCGTCCCAGATCTCGACACGGGTGCCGGCACCGATCACGGCGACGTCCCGGTCGAGCCCCGCGTACGTCCGCAGCGGGGCCGGGATCGAGATCCTGCCCTGCTTGTCCGGGATCTCGTCGCTGGCTCCCGAGAGGAAGACGCGGAGGTAGTCCCTCGCCTGCTTGCTCGTGACGGGGGCCTGGCGGATCTGGTCGTACATCCGGCGGAACTCGTCCATCGGCAGGAGGAACAAGCACCTCTCCTGCCCCCTGGTCATGACCAGCCCCGAGGCGAGCTGTCCACGGAACTTCGCAGGCAGGATGAGCCGTCCCTTGTCGTCGAGCCGAGGGGTGTACGTCCCGAGGAGCAGGCTCGGAGAACCGCTGAACGACTCGTTCATCAGCCTGCACCTCCCCTCCCGCTCCCTCGTCCTCCACAGTACTCCACATGCCTCCACCGGGCCTGGGATATCGGATTCATTTCACCCCTCTTCGCAGAATCTCCGCAGGTCAGGAGGCATGGGCAGCAGTGGAGCGCGCCGCGCGCGTTGCGTCGCCGCTGCGGGGCCTTCGCGGAGTACGCCCGACTCGTCCCCGGTCCGCGCGCTCGGCGGACGATCCCGTGATCCGGACGTGGAGGGAAGTGGGGAGGATGGTCAACTAGGCTCGACCTTCCAGATGCAAGGCGTGACCAACGGAGGTTCTCGTGCTCACCGACTACTCCACCGCGCCACGGCGCGACGGGATCGATCCTCTCGGCGAGCTCGTCGAGGCGACCGGACGGATCCGGACCCGGATCGAGTCGGTGATCTCCGGACGGCCGGAGCTCGTCCACCTGACGGTCGCCGTCCTCCTCGCAGAGGGACACCTCCTCCTCGAGGACGTCCCCGGCGTCGGCAAGACGACGCTCGCCAAGGCGCTCGCCCGGACGATCGACTGCCACGTCGGGCGCATCCAGTTCACACCGGACCTGCTGCCCAGCGACCTCACCGGGGTCAACATCTTCCGCACGGAGACCCACGACTTCGAGTTCCGTCCGGGACCCGTGTTCTCCAACATCGTCATCGGCGACGAGATCAACCGAGCGTCGCCCAAGACCCAGTCCGCCCTGCTCGAGTGCATGGAGGAAGGGCAGACGACGGTCGACGGGACCACGCACCGGCTCCCTCGCCCGTTCCTCGTCGTCGCCACCCAGAACCCCGTCGAGATGGAGGGCACGTACCCCCTCCCCGAGGCGCAGCGGGACCGCTTCATGGCCCGGCTCACGGTCGGCTACCCGGACCTCGACGCCGAGCTCGAGATGCTCGAGCGCCAGGAGTCGGACACCCCGCTCGAGCACATCGAACCGGTCGTCGACGGCCCGACGATCCTGAGGTTCGCCCAGGTCGCCCGGTCCGTCTACGCCTCGCCCGCCGTCAAGCGCTACGTGCTCGCGCTCGTCACCCAGACCAGGGAGCACCCCGGCCTGAAGCTCGGCGCCTCCCCCCGTACCTCGCTCCAGCTGCTGCGCGCCGCCAAGGCGGTCGCCGCGATGGCGGGTCGTGACCACGTCCTGCCGGACGACGTCCAGCTCCTGGCGCAGCCCGTCCTGGCGCACCGGCTGATCCTCTCGACCGAGTCCCGGCTCGCGGGCCGCACGACCGAGCAGGTCGTGCGCTCCCTCGTCGAGGCGACCCCGATCCCGGCCCACACGGCGACGGAACGTCACTGAGGTGCCTGGTCCGCGTCGCGCACCGCGGAGCCCGAGCAGGCTCGCGCGAGTCCGTCCCACCACCCGGGGTACCGCAGTCCTCGCAGCGAGCGTCGCCCTCGTCGCCGCCGGCACCGCCCTCGGCCTCGCGGACCTCGTCGCGCTCGGCGCAGCAGGGCTGCTCGTCGTCGGCGGTGCCTGGGCCTGGATGGTGCTGCGCAGGATCGACCGGGGCCGGGGCGCCCTGCGCGTCTCGCGCCGTGTCGAGCCGGATCCCGCGGTCCGCGGTCATCAGGTCACCACCCGGCTCCTCGTCTCCCCCGTCTCCCCGACCGCGACGGCGCTCGCACGACTCGCTCGGCTGCAGATCAGCGAGCAGGCAGCGGCCGAGCTGTGCGAGCACGACGCGCTGCGCGCGCAGGTCGTCTCGCACCCCGACCGGATCGCCGTCCGCTACCGGCTGCGCCCCGAGCACCGCGGTCGCTGGCCGCTCGGCCCCGTCCTCACCAGCAGGGTGGACGTCTTCGGCCTCGTCCGGGCCGCGCAGCCGCTCGGGGAACGGAGCATGGTCTCCGTCCGCCCGCGCACGACCGAGCTGGCGACACGCGGGTCGCGCGCCTTCGGCGACCTCGCCCGGTCCGCCAACGGTGCGCGCACCTCGTCGAGCGACGACAGCATCCTGAGAGAGTACGTCTCGGGCGACGACCCCCGCCGCGTGCACTGGGCCACGGCCGCCCGCCGAGGACAGCTCATGGTGCGCACCGACGAGAACGCCGGCGTGCCGCCCGTCACCGTGCTCCTCGACCGAGGAGTCCTCCCCCCTCCGGACACCGACAGGTCGTCGCGGGCGGCGCAGGACGGGGAATGGGCGGTCGAGGCGGCGGCCTCGGTCGCCGTCACGCTCCTGGGTGCCGGACACCCGGCCCGGCTCGTCGCGTCGACCGCGGCGCCTGCCCTCGAGGCGTACCCCTACTCGACCGGGCGCGGGAGCGACGGTGCCGCTCAGATCCTCGACGACACGATCGACCTCGAGGGCCACGCCAGCCCGCGTGACGCGGAGCGCGCTCTCGCGGCGACCGCGGACGCGCTGCGAGCCTCTCGACGTCCCGGCGAGCTGACGTTCGCGGTGATCGGCCCTCTCGGCCCCCTCTCCGGGCCGTCGCTCGTCCCGCTGGCGGGAGACGGCAACCACTGGGCCTTCGTCGTCGCCCCCGCGCACGACGACCGGGACGCCGCCGTCCAGGACACCTTGACCAGGCTCCGCACGATCGGGTGGCACGCCGTCGCCGTCGACCCGCGCTCCACCACGATCACCGACGCATGGAACCGACTCATGGAGGAGCACCGGTGACGAGCACGTCCCCCCAGCCAACCCGCCGCGCCTCGCGCGCGACCGTCCTGCGGGTCGTCGCCACCACCGCCCTCGTCGTCGTCGCGACCCTCGCGTCGTTCCGAGCCCTCACGGTGCTCATCGGACCAGGGCAGTGGACCAGCACCGGGACGGCGCTCGTCCTGGTGCTCGCACTCGTGACCGGGGGCACCCGACTCCTGCTCGAGCGCGGTCCTGATGCTCGCTCGCGACGCCACGACGTCGGGCTCAGGGGGATCGTCCCCACGCTGTCGGGACTGGTGGTCGGGGCCTGGGGACTCCTGGCCCTGTTCGGCGGGCCGACCTCACGCGGCATCGACCTCGCGATCAGCGGCGCGAGCATCGATCGCCTCCTGGCCCGCCTCGCGGCGGGGCGGGCACTGATCGCCGCCGAGGTCGCCCCGATCGACCCCTCGTTCCCCCTCGCCCTCATCGCGGTGGCCGGTGCCGGCCTCGTCTTCCTCGCCACCGACCTCGTCGTGGGCGGCCTGCGGTTCCCCGCGGCAGCCGCGCTCCCGCTCCTCGCCCTGTGGATCCCGCCCCTGGTCATCGAAGGCGCCATCCCGCCGCCCGTGTTCGTCGTCACGGTCGTCGCGCTCCTTCTTCTCGTGGCGGTCGACAACCCGCACCTCGCGAGCCGTCGCCGGGGCGCAGCGGCCGCCCCCGTCGGCCCCGCCGCACGGGTCCTGCGTGCCGGAGGAATCCTGGGAGCCACCGCGGCGATCGCCGTGGTGGCGCTCGTCGCGGGCAGCGCCGCCGGCGCGATCCCCCAGATCCTGAGCTCGCCGTGGTCGGCGTTCTTCACGACCGCCGGCCCGACCGAACGCCTGGCCAGCGACCTGGACATGGAGGACGACCTCGGCGCCCGCTCCCAGGAGGTCGCGCTGACCTACGAGTTTCCGCAGGAGGCGGCGCAGGGAGGAACCAGCACCAGCATCGGCCCCCTGCGCATGTTCACGCTGACCGGCTTCGACGGGAAGAGCTGGCGCCGCGGCGACTCGAGGCAAGGCCCCCCGGTCGACGCCGGGCAGGTGCTGTGGCCCACCGGCGCCGAGATCGGGTCGGGCGACCCCCGGACGGTCGACGTCACGCTCCGGACGCTGCGCGACGAGAAGCTGGTCCTGCCGACCGAGCCCAGGTCGATCGACGTCGAGGGCGAGTGGTTCTACGACGACTCCCGGGACGAGGTGTCGGGGAGCTCTGCGACGACGCCAGGCATGACCTACTCGTTCGAGGTCTTCGCGCGCCAGCTGACCGCCGACGCGCTGCGGACCAGCTCGGGCGACGACGTGGACGACCCCAACGTGGTCGAGGTCCCCGACAGCGCGCACCGGGACGAGATCCGCACCCTTGCCGAAGAGATCGTCGCGGGCACCACGACGCGCTACGACGCCGCGGTCGCCCTGCAGTCCTACTTCCGCGACGGAGCCAACTTCACCTACTCCACGCAGGTCCCCGACGGCGCGACCGACGACACGGTGTGGAACTTCCTCCAGGACCGCGAAGGATACTGCGTCCAGTTCGCGACCTCGATGACGATGATGGCCCGCTCGGTCGGGATCCCGGCGCGCCTGGCCGTGGGCTTCCTGCCGGGCGAGCGCACGAGCGACAACGTCTACCAGGTCACCGGCAAGGACTCGCACGCCTGGCCGGAGCTGTACTTCCCGGGTCAGGGATGGGTCAGGTTCGAGCCGACCCCCGCGGTGCAGGCCGGCCCTGTCCCCTCCTGGGCCGACCCGTTGCTCGGCCCCTCGGGTGACGACTCGACGTCCGTGCCCGACGACGTGCCGACGAGCCAGGTCGGCCCGGACGCCACGGCCGGAACCGGTCAGACCACGGCTCCGGCGCCAGGGGCAGGTGCCGGGCAGGAAGACGGCCAGGCGACCTCAGGGGGCGGCTGGGGCGCGGGCATCATCACCCTGGTGGTCGTCCTCGTCCTGTCGGTCGTGGGGTGGGTGGCGGTGCGACGCCGAGGGGGCTCGACCCCCGAGCTCGACGTCGAGTCGACGTGGGCGGATCTCGTCCGGCAGCTCGACGACCTGGGCGTTCGCTGGCAGGCGTCCGTCACGCTCCGCCAGGTCCCGGCCGTCGTGGCGAGCCAGGTCGCGCAGAGGACGGGCCGCCACCTCCCGGACACGACGGTCGACGCCCTCGTCGCACTGGCCGCAGAGGTGGAGTCGGAGCGCTACGCGCGCACCTGGTCTCCTCCGCCGCCGAACGACCTGGCCGCGTTGCGTGACCAGGTGGTGGCGGGGGTTCGTGAAGAGCTCAACGACCGCCCTGCTCGCGTCGACGGTCCCAACGCTCTTCCAGTCGGGTGAGGAAGCCCTGACGGGACGCGCCTCCCTTGGCCGAGGCCTTCGGGGGCGTGACCTTGCCGTGCTCGTCCACGACCCCGACCGGACCGGTCGTCGACTTGCGGGGCGCGGAGAACGCGAACGCGACGCCCGCGAACATCACGACGAACCCGGCGACTCCCAGCACCGGCGAGGCCGACGCCGCACCGAACACGAGGAGAAGCAGTCCTCCGACGACGCCGACGCCTGCGGCGACGTAGCGCAGACCCGACTTCCGGGGGCTCGACTGAAGCGTCGTCGCCAACCGCGGATCATCCGAGGTCAGCGCTCTTTCCATCTGTTCCAGTACGCGCTGCTCGTACTCTGACAGAGGCATGGGCACCCCCGGTTCTCAGCGGTTGATATGTGTCCCCCTCAGGATAGTTCTACATCTGCCCGGGTGGTAGTCGAGCGCCGTCGCGTGGACGCCGGGCCGATCGAATTCACCCCAAAACGGTCGCGGATCAGGTCGAGCGCCCGCTCGGCCTCGCGTTGCGCGCCGGACGCCTCCTGCACCGACTCCTCGAGCGTCGGCTGTTCGACCGAGGCGCCCCGACGTTCCAGGTTCTCCGCACGCACACCCACGAGGCGCACGGGCAGGCCACGTCGGTCCACGCCCCGTGCGAGCTCGAGCGCCACGGCGTGGATCTCCTGCGCCACGTCGGTGGGCGAAGCGAGCGTTCGGGAACGCGTGAGCGTGCGGAAGTCCGCCGTCCGGACCTTCACCGACACCGTCCGCGCCACGAACCCCTGACTGCGCAGGCGGGACGCACACCGGTCCGCGAGGCCCAGCAAGGCCGATCCGATGACCGCGAAGTCGTAGAGGTCCTGCGCGAACGTCGTCTCGGCACCGATGCTCTGCTCGGCACGCCCGGGTTCGACGGGACGGGGGTCCCGACCCCAGGCGAGGTCGTGCAGGTGGGCACCGGCCGCCTTCCCGACCGCGGCCTGCAACGTCGCGACGTCGGTGTCGGCGAGCTCCGCGACGGTCGTGATGCCCCATCCCGCGAGCGTCTTCTCGGTCCGCTCCCCGACCCCCCACAGAGCCCCTGCGGGCAGCGTGCGCAGGAAGGGCACGGTCGAGGATGCCGGGACCAGCATCAGGCCGTCCGGCTTGGCGTGCGTGGACGCGAGCTTGGCGACGAACTTGGTCGTGGCTATCCCGACGGAGCAGGTGATGCCGACCTCCTGCCGGACCCGCTCCCGCAGACCCTGGGCGATGAACGTCGGCGCGCCCAGCCTGCGACGGGCGCCGCTCACGTCGAGGAACGCCTCGTCGATGCTGATCTGCTCGACGAGCGCCGTGATCTCGTGGACGATCTCCATGACCGCGCGCGAAGCGTCCTGGTACGCCCGGTGGTCAGGAGGCACGATGACGGCGTGCGGGCACAGCCGACGGGCGAGCGCCATGGGCATGGCCGAGTGGACGCCGAACTCGCGCGCCTCGTACGTGGCCGCCAGGACGACGCTGCGCTCGGCCCCGCCGACGATCACGGGCCTCCCCACCAGCTCCGGGCGGCGCGTCAGCTCGACCGAGGCGAAGAAGGCGTCCATGTCGACGTGCAGGATGGAGCAGCCCGTCTCGTCGTCCCCCCAGTCGCGTCGAGCCTGCGTGGCTCGTGGGCCGCGGCTCATCGCACGCCCGCCACGAGGGGCCTCACGAGGCCACGACCCGCAGGGAGGGATGGCGGACGAACCCGACGTCGGGGTCGACGAGCATGGCGACCTCGTCGCGGAAGTCCTCGGCGCAGGCCATGATCTCGTCGGCCTGGTGCGCCTCGACCGCGTCGAAGCGCCCCGCGTCGACTGCGGCCCTGATCCGCGCCCCGCCCGCGAAGTAGACCGACCAGCCTGACAGGCCCGGCTCGACGAGCGCGAGCATGTCCCAGACGGACCGCGCGCGAGACCGCGAGGACGGCCTGCCACGGAGCGCGACCACGGCGGCCGCGGACCGCAGCGCCCCGAGGTGCGAGTGGACGAAGCGCTCCGCAGGGTCGGCCGTGAGCCCGGCAGCGACCAGCTCGGCGTCGGCACGGGCCAGGAGGCGCGCGACCTCGGGAGCGACGGCCCCCGCTCCCGGGAGCGCCCTGTGCTGTGTGGTCATCGGAACACCTCCATGCCAACTATCGAACACCTGTTCGAATCTGTCAATCCGCTCGGTCAGGTCGGTCGACCCGGCGGTCCGGCGACGAGGGCGCACCCGCGGTCCCGCACCCCCTACGGTTGACCTCATGGGCCGCAAGACCACCGGGCGCTCGTCCCGTCGTTCCTCAGCATCCACCTCCCCACCCACAGAGACCGTCCCGCCGTCGCGCCGCGGCCGCGCAGGCGCGCGGCCGCAGGGCGCCGAGACCACTCGCGACCTGCCCACCGAGGAGCTCCGCACCTCGACGGGCACCGCCCGGCTGGTGCCGGACCCGGACGGCAGCACGGGCGTCACCCTCCTCGTCAACGGGGTGCCGAGCTCGCACCTGGACCTCGCCGACCCGGGCCTTCTCACGTTCGAGTACATGCAGCAGATGGCGGCGGTCCTCGCCGCGCTCCCGCCCGGCCCCCTGCGGGTCGTCCACCTGGGCGCCGCCGGGTGCACGTTCGCCCGGTACGTCGAGCACGAGCGCCCCGACTCCCGCCAGGTCGCGGTCGACCTGGACGCCGACCTCGTCACGCGCGTGCGCGAGTGGTTCGCGCTCCCCCGTGCCCCCCGCCTGCGGTTGCGCGCCGGCGACGCTCGCGCGGAGCTCGCGACGCTGGCGGACGCGAGCGCGGACGTCGTCGTGCGCGACGTCTTCGCGGGGGACACCACCCCCGAGCACGTCACGACGACGGCCTTCGTGCGCGACGTCCTGCGCGTGCTGCGCCCCGGCGGCCTCTACCTCGCGAACTGCGCCGACCGCCCGCCGCTCGCCCTCGCGCGGGCCGAGCTCGCCACGGCCGTCTCCGCCCTCGCCGCGAGCGGCTCGACCGACCGGGACGTCTGGGACGAGGTGGGTCTGATCGCCGAACCGGGACAGCTCAAGGGGCGCCGCTACGGGAACCTCGTCCTGGTCGCCGTCCGCGGCGCGGCCCCCACCGTGGCCGGCTCGTCCGACACCTCGGCCCCGGCAGGGCTCGACCTGCGCGACGCTGGGCTCGCACGCACGCTGCGCAGCCTGCCCGTCCCGGCCACGCTGCTCACGGGCGAGGAAGCACGCCGGTTCGCCGGCACGGCGGCACCGCTCGAGGACCCACCGGTGCCCGGCCCGCCCACGGACCCGGAGCCGTCGCTCCCGCCCGCCGACGCCACGTCCGCGGGTGCGGCGGACGCGGACGGACGCGACGTCGTCGGGCACGGGAAGGGCTGACGCAGCACGGAGGCCGCACCCCCTGGCGGGGGTACGGCCTCCGACACCGACCCGCGAGAGTCGGCACACGATCAGGGAGATCAGAGCGGGCGGACGTTCTCCGCCTGCGGGCCCTTGGGACCCTGGGTGATCTCGAACTCGACCCGCTGAGCCTCTTCGAGCGACCGGTAGCCCTGGGCCTCGATCGCGGAGTAGTGGACGAAGACGTCGGCGCCGCCGCCGTCCTGGGCGATGAACCCGTAGCCCTTCTCAGCGTTGAACCACTTCACAGAACCCTGCGCCATGCTGTTCCTCGTACCTTCTGTCCATGCGGGGACATCCGCGAACGAACCCTTCGTCCGTTCATCGAGCCGCAGCCACGCGGACCCGCGACGCGCTCCGCGAGGTCCGGTCGTGGCGACCGCCGGTTGGACTGGCACGACCTCGGCGGACCGGGATCCTGCTGCGCCGATACCGGTTCACGCGAAGGCATGTCTCGAGCACGTCACTGCAACGAGACTTAGTTTTGCACGGTGAAGGTGAAGTTCGCCACGTCAAGCGCCGACGAAATACCGTGATTCGTCCGCACAACCTCCGCAGAACCTCCGCGAGCGGACGTCACTCCCCCGTCTGCTGGGCAAGGAAACGTTCGAACTCGGCCCCGAGCTCGTCAGCAGTCGGAATGGGAGCCGACTCTGCGAGCAGGCTCGTGCGGCCCACCGAGCGCGCGAACGCGTCGTACTGCTCCTCGAGCGCGCGCACGACCGCCGTGACCTCCTCCGACTCGGCCATCTGCCGCTCGACCTCGGCCACCGCCTCCTGGGCGCCCGCCGTGAGAGCCGCGACCCGCAGGTCCAGGCCGGTCGACCGCTGGACGTTCTCGAGCGCCACCACGGCCGCGGGCGGGAACGGCGACTGGGCGAGATAGTGCGGCACGTGCACCGTGAAACCCATCGCGTCGTGCCCCGACTCGCCCAGGCGCAGCTCGAGCAGCGAAGCCAGCGAGCCCGGGACCTTGACCGTGCCGAACCACGACGTGTGGTCCTCGATGAGCTCGCGGCGCGTCGCGTGCGCCGTCACCGACAGCGGACGCGTGTGCGGGATGCCCATGGGGATGCCGTGGAAGCCCACGACGAGCGACACGTCGAAGCGGTTCACCAGCTCGCGCAGCGCGGCGACCACGCGCTCCCACTGCAGGTCCG
Source organism: Oerskovia paurometabola (assembly GCF_016907365.1). Classification (NCBI taxonomy): domain Bacteria; kingdom Bacillati; phylum Actinomycetota; class Actinomycetes; order Micrococcales; family Cellulomonadaceae; genus Oerskovia; species Oerskovia paurometabola. The sequence continues at coordinate 1,931,396 of NZ_JAFBBV010000001.1, read as the reverse complement.
GCTCCATGCCGTGCAGGAGCAGGAAGCCCGTGCCCTCGGCGTCCCGCAGGTGGTCGATCGCGAGGAACGGCTCGTCGTACGACGCCCACCGGTCAGCGTCGAACACCATCGTCACGCGCTTCGAGCGGTAGTCCAGGAGCTGGTCCACGTCGAACGTGACCAACCGCGTGACCTCGAACTCCTCGAGCAGGTGCTCGACCGCGAGCTCGCCGGCCGTCCCCGCGTCCACGAACCCGCGGACCGAGTGCAGCATGACCGGGCCCGTCGCACGGACGGCAGCCTCTCCCTGCGCCCCCGTCGCCGCAGGCAGGACGCGCGCCACAGCGGCCTCGTCCACCTCGTAGATCTCTCGTGGGTCCAACACCAGATGCTCCTCCGTCGTCGTCCTCGCCCGCCCAGGTCGTCGGCCGGGCGGTGCCGGCACGGTTCTCGGGCGGTTCGATCACGACAACACCGGGGGCCGCCCGATGCTTCCCGGCACGCTGGCCTGGGCGCTCTCTCGTACGGGCCGGGCACCCCGGCGCGCGACCGCGGGGCGCGCTCAGCGAGCGGGCAGCCGGACGACCGTGACGAAGAAGTCGTCGATCTGACGCACGACGTCGATGAACCGGTCGAAGTCGACCGGCTTGGTCACGTAGGCGTTGGCGTGCAGCGAGTACGACCGCACGACGTCCTCCTCGGCCTCCGACGTCGTCAGCACGACCACCGGGATCTGCCGCAGCGCAGGGTCGGACTTGAGCTCGCCGAGCACCTCGCGACCGTCCATGCGCGGCAGGTTCAGGTCGGGCGTCGGGGCGTCGGCGTACTCCCCCTCCTTGCGCAGGAACGCCATCGCGCTCACGCCGTCGCTGACGACCGAGAGACGGTTGGTGACCTTGTGGTCCTCGAAGGCCTCACGCGTCATGAGCACGTCACCGGGGTCGTCCTCGACCAGCAGGACGTCGATCACCTTGTGCCCGTTGCTCATGTCGTCCACCGCGCCGTTCCTCGTCGTCGGGCCCCGGTCCTCCGGAGCCACGCCGTGAGCCTAGTCGACGCGAGACGTCCGGGCGCGGCTGCGCGCGCCGACGGGCGAGCGACGCGGTCGGTCCTCACCCCGCCGACGGCGCGGACGGGGCGGCCCCGACCGGGTCGTACTGGTGCGCGATCGTGAACCGGACCGTCGTGCCGCCTCCCGGGGTCTGCTCGATCCAGATCCTGCCCCCGTGGTACTCGACGATCCGCTTGCACAGTGCCAGACCGATCCCGGTCCCCTCGTAGACGTCCTTGGGGTGCAGGCGCTGGAAGATCACGAAGACCCGTTCCGCGTACTGCGCGTCGATGCCGATGCCGTTGTCGGACACCGCGAACTCCCAGGCGGTGTCGAGCGAGCGGACCGCGACGTGCACCACGGGGGGACGCTCGGGGTCCCGGAACTTGATCGCGTTGCCGACGAGGTTGACGAAGAGCTGTTCGAGCAGCGCCCGCTCCCCGCGCACCGTGGGCAGGGGGTCGTGGGTCACGCTCGTGCCGGTCGTCGCGATCTTCTCCTCGAGGTCGGAGAGCACCACGGCGAAGGACTTCTCGAGGTCCACGGGCCCCCTCTCGGTCCCCGTGCGCCCGACGCGCGAGAAACCCAGCAGGTCCTGGATGAGGCGCTGCATGCGCTTCGCGCCGTCGACCGCGAACTCGATGTACTGGTCGGCGCGGTCGTCGAGCTGCCCCCCGTACCGCTTCTGCAGCAGCTGGGTGAACGACGCGACCTTGCGCAACGGCTCCTGCAGGTCGTGCGAGGCCACGTACGCGAACTGCTCCAGGTCGCGGTTGGAGCGCGCCAGCTCCTGCGCCTGCGCCGCGAGCATCTCGTGCGAGTGCTCGACCTCCTCGTGCGACGAGCGGATCTCCGCGACCTGGCTCACGAGCTCTCGGCGCATGTGCTCGACGTCGACCGCGAGCGCCCCGATCTCTCCCGGTGCCTGGACGGCGACGGGTTGGCGCAGGTTCCCGTCGCTCACGACGCGGACCTGGTGGGCGAGCGTCGTGACGGGGTCGGTGATCCAGCGCTTGAGCACGCTCCAGAGGAACCCCCCGACGAGGATCGCGGCGACGACGAGCACGACGACCGAGCCGAACAGCACCTGCGTCCAGATCTCGAGGGATCGGACCTTCTCCTCCCGGACCTCGCGCAGCACCGAGATGTACTCCCGCGTCGCGGTGCGGGCCTGCTCGAAGAGTCGGGCACCCTCGAGCCGTTCGTCGGTCGTGACCGCGTCCGGGCCGTCCTGCCGCACCTTCTCGACCATCGGTACCGCGTACCCGGACGACCAGTCCTGGACGGCTCGGGTCGCGTGGTCGAGCGCCGTCGCGACCTGCGGCGACCTCGTGACGCGCTCGGCCGTGAGGTCGTCGTGGATCGCGCCGGCTCCTTCGTTCTCGAGCGAGCGTTCGAAGGCCTCGAGGCTCAGGGCGGTACGCGTGGCCAGGTAGCCCCGGACCGAGGACTCGGCGTCGATCAGGGTCACGTACGCGCTGTCGGCCTGCGTGACGGCGGTGAAGTACGGGTTCGTGACCTCGTCCTGGTAGCGCACGACGTTGACCAGGGCGACGACCGAGAGGCAGACCACCGCGAGGAGGATCGCGGCGGCGAGCGCGAGGAGCCGGCCGAGCCGGCGCCGCAGCGACGGACCCGAGGGAGGTTCGGTGGTGGTCGCCTCGTCCCGCGCCTCGGGCGCGGGCCCCTCGGGCGCGGGCCCGTCGGGCGCGGGCCCCTCGGGCGCGGGCCCGTCGGGCGCGGGCCTCTCCGGTGCCGGAGCGTCGAGGGGCGCGGTCCCGGGCGCGTCGACCGGTCCGGTCGAGGTCGGTCCGCTCACTGCGACCACTCGTCGGAGTCGGCGAGCGTCGCGGTCCGCTCGCCCCGCGTGTCCTGGTCCGGGCCGCCCCATCCGATCACGAGCACCGCGGCATCGTCCGCGAGGGGCCCGCCGTGCAGGGTTCGCACCCGTCGGAAGAGCCTCTCGACGAGTCCCTCCCCGCCGTGCGCGAGCTCGGTGTCGACGGCCGCGACGAGACCGTGGACGCCGAGGCGTTCCCGACGCCCGGGCGTGCCCCCGACGGGGGGCGCGTCGGTCCCCGCGCCCGTGGTGGCCTGTGCGTCCTCGGCGAGGGTCGCCTCGATCAGGCCGTCGGTGTAGAGCATGAGCGCCCAGGGAGCCTCGAGCGGGACGCGCTCGGCGCGCCACCCGCCCGTGACGGGGATGCCGAGCGCCCGGCCGCGCGAGGTCGTCGGAAGCTCCGTGCAGGAGTCCTGCAGGAGCAGCGGGGACATGTGTCCCGCGAGGAAGAGGTCCACGCCGGTGCGGTCCGGCGAGATGACGACCTGGCAGAGGGTCACGAAGACCTCGGGCCTGGCTCGCTCGGGGATCAGGACCCGTTCGACGAGGGGAAGGATCTCGGCAGGGTCGACGTCCGACAGGACGAGGGTGCGCCACGCGGTGCGCAGGGTCGCGCCGAGCGCCGCCTCGTCCGGGCCGTGCCCCGCGACGTCCCCGATCAGGCACAGGACCCGTCCGTCGGGGCGCTCCACGGCGTCGTAGAAGTCTCCGCCCAGCAGGCCGTTGCCGCCGGGGATGTAGCCCACCATCACGGCGATCGACTCGTCGGTCACGAGCGGCTTGGGCAGCAGGGCGTGCTCGAGCCGGGCGGTCTCGGCCGCGCGCACCTCGCTGCGGTAGAGCGCGCGCTGCTGCTCCTTGGAGCGACGGCGCTGGACGGCGTAGCGGACCGAGCGCCCCAGGAGGTCGCCGTCCACCTCTCCCTTGACCAGGTAGTCGTCCGCGCCCGCCGCGACGGCCTGGACCCCGAGGTCGATCCCGGTGTGCCCGGTGAGCACGACCAGCGCGGGCGGGTCCTGACGGGACTGGAGCCGCTCGACGGCGGAGAGCCCGACGGCGTCCGGGAGACCGAGGTCGAGCAGGACGCAGTGCACGTCGTGCAGGCGCAGCATCTCGAGGGCCACGTCGAGGCTCCGTGCGCGGTGCAGCTCGACCTTGACCCGGGCGTCGTCGAGGAGCTCTTCGACGAGGATCGCGTCCCCGTCGTCGTCCTCGACCAGCAGGACGCGCAGGAGGTCCTCCGGGGACAGGACACCCGGAGCCCCTCCCTCCGGACGGGGCGACAAGGGCTCAGTCACCACGACGCGCGCCTCCGACAGTCGCCATGGTTCCCGATCGTAGAGGACGCGGGCGTCTCGTGCTGGGAGGCGGGGTCCCCGCCGCACGGTCCCGGGCGTCGCGGGAGAGCGTGTCCACGCACGACGTCGATGGCGACCGGGGCGCCCTGGATCGGCAATAATGGACGGCTGCGTCGCGGGGTGCGCGAGCGGACCGCGAGGGACGAGACGACAGGACGGAACAGCGTGCGCGAGACGAGCGACCGGACGAGCGGGGCGCCGACCACCGACGAGCAGGTCCGGCCGGAGCGGGACGCCCCGACGCCGGACCGTCGGCACGAGATCAGCAGGGAGCAGGTCGTCGTCGACACGCTCTACGCCCGTCTCGACGAGCTGCGTGCCTCGACCCGCTCACGGCTCGCCGGCGTGCGCCGGTCGGGCCCCTCGGGTTCTCCGCAGAACCGCAGCGAGCGCGACGCCTTCGCGACCCTCTACGAGGACCGGCTCGCCCAGCTCGAGGCGGTCGAGGACCGGCTCGCGTTCGGTCGTCTCGACCTGGACGACGGCGCGACCCGGTACGTCGGGCGCATCGGCCTGTCCGACGAGGACCACGCGTCGATCCTCACGGACTGGCGCGCACCTGCCGCGCAGTCGTTCTACCGCGCGACGGCGGCCCACCCGGACGGCGTTCGTCGCCGTCGCCACCTCGTGACCAAGGGGCGCTCGGTCACGGGCGTCGAGGACGAGGTCCTCGACCTCTCCTCGGGCGCCGCGGCCGACTCGAACCTCTCGGGCGAGGGCGCGCTGCTCGCGGCCATGGCGGCCGGGCGCACGAGCCGCATGGGCGACATCGTCGCCACGATCCAGGCCGAGCAGGACGCGATCATCCGCTCGGAGCTCGCCGGGGCGCTCGTGGTCCAGGGCGGCCCCGGGACGGGCAAGACGGCCGTGGCGCTGCACCGGGCGGCCTACCTGCTGTACGCCCACCGCCGCCTGCTCGAACGCTCGGGCGTGCTCCTCGTCGGGCCGAGCCTGTCCTTCCTGCACTACATCGACCAGGTCCTGCCCTCGCTCGGTGAGACGGGCGTCGTGAGCACGACCATCTCCGAGCTCCTGCCGGGGCTCGTCGCGGACGGGGAGGAGTCGCCCGAGGTCGCCCGGATCAAGGGGCGCGCGTCGTGGGCCAAGGTCGTGCAGCGCGCGGTCCGCGCACGCCAGCGCGTGCCCGCCGCGGACCAGCACCTGCGTATCGACGGCCACGATCTCGTGATCCGCCGCTCCGACGTGCGCGACGCGATCGCGAAGGCCCACCGCACGCACAAGCCGCACAACCTCGCGCGCGTCCCGTTCGTGCGCGAGATGCTGGGTCGGCTCGCGGACCAGTACCTCGCGGAGCTCGGCGGGCCGGTCGCGCCCGAGGAGCGGGCCGAGGTGATCGACGACCTGCGGCGCCAGCGAGAGATCCGGATCGCGCTCAACCTCGCCTGGATGCCCCTGACGCCCGAACGCCTGATCGAGGACCTGTTCGTCAAGCCGCACCGCCTCGCCGAGGCCGCGCCCGACATGTCGCGCGCGGACCGTGCGGCGCTGGTGCGCCCCAAGGGCTCCCCGTGGACCCCGGCGGACGTGCCGCTCCTCGACGAGGCCGCGGAGCTCCTGGGCGAGGACGACCAGGCCGCGCGCGCCCAGGCCAAGGCCGAGGCGGCCGAACGGGCGGCCAGCCTCGACTACGCACGGCAGGTCCTCGAGTCGTCCGGTGCCGGCGGCGGGATCGTCGGTGCGGAGATCCTCGCCGACCGGTTCGCCGGGGGCGGTTCTCGCCTGACCACGGCCGAGCGCGCGGCCCAGGACCGCACGTGGACCTACGCGCACGTCGTGGTCGACGAGGCGCAGGAGCTGTCCGCGATGGCGTGGCGGGCCCTGGTGCGGCGCTGCCCCACCCGGTCGATGACCATCGTCGGCGACGTCGCCCAGACGTCCTCGCTCGCGGGAGCACGGTCGTGGGCGAGCATGCTCGACCCGTTGCTGCGCAGCTCGTGGCGCCTCGCGACCCTCACGGTCAACTACCGCACACCCACGCAGATCGCCGACACCGCACAGCGGTTCGCCGCGGCCCACCGTCTCCCGACGTCCTCGCTCACCTCGGCACGCGACGTCCCGGGGGCGCTCGTCCTGTCCCCCGTAGCGGGCGGGGAGGACCCGCTGGCCGAGGTGGCCGCCCGGGTCCGGTCGGCCCTGGCGGAGTTCGTCGGGCCCGACGGCGCAGGCCGGGTCGCGGTCGTCGCGCCGGCGCACCGGCTGACGGACGTGCGCGAGCACCTGACCCGCGTCCACCTGACCGACCCGTTGCTCACCGGCTCCGCGGCCGAGGTCGAGGGCGCCCTGGGAGCCGCGCTCACGGTCCTGAGCCCGACCCAGGCCAAGGGGCTCGAGTTCGATGCGGTCGTCCTGCTGGAGCCCGCCGACGTCCTCGCGGCGACCTCCGGGGCGTCCGAGCTCTACGTCGCGATGACCCGCCCGACGCAGCGGCTCGTGGTGGTGCACTCACGCCCCCTCCCCCAGGGCTTCGCCGACTGACCGGAGGAGATCGCGTCGTCCGAGGGACAAGACTCGTTTGGTGCTCGCACCAACTCGGCGCACCATAGACACGTGCTACGCGCCCTCCTCCTTGAAAACCTGCACCCCCTCGCCACCTCGATCCTCGAGTCCGCCGGTATCGACGTGACCGTGCGCACCGGGGCCATGGACGAGTCCGAGCTGATCGAGGCCCTCGAGGGTGTGAACATCCTCGGTATCCGGTCCAAGACCAACGTCACGGCCCGCGTGATCGAGTCCTCCCCGGACCTGATCGCGATCGGCGCGTTCTGCATCGGGACCAACCAGATCGACCTCAAGGCCGCGGCGTCGCACGGCGTCGCGACCTTCAACGCGCCGTTCTCGAACACGCGCTCGGTCGTCGAGATCGCGCTCGCCGAGATCATCGCGCTGACCCGCCGCCTGACCGAGCGCGACCGCGCGCTGCACGAGGGCATCTGGGACAAGTCCGCCGAGGGCGCCCACGAGGTCCGCGGCCGCACCCTGGGCATCATCGGGTACGGCAACATCGGCACGCAGCTCTCGGTGGTCGCCGAGGCGCTGGGCATGTCGGTCGTCTTCTACGACACGGCCGAGAAGCTCGCCCTGGGCAACGCGCGCCGCATGGACAGCCTCGACGAGCTCCTCGAGACGGCCGACGTCGTCACGCTCCACGTCGACGGGCGCGGTGGCAACGCCGGCCTGTTCGGCGAGAAGCAGCTCTCGCGCATGCGCCAGGGCTCGATCCTGCTCAATCTCTCGCGCGGCTTCGTCGTCGACACCGTCGCGCTGCGCGAGGCGATCCTCTCCGGGCACCTGTCGGGCGCAGCCATCGACGTGTTCCCCGAGGAGCCCAAGAAGCGCGGCGACCACTTCGACTCGGAGCTGCGCGGCCTGCCGAACGTCATCCTCACCCCGCACATCGGCGGCTCGACCGAGGAGGCGCAGGAGTCCATCGGCCAGTTCGTCGCCGGGAAGCTCCGCGACTACCTCGCGACCGGGTCGACGACCCTCAGCGTCAACATGCCGAACCTCGCGCTCGAGCAGAGCACGGGCGTCAGCCGGATCGCCCACCTGCACCGCAACACCCCGGGCGTGCTCGCGGCCGTGAACGCGGTCCTCGCCGAGCACGGCACGAACATCGAGGGCCAGATGCTCGCGACGCGTGGCGAGCTCGGCTACGTGGTGACCGACGTCGGCGCAGAGCTCCTGCCCGCGGCCATCGACGAGCTGCAGGCCATGGACGCGACCGTCAAGCTGCGCGTGCTGTCCTGACCGCATCCCGCACGACATGAGGAAGGGGACCAGCCCGCCGGGCTGGTCCCCTTCCTCATGTCGTGCAGGTGCGGGGGAACCTCGCAGGTTCCCGGCCGCCACTCAGCCGGACTTGCGGCGGAACGTGCGCTGCACAGGTCCGACGGTCTCCGACCCGTGGACGGAGCCCGTGTTCGAGCCGCCGTCCGCAGTGCGGTGGCTCGCGGCGTTCTTACGGTCGAGCGCCTCGCGGAACTTCGCCTTGGCGTCCTCGCTGGGCGTGGTCGCGGGTGTCTCGTCCTTGGACGTCGTCATCGGCGGGCCTCCTTCTCTCGGTGGATCAGGCGCGCCGTCGGGCGCTCCCGTGCCCCAGCCTGTCGCACCCGGCGAGGTAACGCCAGCGAATACCACCGGGTACGGTCGAGACATGTCGCACAAAGCGCCGGAGCCGGGCTCCGGGATGCCCTTCGCCCGTGCCGGACGCTCCGGCCTCGTCCTGCCCCGCCTCTCCCTCGGCCTCTGGCAGAACTTCGGGGAGCCGACGCCCTTCTCCGCGCAGCGCGAGCTGGTCCTGCACGCCCACGAGCGGGGGGTCGTGCACTTCGACCTCGCGAACAACTACGGGCCGCCGCCCGGGTCCGCAGAGGCTGCCTTCGGGCGCCTGCTGGCCTCGGATCTCCGAGGGCATCGCGACGAGCTCCTGATCTCGACCAAGGCGGGCTACCGCATGGGGCCAGGGCCCTACGGCGAGGGCGGTTCGCGCAAGTACCTGCTGTCGTCGCTCGACGCGTCGCTGCGCCGACTCGGCACCGACCACGTGGACGTCTTCTACTCCCACCGGTTCGATCCCACCACGCCGCTCGAGGAGACGATCGGTGCACTCGCCACGGCGGTGTCCTCGGGCCGGGCCACGTACGCGGCCGTCTCCTCGTACTCGGCGAGGCGTACGACCGAGGCCCTCGCGGTCGCCGACGACCTCGGCCTGCCCCTGGTGCTGCACCAGCCGTCGTACTCGATGCTGAACCGGTGGATCGAGGTGCCCGACGCGAGCGGACGCAGCCTGCTCGACGTCGCCGGCGACTCGGGCACCGGACTGATCGTCTTCTCGCCGCTGGCCCAGGGCATGCTCTCGGACCGGTACCTCGACGGCGTACCGTCCGACTCGCGCGCGGCTCGCTCGGCGTCGCTGCGGCCCGAGCACCTCGCCCCGGAGAACCTGGCCCGGATCCGCGCGCTGCGCGACGTCGCGGCCGGCCGCGGTGAGCCGCTCGCCCGGACGGCGGTCGCCTGGACGCTGCGCGACCCGCGTGTCACGTCGGTCCTCGTCGGGGCCCGGACCACGGCGCAGGTCGACGACAACCTCTCGGCCCTCGACGCGCCGCCCTTCACGACCGACGAGCTCACGGCGATCGACGCCGTGACGACCGAGCTCACGCCCGACGGGAGCCGTCGACCTCTGGACACCGGCATCAACATCTGGGCGGCGCGCTCGAGCGACCTCTAGCAGGGCCCTCGCGACCGCTTGCTGGTCCCGAGCGAGGGATCAGGCGCGATCCGGGACCACGTCGGCCGCAGGCTCGTCGTCCGACGCGCCGGCCTCGGACCCGGCACCGCCGAACGCCGCCTCGCGCTCCTCACGCTCGGCCCGGAGGGAGTTGATCGCCGACTCGAAGTCCTCGAGCGAGTCGAACGCCTGGTAGACGCTCGCGAACCGCAGGTAGGCGACCTCGTCGAGCTCCCGCAGGGGACCGAGGATGGCCAGCCCGATCTCGTACGCGTCCAGCTCCGCGCTACCACCGGCCCGGAGCGACTCCTCGACCTTCTGCGCGAGGACCGCCAGGTCGTCCTCGTTGACCGGACGCCCTTGGCAGGCCTTGCGCACGCCGGTCACGATCTTCTCCCGGCTGAACGGCTCGGTCACTCCAGAGCGCTTGACGACCGACAGGCTCGCCGTCTCGATCGTCGTGAAGCGGCGGTTGCAGGCAGGGCACTGTCTGCGACGACGGATCGAGGCACCGTCGTCGGAGGTCCGCGAGTCGACGACCCGGGAGTCCGCGTGCCGACAGAACGGACAGTGCATGAGGCGGTACTCCTGTGGGTCTGCGCGAGTGCTCCGTGGCGGTCGCCACGGACGGTGCGTCCCGAACCTATGTCTCGACCCTGACGAGGCGCAAGACGCCCCGCCACGACGAGACAGCGCGACGCGTTCCACACGCCGGTCAGCACACATGAGAACGGAGGTGGCCGATGATCGGCCACCTCCGTCGGGACGCCCCCGTCCCCATCTCACGTTCGCGACTCGCCTCGCGAACGTCGACGCAACTGCGGAGACGCGCTGGCGCGCCTCCTCCTCACCGACCGACCCCCCAGCCGGGTTGGTGAGGCAGCACTAACTTAGGGGAACCTAATGCGATTGCGCAAGCCCTCCGGGCACGGGTCCTCACAGCGAGGGCAGAATCACCCCGGGCCGAAGGGCTGCCGACGCCTGAGCGGCACGGAACCCTCGACCGGTCAGCGCGCGAAGTTGGGGTCGACCGGCAGCAGGAGCTGCTGCCCGACCTGGAGCCCGGTCGACGAGAGGTTGTTGAGCTCGGCGAGCTCCGCCATCACGTCTCGCACGTCCCGGCCGCCCGATGCCAGGGCGGACGCGTGCTGCCACAAGGTCTCCCCCGCCTCGACGACGTGGATCCGGACCTCGACCGGCTCGCCGGGGCCGGACGCCACCGCACGGGCGCCCCACAGGGCCCCGAGGGCGAGGACCGTCGCGACGAGCAGTACCAGGACGACACGGCCTCGCGTGGTCAGCCGCAGCGGAGCCTCGGCCTGCCCCTGAGGACGACGCTCGACACGCCACCCGTCCGTCGCGCCCATCGCGGTGATCGCACTCATAGCCACTCCTTCGTCCGTGGCGCCCGAACCGCCTTCCCCGGTCGGTTCGAACACCTGTTCGTCGAACATCTGTACGATTTCTATCACCGTCGGGCGCCGATGTCGAGACATGCTCGAACATGTGTTTGATTCGTGTCGCCGCGTGACCTACGCTGTTCGAGTACTGGTCGTCCGATATGTCGGACGCCTGGGGGTGGGACGTCCCGCCCCCGGGCTGACGAGATCGCCGCGGCCACGCTCAGGAGCCGGTGCCGCTCGCGGCGCCCCTCCGCAGGACAGGGACCGAGACGGCCGAGCAGGGCGGAGACGACGATGGCGGGACGGGTGGCCGACACCACGGGCAGGCTCGCGAAGGTGCACGAGCTGCCCGACGGCACGACGGGCGGGGACGGTCTCACACCGCGCCAGCGGCTCGTGCTCGAGACGATCCGCGCGTCGGTCGACCAGCGGGGCTACCCGCCGAGCATGCGCGAGATCGGCGAGGCCGTCGGCCTGACGAGCCCGTCGAGCGTCAAGCACCAGCTCACGACGCTCGAGCGCAAGGGCTACCTGCGTCGCGACCCCAACCGCCCCCGCGCGATCGAGGTCGTCCAGCACGACGACGCGCGGTCCATCGCAGCGCTTCCCGGCAGCGCGTTCCCGCGCGTCGAGGGCATCGACACGACCGAGGACTCACCCGAGCGCCCCACGCCGTCGTACGTCCCCGTCGTGGGACGCATCGCCGCCGGTGGTCCCATCCTGGCCGAGCAGGTCGTCGAGGACGTGTTCCCCCTCCCCCGCCAGCTCGTCGGCGACGGCGAGCTCTTCCTGCTGCGCGTGGCCGGTGACTCGATGATCGACGCCGCGATCTGCGACGGCGACTGGGTCGTGGTCCGTCGCCAGCCCGTCGCCGAGAACGGCGAGATCGTCGCCGCGATGATCGACGGCGAGGCGACCGTCAAGACGTTCAAGCGCATCGACAAGCACGTGTGGCTCATGCCGCACAACGCGGCGTACCGGCCCATCTCGGGGGACGACGCCCAGATCCTCGGCCGGGTCGTCTCGGTCCTGCGGAGCCTCTGAGCACAGCGTCCCGCCGGCCCCCAGGGACCGGCGCTCAGCACGACGAAGGGGACGGCCCGGTGGGCCGTCCCCTTCGTCGTGCCCGGCGCCCGTCACGGGCACCGAGGGGACGACTACAGTCCGAAGCTCTTGGCGACGGCGCGCACCGAGTCCGCGGACGCCCGGAGGCCCGCGAGCTCGTGGTCCGACAGCGGGACCTCGATCCGCTCACCGCAGCCACGCCGCTCGAGCAGCGAGGGGACGGAGAGGCAGACGTCGCTGATCCCGTGGAAGTCCTCGAGGAGCGAGGACACCGGCAGGACCCGGTGCTCGTCGTCGAGGACGGCCTCGATGATGCGGGTCGCGGCGAGCGCGACGGCGTAGTTCGTGGCGCCCTTGCCCTCGATGATGCGGTAGGCCGACTGCACGACCTCGTGCGCGATGTCCTCGCGCACCTCGGCCGTGAGCGGTCCCCGGCCCTTGAGCCCCTGCCACTCGAGCAGCGGCACCCCGCTGATCGTCGCCGAGCTCCAGAGCGGGATCTCGCTGTCCCCGTGCTCTCCGGCGATGTACGCGTGCACGTTCTGGACCGCGACGCCGCAGTGCTGCGCGACGAGGAACCGCAGCCTCGAGGAGTCCAGGACCGTGCCGCTCCCGAAGAGCTGGTTCGGCGGCAGTCCCGAGTACTTGAGGGCCGCGTACGTGACCACGTCGACCGGGTTGGTCACCATGATGTAGACGGCGTTGGGCGCCACCTCGACGAGGCCGGGCAGGATCTTGCGCACGAGGGAGATCGTCGCCTCGGCGAGGTCCAGCCGTGTCTGCCCGGGCTTCTGCTTGGCCCCGGCGGTGAAGACCACGACGTCCGCGTCGGAGCACACCGCCACGTCGTCGGAGCCCTCGACCTTGGCCATGGGCATGAACTGGATGCCGTGCTGGAGGTCGAGGACCTCGGCCTCGACCTTGGTCCGGTTGATGTCGAGCAGGCTCACGGTGTGAGCGGCTCCACGCATGAGCGCCGCGTAGGCGAGGGTCGATCCGACGGAACCTGCGCCGACGATCGCGAGCTTGGTGGTACGGGCGGGCACTGTGCCTCCTGGACGTTGAGCACCGGACGTCGGTCGCTGCACGAGCGTCACGACGTCCGTCGCGTGGACTACCAGGTCTCAGCCTAGGGCGGACAGGCGCTCGAGCGCAGAGAGGACGACACGTCGGTCCGTCGTGGTCCAGAAGTCCGGCATCGACTTCGTGAGGTAGGAGCCGTAGCGAGCGGTCGCCAGACGCGGGTCGAGGACCGCGACGACGCCTCGATCGGCCGTCGACCGGATGAGCCGTCCGGCGCCCTGCGCGAGCAGCAGCGCGGCGTGGTTGGCCGAGACCTGCATGAAGCCGTTGCCGCCCGCGGCCTCGACCGCTCTCGCGCGGGCCGACTTCACCGGGTCGTCGGGCCGCGGGAAGGGGATCCGGTCGATCAGGACGAGCTGGCAGCTCGGCCCGGGGACGTCCACGCCCTGCCACAACGAGAGCGTGCCGAACAGGCACGTCGCGGGGTCTGCGGCGAACTCCTTGACGAGCGTCGGGAGCTGGTCGTCGCCCTGGCACAGGATCGGGACGTCGAGGCGCTCGCGCATGGCCTCCGCGACCGCGAGCGCCGCTCGCCGCGACGAGAAGAGCCCGAGGGTGCGGCCGCCTGCGGCGGTGATGAGGTCGGCGATCTCGTCGAGCTGTCCGTCCGTGGCGGCCTCCCGGCCGGGCTGCGGCAGGTGCTTGGCGATGTAGAGGATGCCCTGCTGGGGGTAGTCGAACGGGCTGCCGACGTCCACGCCGGTCCAGGTGGCGCCGTCGTCGTCGAGGCCCAGCGAGCGGGCCACGGGGTCGAACGTGCCGCCGAGCGCGAGCGTCGCCGACGTGAAGACGCCCGTGCGCTCGGTCAGGAGGTGCGTGCGGATGAGGCCTGCGACCGCGAGGGGCGCGGCGTGCAGCTTGCTCACGCCGTCCCCGCTCCACCGTCCGTCGTCGCCCGCGCGCGAGCACCACAGGACGTCGTGCCCCGTGGGGTCCTGGGCCATGCGCTCGGCGATCTCGAAGACCTGGAGCATGGTCGCCTGGGCCATCTTCATCCCGGTGTCCGGCTGGGCCCCCGGGCCCCCCGAGGTGTCGGGCTTGAGCGCGCTCAGCACGGTGCGGGCCGCGTCACGGACGGCCGCGACGGCCGAGCGCGCGTCGTCGGGCAGGCCGTCGGGGAAGCGCTCCGCGGGGAGCGAGGTCACGACGGTCCCGAACGCCCCGGTCGCGAGGTCGAGGTCGGTCGTCTGGACTCCTCCGTGGCGGCGGGCGAGGCGAGCGGCGTGCTCGATGATGGGCACCGACAGGTCCGCGGTCGCGGCGGCCGTGACGCGGTCGCTGAGCTCGTGGGCCTCGTCGACGACGACGACGCCGTGCTCGGGCAGCACACCGGGCGATCCCGACGCGGCGATGCCCAGCATCGCGTGGTTGGTCACGACGACGTCGGCCTCACGCGCGCTCGTGCGCGCTTGGTCGGGGAAGCAGTCGTCGATGAGGGGGCACTTGGCGCCCAGGCACTCGAGCGCCGTGACCGAGACCTGCCGCCAGGCCTTGTCGGAAACGCCCGGGACGAGGTCGTCCCGGTCCCCGGTCGTGGTCTCCTGCGCCCACTCGCGCAGCCGCACGACCTGCTCGCCCAGTGCCGCGGCCCCCGACGCCGCTCCAGGTGCAGGGTGCTCGGCGACGCCCGCCCGCTCGCCGCCCGTGGGCAGGTCGAACAACGTGGGCTCGTCGGCCGGGTAGCCGCCCTCGATCTTGTGCTGGCACAGGTAGTTGTGCCAGCCCTTGAGGAGCGCGATGCGTGGTGGACGCGGCAACCGGTCCGCGACCGCCTGGGCCACGAGCGGCAGGTCGCGCGTGATGATCTGACGCTGGAGGGCGAGGGTCGCGGTCGAGACGATGACGCGCTCGTCCTCGCACACTGCGTGGCGGACGGCGGGCACGAGGTAACCGAGCGACTTGCCGGTGCCCGTCCCGGCCTGGACCAGCAGGTGGTCGGGGCCGCCCGAGCCGTCGATCGTCCGCGCGACGTTCACGGCCATCTGGTGCTGCCCTGCGCGGCGGCCGCCGCCCAGCGCGCCGACGGCGAGGTCGAGCAGCTCCTCGACGTCAGGGGTCGCGGGGCCCGTGGTCAGGGTGGTGGTGGTCTCCTCGGGCACCCCGGAAGTCTACGTGGGGCCACCGACACGGCCGGGCGCGCCCCCGTGGTTCCGCCGGGCCGGGCGCGTGCCCGGTCCGGCGGACGCGACCTCAGGCCCGGACCGCGACCGCGTTGAGCTCGAGCGCGAGCCCTTCGTCGACCCGGCCCAGCAGGCGCGTCCCGGTCTCGACGTGCTCCTCGAGGTCGATCTCGCCCGTGAGGTGCACGCGGTTGACCAGGTCGCCGCGGTGGTAGGGCACCACGACGTCGATCGAGACGTCGGGGCGCGGCAGCTCGTCGGAGATGAGCTGGAGCAGGTCCTCGATCCCCTGCCCGGTGTGCGCCGAGACGAGGATCGTGCGGCGCTCGCGCCCCCGGATGCGTGCGACGACGTCGGGGTCCGCGACGTCGACCTTGTTCAGCACGACGACCTCGAGCACCTGGTCGATGCCCGGGATGTCGGCCAGCACGTGGCGGACGGCCGCGATCTGCCCCTCGGGGTCGGGGTGCGACGCGTCGACGACGTGGAGCAGCAGGTCGGCCTGGCCGACCTCCTCGAGCGTCGAGCGGAACGCCTCGACGAGCTGGTGCGGCAGGGACCGCACGAACCCGACCGTGTCGGCGAGCGTGTACACGCGCCCGTCCTCGGTCTGCGCGCGGCGGACCGTGGGGTCGAGGGTCGCGAACAGGGCGTTCTCGACGAGCACGCCCGCGCCCGTGAGGGCGTTGAGGAGGCTCGACTTGCCGGCGTTGGTGTAGCCCGCGATCGCGACCGACGGGATGGCGTGGCGCTTGCGCGAGGACCGCTTGGTCTCGCGGCCCGGCGCCATCGCGGCGATCTCGCGGCGCAGCTTGGTCATGCGGTCGCGGATGCGGCGCCGGTCGAGCTCGATCTTGGTCTCACCGGGGCCACGCGAGCCCATGCCTGCGCCCGCCCCGCCCACCTGGCCACCGGCCTGCCGGGACATCGACTCACCCCACCCACGCAGACGCGGGAGGAGGTACTCGAGCTGCGCGAGCTCGACCTGCGCCTTGCCCTCCCGGGACTTCGCGTGCTGGGCGAAGATGTCCAGGATCAGCGCGGTCCGGTCGACGACCTTGACCTTGACGATGTCCTCGAGCGCGCGGCGCTGCGAGGGGGCGAGCTCGCCGTCGATCACGACGGTGTCCGCGCCGCTCACCGCCACGACGGACGCGAGCTCCTCGGCCTTGCCCGAGCCGAGGTAGGTGCCGGGGTCCGGCTTCTGCCGGCGCTGGAGCACGCCGTCGAGGACCTGGGAGCCCGCCGTCTCCGCGAGGGCCGCGAGCTCGCGCAGCGAGACCTCGGCCTCGGTCGCCGCGGCCTCGCCGCTGCCGCTGTACAGGCCCACGAGCACGACCTTCTCGAGCCGCAGCTGCCGGTACTCGACCTCGGTGACGTCCTCGAGCTCGGTCGACAGGTTGGCGACCCGTCGCAGCGCGGTGCGCTCGGCGAGCTCGAGCTGCTCCCCGTCGTAGACGGAGTGCTGGGTGCCTCCCTCGGCGCGCGCGGTACCCGCCCGTGCGAGCACCCGTGCCACGACGTCCCCGGCGATGTCGCGCTCGGGGCGCGCGGTCTCCGGTTCGGTCTCAGGGGTGGGGTTCGCGGGGGTCTGGGTCATGGGCCGCCTTTCAGCTGAGGGTCCGGGCACCGGGTCCGTGCGACCTGGGCCGGTCGGTCCGGCCGGAGTCGCTCCGGTCGGCATGTCGTACAACAAGCGTGGCACGCCGGATCGTCCCGACGCGAACCAATTCGCCCTGCGCGGCCGCGTTTCGTCTCACGGCGCAGCGCCGACCGGCCGCCCGGGAGGACCGGCCACCACGGCGGCCGGGGACCGGCCGATAGGATCTGTCCTCGTGACGCCACCCGATCTGCCTGCCGACGCGACGCCCGGCACGACGCCCGAGCCCTCCCCCGACCACTACTTCACGGCGCAGCCCGCGTCCGCCGAGGAGCGCCGCGAGCTCACGGTCCGGCTCGCGGGTCGCGAGGTCACGGTCGAGGTCGCGTCCGGCATCTTCTCGCCCGGGCGGCTCGACCTCGGCACGCAGGTCCTCCTGCGCTCGGTCCCGGCCCTGCCGCCCGTGACGCCCGGGCCCGACGGCGCCGCTCACCTCCTGGACCTCGGCTGCGGCTGGGGCCCGGTCGCACTGACCATGGCGCTCGAGGCGCCCGGCGCGACCGTCTGGGCCGTCGACGTCAACGAGCGCGCGCTCGACCTGGTGCGACGCAACGCCGCCCGCCTCGGCCTGGAGAACGTCCGAGCGGTCCGCCCCGAGAACGTCCCCGAGGAGGTCCGGTTTGCCGCGATCTGGTCCAACCCGCCCATCCGGGTCGGCAAGGACGTGCTGCACGACATGCTGCTGCACTGGCTGCCGCGCCTCGAGCCCGGCGCCGAGGCCTACCTCGTGGTGCAGCGCAACCTCGGCGCGGACTCGCTCATGGCCTGGCTCGACGAGCACCTCGAGGACGAGCTGTCGGTGAGCAAGCTCGCGAGCGCCAAGGGGTTCCGCGTCCTCGAGGTCGCGCGCGCCGGCTGAGCGCCGAGCGCACCGGTGCGCGACGCCGTCGGGCCCCGTCATGATGCTCGGCCGTGCCGTGGCCAGCGCCGTGCCGTGGCCAGCGCCGTGCCGTGGCCAGCGCCGTGCCGTGGCCAGCGCAGCGCCGTGGCCAGCGCAGCGCCGCGGTCAGCGGGAGAAGGCCGCCAGGTCGATCTCCGCCCCGAACACGATCTCGGCCGGGCCCGCGAGCTCGACGCGGCCACCCTCGAGCGCGGTCACGCGCACCGTGCCGCCCGGCACGTCCACGAGCCACACGTCGGGCGAGGACGGCCCACCCCACGCGCGGACCGCGAGCGCCGCGGCGCACGCACCCGTCCCGCAGGACTCGGTCTCGCCCACGCCGCGCTCGTGCACGCGCATGCGCAGCCGTCCGACGACCGTCCCGTCGACCGAGACCTCCTCGCCGAGCGGGACGACGAGCTCGACGTTGGTGCCGTGCGGAGGCTCGGGCGAGACGGTCGGTGCCTGCGTGAGGTCGGCGGCCTCGAGCTCGTCCTCCTGCGGCAGCGCGAGGACCGTGTGCGGGTTGCCCAGGTCGACGCTCAGCGCGGGGCGCGGGACCTCCCAGCCCGAGATCGCGACCGCGGCGTCGAAGCCCTCGTCGAGCGCCGTGCGTCCGCCCGGCAGGAACCACGGACCCATGTCCACGGCGTACCAGCCGTTCGCCTCCTTGCGCACGTACTTGACGCCCGCACGGGTGCCGACCGCGAGGACGCGGGAAGCGGCGAGCGCCTCCTGCGCGTCGTCGGCCCCGGGCCGGACCTCGGCGGCGGCGAGGTCCACGAGCCCGAGCCGCTCGGCGAAGGCCGCGAAGACCCGCACCCCGTTGCCGCACATCTCGGCGATCGAGCCGTCGGCGTTGCGGTAGTCCATGAACCAGATCGCGTCGGGGTCCTCCGCGAGGACCTGCGCGGACTCGGGCACGTAGGCCGTGGGGACGAGGCGGATCACTCCGTCGCCGCCGATCCCGGACCGGCGGTCCGCGAGCGCCCGGACCTGGTCGGCGTCGAGGTCGCGGCTGCCCTCGAGGTCGGCGATCAGGACGAAGTCGTTGCGGGTCCCGTGGCCCTTGGCGAAACGGGTCTTGTCACGGGGCGGCGTGGGGCTCATGAGCCCAGACTACGGCGCGTCGGCCGCTCGTCCGTGCGCGCGTCCAGGGTGCCGTCGTCGGCGGCCCGGACGATCTCGAGCGCGTCGGCGAGCAGCGTGGGCGACTGCGCGTCGAGCCAGTGCACGCGCGGGTCGCGGCCGAACCACCCCATCTGCTTGCGCGCCAGCCGGCGCGTGTTCGCGGTGATCTGCTCGCGCGCCTCGTCGGCCGAGATCTCCCCGCGCAGGTGCGCGAGCACCTCCGCGTAACCGACCGCGCGGGCCGCGGTGCGGCCCAGGTGCGGCGCGAGCGTGCGGACCTCGTCGAGCAGGCCGCCGGCCCACATGCGCTCGACGCGCCCCGCGACGCGTGCGTCGAGCGTCTCGCGGTCGCAGTCGAGCCCGATCTGCACGGCCGGGCGGACGTACTCCTGGCGCGGCAGGTTCGCCGTGAAGGGCTCGCCCGTGATCGTGATGACCTCGAGCGCCCGCACGATGCGCCGGGTGTTCGACGGGCCGATCGACGTCGCGGCCGCGGGGTCCAGCCGGGCGAGCTCGGCGTGCAGGGCCCTGGTCCCCTCCCGCTCGGCGCGCTCCTCGAGCCGGACGCGGACGTCCGGGTCCGTGCCGGGGAAGTTCATCTCGTCGAGGAGCGCGCGCACGTACAGCCCCGACCCGCCCACCACGACCGGGCGGGCGTCGCGCGCGACGATCGCGTCGAGGTCGGCGCGGGCCGCGGCCTGGTAGTCGGCGACCGACGCGTCCTTCGTGGGGTCGAGCACGTCGAGCTGGTGGTGGACGATCCCCCGCCGCTCGTCGACGGGCACCTTCGCGGTCCCGACGTCTAAGCCGCGGTAGAGCTGGTAGGCGTCGGCGTTGACGATCTCGGCAGGGGCCAGGGCCTGCGCGAGGTCGAGGGCGAGGTCCGACTTCCCGGTCGCGGTGGGGCCGACGACGGCGACGATGAGCATCCGAGAACCGTACCCGGCGATCCTGCCCGCCCCCCGACCGGCCGGGGTGCTCGGCCCGGTCGGACAAATCCACCCTGTCCCGGTGTGGGTGGACGTGCGTAGGCTCCTCAGGGTGGGCGGACAGGGGCATGCAGCCCGCCCGCACGGCCTTCGCCGCCGCACCGCAGCGGCAACCGACGACGAGGAACGAGACATGAGCTACTTCACCAAGCCCGGCGACACGACCCAGACTCCCAACGCTCCGCTGTCGCGCGACCGGGTCGAGGCCTTCCTGGCGGGCAAGGGCTGGAACTACGGGGTCGACGACGACGGCGACCTCGGCGGAGGCTGGGACGGGAACGTCTTCTACTTCTTCGTGATGGGGAGCAAGGACGAGATCCTGCAGGTCCGCGGACGGTGGAACCGCACGCTCCCGGTCGCCGACGAGGCCCGGGTGACCTCGGTCGCCAACGAGTTCAACCAGAGCAGGATCTGGCCCAAGGTGTACACGCGCGTCGAGGGCGAGCACGTGGCGGTCTACACCGAGGTGTCGACCGACCTGGAGCACGGCGCGGCGGACGACCAGCTCGGCCAGCTCGTCGAGTGCGGGCTGTACTCGGGGCTGCAGTTCTTCGAGCAGCTCGACGAGCGCTTCCCCGACCCGGACGCGGACGCGGACGACGCGAACGTCTTCGTCGAGGACCTGCCGCTGTGACGAGCACGTTCCAGGTCGACCTGCACGGGGTCGTCGACCTGCTGGCACGCCACCTGTACTCGAGCCCGCGCGTGTACCTGCGCGAGCTCCTGCAGAACGGGGTGGACGCGATCACCGCGCGACGCGGGCTCGCCGGCGAGGACGCCCCGGCGACGATCCGGCTGCGGCCGCTGCCCGACGGCGGGCTCGAGGTCGCGGACTCCGGGGTGGGACTGACGCTCGCCGAGGCCGGCGAGCTGCTGGCCACGATCGGTCGCAGCTCCAAGCGCGACGTCGAGCTCGGCACGGGCCGCGAGGAGTTCCTGGGCCAGTTCGGCATCGGACTGCTGTCCGCGTTCATGGTCGCCGACGAGATCGAGCTCACGTCCCGCTCGGCGCGCCCCCTGCCCGACGGCGCAGCCCCCGCTCCGGTGCGCTGGCGCGGGTTCGCCGACGGCAGCTACGAGCTGGCCGAGGTGCTGGGCGAGGACTCAGCGGTCCCGGAAGGGCCGGGCAGCATCGTCCGCCTGCGTCCGCGCCGCGACATGGAGCACTGGCTCGCCCCGGAGACCGTCACGGCGCTCGCGCAGGACTTCGGGTCGCTGCTCCCTGTCGACCTCCAGGTCGAGGTCCGTCTCGACCTGGACCCGACCGACGGTACGGACGGGTCCCCCGGGTCCGGGGTCGACCCGGTCGCCGCGGAGGCCACCCCTGCGACGGGTGTCGACTCCCCCACGGTCTGGCGCCGGCTCAGCGGCAAGGACCTCCCGTGGAAGGAACAGCACGCGTCGTCCGCCGAGCGCGAGGCGGCCCTGACCCGGTACGCCGAGCAGACGCTCGGCTTCACGCCGCTCGCGCGCATCGACCTCGACCTGCCCCTCGCAGGCCTGACCGGCGTCGCGTACGTCCTGCCCGCCGCGGTCTCGCCCACGACCCCGTCGAGCCACCGCGTGTACCTCAAGCGCATGCTCCTGGGGACGCGGGTCGACGACCTCCTGCCCCCGTGGGCCTTCTTCGTCCGCTGTGTCCTGGACGCCTCCGCGCTGCGCCCCACCGCGTCGCGCGAGGGGCTCTACGAGGACGAGGTGCTGCTCGCGACGCGCGAGGCCCTCGGCGCCCAGGTCCGGGCGTGGGCGCTCGCCACGCTGGCCGAGCACTCCCCCACGAGCCGTGCGTTCCTGCGTGTGCACCACCTCGCCGTCCGGGCGCTCGCCCTCCAGGACGACGACATGCTCGACCTCGCGGCCCGGGTCCTTCCCTTCGAGACCACCGAAGGGACGGGCACGCTCACGGACCTGGCCGCCACCCTGCCCGAGGGGGCCCGCCTCCTGTGGACCCCGAGCGTCGAGGAGTTCCGGCGCGTCGCGCCGGTCGCGGCGGCCCAGGGGCTCGGGCTCGTCAACGGCGGGTACGTCTACGACGCGGACCTGCTCGAACGCGTCTCGCGGCGCTTCCCGCAGTGGCGCCTCGCCCCCGTGACCTCGACCGACGTCTCCCAGGCGCTCCTGGAGGTCGACCCGCTGCGCGAGCTCGAGGTCGCCGACGCCGTCCGGGCCGTCGACGGTGCGCTCGCACCGCACGACTGCGAGGCGATCGTGCGCGCGTTCGAGCCCTCGGCCCTGCCCGCGATGCTCCTGCACGACCGGGACGGCGACCACGAGCGCGAGGCGCAGGCCACCGCGGACGCGGCGGACGACGTCTGGGGCCAGGTCCTCGCCGGGCTCACGGGTCCGGCCCGTTCCCGGCGGCTCGTGCTCAACGACACCAACGAGACCGTCAGGTCGCTGCTCGCGACGACGGACCCGCAGGTCCTCGAGGCCGGCGCCCAGTCCCTGTACGTCACCGCCCTGCTGCTGTCCGGCAGGCCCCTGCGGGCCTCCGAGGCCACCCTCATGAACGGCTCGCTCGGCGTCCTGCTCGACCGTGCGCTGCGCCCCGGCACGACCCACCTGGAGGAGAACCGATGACCCGCTCGGTCCACGAGGCCAACGAAGCGCTGTTCCACGTCCGCGAGATGCCCTACGGCATCGCCCGGAGCACCACCGCCGCCGCAGAGCTCGAACGGATCACGGCCGAGGGCCCCGCCGAGGCCCGCGCGTACGCACTGTTCGTGCTGGTCGAGTCCTACGTGTGGGGCAACGAGGTCACCAAGGCGTACCTGCCCTTCACCCAGCTCCTGCGGTGGTGGGACGAGCACCCCGAGCACTTCGACGAGCAGGACACGCACTCGCTGTTCTGGTCGTTCAAGTGGATGGTCGGCAACCTCATGGACTTCCCCGCCGTCCCGGCCGCGCAGATCGAGCGGACGCTCGACGACATGGAGCGCCGGTACGCGGTGGCGGGCAACGGCATGAACGCCGTGACGATGTCTCGCTTCCAGTGGGCTCGTGCCCGCGGGACGCAGGACACCGCGACGGCGTACGAGGCGTGGGTCGCGACCCCCCGGGACGACTTCTCGCAGTGCGAGGCGTGCGAACCGGGCGACCGCGCCGCCTACCTGTTCGACGCCGGGCGCCTGGACG
Organism: Oerskovia paurometabola; assembly: GCF_016907365.1. NCBI lineage: Bacteria > Bacillati > Actinomycetota > Actinomycetes > Micrococcales > Cellulomonadaceae > Oerskovia > Oerskovia paurometabola. The sequence continues at coordinate 1,908,451 of NZ_JAFBBV010000001.1, read as the reverse complement.
AGGGCATCCGTCTCCTGGAGCACGTCCTCGCGGGCTCGCCCGAGTGCGCGACCGAGCCGGGCGACATGCTCTCCCGGCTCCAGCTCGCCTACCTCGAGACGGGTGACGTCGACAAGGCGGCCGCGACCCACCGCAGGGGCCTGCGGCACCTCGACAACGGGGTCTCGATGGAGGGGCCGCAGGGCCGTCACATCGAGTTCCTCGCACGGACGGGCAACGTCGAGCGCGCCCTGACCCGGATCGTGGAGCAGCAGGAGCACCTCGTGACGGCGGACTCCCCGCGGGGCCGCTGGTCGTTCCTCCTCAGCGTCGGGACCGCGACGTCGATCCTCGTGGCGGAGCACGGCGAGCGCCGGGTGGCCCTGCGCGAGGTCCCGGTGACCACGGTCGCCGGGCTCGACGCCTGGGTGCGCACCGAGGCCCGCGAGATCGCCGCCGCGTTCGACGCCCGCAACGGCACCGACGCGACGACGCGACGCACCGAGGAGGTGTGGGCGAGCGCCCCCACGCTCCTGCCTGTGAGCCTGAGCGTGCTCGGCACCACGCAGGCCGAAGCGCCCGTCCCGGCGACGAGCCGGACCTCCGCGGCCCCGGTGAGGAGCACCGAGCCCGCCCCCGCGACGGGCGGACCCGCCGACATCTCGGCCTTCACCGCGAGCACCGCGATCACCTCCGAGGACGACGACGCGCGGGCCGGTGACGCGCAGGCGCTCGTGGCCCAGGCCGAGGACGTCAGGTCCGAGGACCCAGCGGGGGCCGCCGGCCTGTACCAGGAGGCCGCCGCACTGCTCGAGGCCGAGGGCGCGCTCGACGAGGCGGGCTTCGCGCTGGCCGAGGCCGCGCAGCTCGCGGCGGACGAGCAGGACGTCGAGGGCGCCCTCGCGGCCTTCCCTCGCGCCGTGGCGCTCCTGCGTGCGGGTGGCGTCGGGCCCACGTACCGGGGGCCGGTCGTACGGGCCTACGCCCGGCTCACCGCGCGGGCGGGTGCCGCGGCCGCAGGCCTCGCGGCCGTCGAGAGGGCTCTTGCGGAGGCCGGTGACGCGGTCGTCGACGGGACCTCGGGGGGCTCAGCAGGCGTCGCAGGCGTCGCGGGCACTGCGGGCACTGCGGGCACCGCGGTCGCCGGCGTCGGGACCGGCCCTGCGGACGGAGCGGTCGCCGCGGCGGAGGAGGAGCGGGCCGCCCGCGAGCGCCGCGAGCTCCTCGACACGCGAGCCCGGCTCCTGGCCACGCTCGGCGAGCACGACCGTGCGTCCTCGGCCGCCGAGGCCGTCGCCGAGGAGTACGCCCGCGCGGGCGACCTGGGCGGCGCGGCGCACGCGTTCTGGCTGGCCGGGACCACGCGTGCCGACGCGGGCGACGTCGAGAGCGCGGTCCTCGCGCTCGAGTCGGCTCTCGACGGCTTCCGGCTCGCGCACGACCAGGCCTCTCGCGCGCTCGTGGGCAACGAGCTCGTCGGTGCCCTGCGCCGCCTGGGTCGTGACGACGAGGCAGGCCAGGTGGCGGACGCGGTCAGCCGCCGCTGACCCCGGTGTGCCGACCGGTCCGGTCGTCCCGGACGGGTCGGCACACCTGTGCGTCGCACGGGTGCGCCTCCGGGGACGCGTTCACGTCGGCCGGACGCCTGCGCGGCGTGCCGCTGCGCCCTGGACGACGCGCAGCGGAGTGGTCACCGGGGCACGGTAGCGACCTGCTCGTCCGCGGGGACCCGGAATCTCACGACCTCGTAGAGGCGTCCCTCGTACTCCCCCGTCGCGTGCCGGGCCTCGCGGTCCCAGGCCTCGCCGAGCGCGCGGAGCACCGCGTCCTCTGCCGTGCTGCCCGCCACGCTCGCGCCCCCGGCGGAACCGCCTGCCGCACCCGCGCTCGCAGGGTACGCGGCGCCGTCGGGCAGCGGGGACCGCGCACCGGTGACGACGACCAGTCCGGTGCCCGGCTCCGCCAGGACGTCGCGCACGAGCCCGACGGCGGCCGCGGCGGGCGCGGCGCCGAGCTCGACGACCTCGACCGGGCCCTCCCAGCCCGCCGCGGCGAGGGCCAGGAGAGCGACCGAGGCAGGGACTCCCGCGACGGGCAGCGCGGCGGCCGATGCTCGCGGGGCCCAGCCCCACCAGCGCGGGTCGACCCCGGCCGCCTCCAGACCTGGACGCATCTCGCCTCGCCGGTCCCCCGCCCGGCGAGCCCCGCAGTCCAGGACGACGACGCGCCGCGCGCCCTGCACGAGCTCGCGGAGCGCGTCGAGCGCCTGGGCGCGGGACTCGGCGAGGACCTCGGCGGCGCCCGCGACGCCCGGGACGAGCAACGGGGTACCGGGCAGGGCGACGGCGCGAACGATCACGCGCGCCACGCTACCCCGCGAGCAGGACGATCCCCAGCGGGCGCGGGTAGGGTGGGCCCATGAGGTTCTTCGGCGGCAGACGGGGACACCAGGCAGGACGAGACGACTCGGGCGACCAGGGCAGGAAGGACGCTCCCGACGAGCACGCCTGGGACGAGGCCGGCGGGACGTCCGGCACCCCGCTCGACGACGCCGCGCTGCACGCCTCGGTCGAGAGCCTCCTGCTCCGCGAGCTCGGCGGCACCATGATCGCCGACATCGAGCACGACAAGATCCCCACCCCCCTGCACCGCGCCCGCGTCCTCGAGTGGATCGCCGACGCCGGGTACAGCTACTTCATCGACGCCGAGGGCGACGTGGGCGGGCTGTGGCACGGGCGGCTGTTCTACTTCCTGCTGTTCGGCTCCCACCACGAGATCCTCCAGGTCCGCGGCCAGTGGAACCGGGACATCACGATCGAGCGCCTCGAGGAGATCCTCGAGTTCTGCAACGAGTGGAACGCGGACCGCATCTGGCCCAAGGCGTACACGCGCGTGCGCGACAACGGCATGGTCCACGTGTTCACCGAGGTCACGGTCGACCTCGAGCACGGTGTGAACGACGACCAGCTCGACCAGCTCCTGCAGTGCGGCCTGTCGACGGGGTCGATGTTCTTCGACGCCCTCGACGAGTTCTACCCCGACCCCGCGAGGTCGGCACCGTGAGCCCCGCCCCCCGGACGAGCTGGCTCGCGCGCCTGTTCGGCAACCACCGGCCCAAGCCCGTCGAGGACGTGCCCGTCGACGCCGAGGTGCCCTCACCGCTGTCCACCCGCCGCATCGGCGACTACCTGTCGCGGCGCGGCTACCACTTCCGCATCGACGACGACGGCGACGTCACGGGCACGTGGGACGGGAACCGGTTCTGGTTCCTGCTCCTGGGCGACCACCAGGAGATCCTCCAGGTCCGCGGACGCTGGTCGACGACGGTGCCCGTGACGGCCCGGCTCGCTCTCCTGCAGTCCGTCAACGACTGGAACCGCGAGCGCATCTGGCCCAAGGTCTACGTCCGTGAGGAGAGCCAGGGGCTCGCGGTCTACGCCGAGGTGTCGGTCGACCTCGAGCAGGGCGCGACCGACGACCAGCTCGGCCAGATCGTGTCGTGCGGGCTGGGCACCGCGGTACAGCTCTTCGGGACGATCGGCGGCCAGCTCCCGCCGACCTGAGCCCGGGTGCGCCGCTGCCGGGTCCCCGCGAGCTCTGGGGGGCGGCTCAGGGGCGGCGCAGGCTCGGCAGGCCGAGGCTCACGGGCCCGCCCGCCGCAGGCGCTCCGTGCGAGTGACCGTGGTCGTCGCCGCCACCGAGGCGCGTCTTCTCGCGCGCGACCCAGGCGTCGCCCGAGCGCGTGCGGCGCACCGCGTAGACGCCGCCGTCGAGCACCGAGTCCGCGACGAGGTGGTACGGCGCGGAGCGTGTGACCTCGACCGTGACCATGTCGCCGGGGCGGGGCAGCCGAGGGTCCAGGTCGTCGGCGAGGCGCGGGTCGTCGGCCGTGACGTCGGCGTCGGAGCGTCCGGCCATGAGCGCGACGACCTCGTCCGGGACGGCGAGATGGACCAGACGGTTGTCCGCGGCACGACCCGTCAGACGGTGCGTCGCACCGTCCTTGCGCCCCGAGCCCTCGGCCACGAGGACCTCGACCGTGCGACCGACCTGCCGGGCCGACTCCTCGGCGCTGACCCGGTCCTGGAGCGCCTGGAGACGCTCGTAGCGCTCCTGCACGACCTCCTTGGGCAGCTGGTCCGGGAGCGTGGCCGCGGGGGTCCCCGGGCGCTGCGAGTACTGGAACGTGAAGGCCGAGGAGAAGCGTGAGGCCTCGACGACCCGCAGGGTCTCGGCGAAGTCCTCCTCGGTCTCCCCGGGGAAGCCCACGATGAGGTCCGTGGTGATCGACGCGTCGGGCATGGCAGCCCGCACCCGGTCGAGGATCCCGAGGAACTTCTCCGACCGGTAGGAGCGGCGCATGGCCCGCAGGACGCGGTCGGACCCGGCCTGGAGCGGCATGTGGAGCTGGGGCATGACGTTGGGGGTCTCGGCCATGGCCGCGATGACGTCGTCCGTGAAGGCGGCCGGGTGCGGGGACGTGAAGCGCACGCGCTCGAGCCCCTCGATCTCGCCGCACGCACGCAGGAGCTTGGCGAACGCGCCGCGGTCGCCGAACTCGACGCCGTAGCTGTTGACGTTCTGCCCGAGCAGGGTCACCTCGATCGCGCCCTGGTCGACGAGCGCCTGGACCTCGGCCAGGACCTGGCCCGGTCGCCGGTCGCGCTCCTTGCCGCGCAGGTGCGGCACGATGCAGAACGTGCACGTGTTGTTGCAGCCGACGCTGATCGACACCCAGCCCGCGTACACGGACTCGCGCTTGGTCGGCAGGGTCGAGGGGAAGACCTGGAGCGACTCGGCGATCTCGACCTGCGCGGCCTCGTTGTGCCGGGCGCGCTCCAGGAGCACGGGCAGCGCGTCGAGGTTGTGCGTGCCGAACACGACGTCGACCCACGGCGCCTTCTCGACGATCCCCGACCGGTCCTTCTGCGCGAGGCAGCCACCGACCGCGATCTGCATGCCCGGCCGCTTGGCCTTGATCGACGCGAGCTGCCCCAGGTTGCCGTACAGGCGCGTGGCCGCGTTCTCCCGGACCGCGCACGTGTTGATGACGACGACGTCGGCGCGGTGCGCGGCCTCGTCGGCAGCCTCGGCCCGCGTGTACCCGGCCTGCTCGAGCATGCCCGCCATGTGCTCGGAGTCGTGGACGTTCATCTGGCAGCCGAGCGTGCGGACCATGTAGGTCCGCTGCGCCGCAGCGGGCACCTCTCCGCCGGGATCCGCGGCTGCGGGCTCGGCGGCCCCCGGCGGGTCGACCGCGAGCACGTCGGCGGGACCCGCTGCGGGGCTGTCTTCGGGGCGGAGGGCGGTGGAGAACATCACCGTCAAGGGTACGGCGCGCCGGGCACCGGACCGAAACTCTCTTTCGCCGCCAGCCGGGCATCTGTTGCCCGTCCGTTGCCGAACTGTTGCCGGAAACAGTGGCGTGCGCAACAAAAGCCCCCTAGGTTCATGAAATGGACGCGCAACCGACCACCCCGAGCGACGCTCCCGACGCGTCGCCCACCGCACCTTCGCCACCACCCGACGCGCCCTCGCGTGACGACGAGCTCGGAGCTCCGCTCGTCGAGCTCCACGGGGTCAACAAGCACTTCGGGGACCTCCACGTCCTGCAGGACATCGACCTCACGGTCCGGCGCGGCGAGGTGCTCGTCGTGATCGGCCCCTCGGGCTCGGGAAAGTCCACGCTGTGCCGCGCCATCAACCGGCTCGAGACCATCGACACCGGCACGATCGCGATCGACGGACAGCCGCTGCCGGAGGAGGGCAAGGACCTCGCCAGGCTCCGAGCCGACGTCGGCATGGTGTTCCAGTCGTTCAACCTCTTCGCCCACAAGACCATCCTCGACAACGTGACGCTCGGGCCGGTGAAGGTCCGTCGGACCAAGCCCGCGGAGGCCAAGAAGGAGGCCCTGGCGCTGCTCGACCGCGTCGGGATCGGCAACCAGGCCGACAAGATGCCGGCCCAGCTCTCGGGTGGGCAGCAGCAGCGCGTGGCCATCGCGCGGGCCCTGGCCATGCACCCTAAGGTCATGCTCTTCGACGAGCCGACCTCGGCGCTGGACCCCGAGATGATCAACGAGGTCCTGGACGTCATGGTCGCCCTCGCCAAGGAGGGCATGACCATGATCGTCGTGACCCACGAGATGGGCTTCGCCCGCAAGGCCGCCCACCGCGTGGTGTTCATGGCGGACGGCCAGATCGTCGAGGAGGCACCGCCCGAGGAGTTCTTCACGAACCCGAAGAGCCACCGCGCCCAGGACTTCCTGTCCAAGATCCTGACCCACTGACACCCTCGCACCGCGGACGCACCGACGCGTCCGCCCGACCAGCCCCACTACCCGGTCTCTCGACCAGCAGTCCCCAGCAGCACGCACGCCCCACGGTCCCCGGGCTCACCGACGAGCCCGGCCCACCTGCAGCAACCGAACAGCTCGACCGGCACCGACCGCCGGCCGCAGCGGGTGACCACCAGGACTCCCGTGACGGCCCGGCACCGACGAAGGGGAAGACACCATGCGCACACGCACCCGTACCGGAGGACTCGTCGCACTCGCCGCGACCGCCGCACTCGCCCTGAGCGCGTGCGGGGGCAGCGACGACGGCGGCGGCTCGACCGAGGGCTCGTCCGCCAGCGCCGGCGGAGAGAAGATCACGATCGGCATCAAGTTCGACCAGCCCGGCCTCGGCTTCAAGGAGGGCGACACCTACACGGGGTTCGACACCGACGTCGCTCGCTACGTCGCCGAGAAGCTCGGCTACTCCGAGGACCAGATCGAGTGGAAGGAAGCGCCGTCTGCCCAGCGCGAGACGCTGCTGAGCACCGACCAGGTCGACATGATCTTCGCGACCTACTCGATCACCGACAAGCGCAAGGAGACGGTTGCGTTCGCCGGCCCGTACTTCGTCGCCGGGCAGGACCTGCTCGTCGCCGAGGACAACACCGACATCAAGGGACCCGAGGACCTCGAGGGCAAGAACCTCTGCTCGGTCACGGGCTCGACGTCGGCCCAGCGGATCAAGGACGAGTACGCCGCGGGAGTCCAGCTCCTCGAGCAGCCGGGCTACGCCGAGTGCGTCACGGCTCTGCTCTCGGGCCAGGTCGACGCGGTCACCACGGACGACATCATCCTGGCCGGTCTCGCGGCGCAGCCCGCGAACAAGGGCAAGGTCAAGGTCGTCGGGGCGCCGTTCTCGACCGAGCTCTACGGCGTCGGGATCCCGCAGAGCAGCGACAAGTGCGAGGACATCAACGCCGCGATCACCGAGATGATCGAGGACGGGTCGTGGGAGGAGGCCATCACGGCCAACACCGAGGGCACCGGGTACACCCCGAACGCCTCGGAGAACCCGCCGACGCCGGACGCCTGCGCCTGACAGGTCCGCTGCCGGGCCGGGTCCGCGCCACTGGCGCGGGCCCGGCCCGGCACCCGTCCCTGTCCGGTCCCGTGCGGCGCACGCGCCGCACCTCGCGAAGGGTGACCCGTAGTGGGTGACTACCTCTCTCAGTTCCTGCGACTCTTCGAGTCCTACGACGTGCTGGGCGCGTTCTGGGTCAACATCCAGCTCACGTTCTGGGCGGCGATCCTCGCGCTCGTCATCGGCACGGTGCTCGCGCTCATGCGGATCTCCCCGATCCCGAGCCTGCAGTGGGCAGGCGCCACGTACGTCACGCTGTTCCGCAACACCCCGCTGACGATCATCATGGTCTTCCTGACCCTCGGGGTCTGGGGTCAGCTCAAGATCCAGCTCGCCGACGACTTCCCGTCGAACTTCTTCCGCTTCGCCGTGCTCGGCCTGGCGGTTTACCACGCGGCGTTCGTGTGCGAGGCGATCCGCTCGGGCGTGAACACCGTGCCGATCGGTCAGGCCGAGGCGGCGCGCGCGATCGGCCTGTCGTTCCTGCCCGCCGCGCGGATCGTCATCCTGCCGCAGGCGTTCCGCGGGTCGGTCGCCCCGCTCGGCAACGTGCTCATCGCCCTCATCAAGAACTCGACCGTGGCCGCCGCGGCCGGTGTCGCGACGGAGACCTCCAGCCTCATGAAGACCATGATCGAGTTCGACTCCGACGTCATCATCGCGATCTTCCTGACGTTCGCGATCGGCTACGTGATCCTCGTGATCCCGGTGGGCCTCGCGACGACGGCACTGTCCCGCCGCCTGGCGGTGAAGCGATGAGCGCGCAGCAGCAGACGGTCCTGTTCGACGCCCCGGGCCCCCGGGGGCGCCGGACCATCGTGGTCGGCAACGTGGTCGGCGCGGTCGTGGTCGCGGGGATCGCGGCCTACGCCCTGGTCCTGCTGGGTCGTGAGGGACAGCTGACCGCCGAGAAGTGGCAGCCGATCTTCACGGCCGACGCGTGGGAGAACTTCTATCTCCCGGGCCTCGTCGACACCCTGCGCGCCGCGGGCGTGGCGATCGTGGGGGCGATCGTCTTCGGCCTGCTGTTCGGCATCGGGCGGCTCTCGTCGGTCCGGCTCGTCCGATGGCTCGCGGGGCTGGTCGTCGAGTTCTTCCGCGCCGTCCCGGTGCTGCTCATGATGATCTTCTTCTGGCTCTTCCTGGCCCAGCTCACGGTGCCCGACGCCCCCTTCTGGGCTGTCGTGATCGCCCTGATCCTCTACAACGGCTCGGTGGTCGCGGAGCTGGTCCGCTCGGGCGTGTACGGGCTGCCCACGGGCCAGCGCGAGGCGGCTCTCGCGGTCGGCCTCACGCGGGGCCAGTCGCTCCGGTCGGTCGAGGTGCCGCAGGCGCTGATCGCGATGCTCCCGGCGCTCGTCTCCCAGCTCGTCGTGGTCCTCAAGGACACCGCGCTGGGCTACATCATCACGTACACCGAGCTGCTCCAGGAGTCGCGCCGGCTGGGATCGGCCTACGGCAACATCCTCCAGTCGCTGCTCGTCGCGGCGATCCTGTTCATCACGATCAACTACGTCCTGTCGAAGGTCGCCGAGATCCTCGCGCGTCGCCTCAAGGGGCGTACCGCAGGGCCCGTCCGGGCGGCGACCCCTGGCCTCGCGGTCGGGGCGCGCGGTGCGGCCCCGGTGGGCACGGCTCCCGTCGTCCCGTCTGCACCGAAGTAGGCGCCCGCCCCGGCGCGAACGCGAGCCAGCCGTCGCGGCCCACCACGGGCCGGGACGGCTGGCTCGCGTCAGGGCGTGTGCTCGGTCCCAGCGCTCAGGGAAGCGGCCCGACGACGGCGCTCACCCTCAGAGGTCGTCGAACCCGCCGAAGGGCTCGTCCTCGTCCGACGACTCTCCCTCGCGGGCCAGCTCCTCACGGATCAGACCGAGCGCGAGCGAAGGGCTGTACCCCTTCCGGGCGAGCATCCCGACGATACGTCGGGTGCGGACGTCGCGGTCGAGCCCGGTCGTGCGAGCGAGACGCCGGCGCACCAGGTCGCGGGCGGCGTCGGCCTCGTCGTCCTCGTCGACCTGGTCGAGGGCGCCGGTCGCGGTGTCGTCGTCGATGCCCTTGCGCCGCAGCTCCTGGGCGATGGCGCGGCGTGAGAGCCCACGCTCGTTGTGCCGGGTACGGACGATCATCCCGGCGTACTCGGCGTCGTCGACGAGGCCGACCTCCTCGAAGCGTTCGAGGATCGGTTCGAGGACCTCGGGCGGGTAGCCCTTGCGGGTCATGGCGTCCATGAGCTGGCGCCTGCTCTTGGGGGCTGCGGTCAGCGTCCGCAGGATCGCCTCGCGCGCGTGCTCGGTGAGCTCGGCCCCGGCGAGCGCCCCCGACTCGATGCGGTCTCCGACCGTGGGCCGTGGCTTGCGCTCCTTGCGCTCCCCCGAGTAGTCCTTGCGGCGCCCCCCGCCCGTGCTCCGTTGCGAGGACGTCGAGCCGAACCCGCCGCTCAGCCCGCTGCTGCCGAAGCCGGACGAGCTGCGCTGCCCGAACCCACCACGCCCCGACGACCCGCCGTTCCCGTCCCGCGACCGCGAGGAGCCGCCCGCGCCGAGCCGGCTCGCCCCGGACCCGGACGCAGCCGACGCGCCCTCGTCGCCGACGGGACGGCCGCCGTCCGTTCGGCGCGATCGTGCACTGCGCGCAGGCGACGGGCTCCCCTCCGCACCACGTCCCCCAGCCCCTGCGCCGGAAGCACCGACGGGCGCGTCCCCCTCCTCACCGGGAAGGGGACGCGCCCACTCGGGCATGCGGTCCAGCGGGTCGTCGACGATCAGAGGACGGCCTTCTTGCCCTTACCGGCCGGAGCCGCCGCCGGGGCTGCGGGCACTGCCGGTGCGTCGGCGGCTGCGGGGTCCGCAGGCGCGTCGACCTTGGCCCCCACGCCGAGCTTCTCCTTGATGCGCTTCTCGAGCTCGTTGGCGAGGTCCGGGTTGTCGCGCAGGAACGAGCGCGCGTTCTCCTTGCCCTGGCCGAGCTGGTCCCCACCGTAGGTGAACCAGGACCCGGACTTGCGCACGAAGCCGTGCTCGACGCCCATGTCGATCAGGCCACCCTCGCGGGAGATGCCGACGCCGTACAGGATGTCGAACTCGGCCTGCTTGAAGGGCGGGGCCATCTTGTTCTTGACGACCTTGACGCGCGTGCGGTTACCGACGGCGTCGGTACCTTCCTTGAGCGTCTCGATGCGGCGGATGTCGAGGCGGATCGACGCGTAGAACTTGAGCGCCTTGCCACCGGTCGTGGTCTCGGGCGTGCCGAAGAACACGCCGATCTTCTCGCGGAGCTGGTTGATGAAGATCGCGGTGGTGCCGGACTGGCTCAGGGCTCCGGTGAGCTTGCGCAGCGCCTGCGACATGAGGCGCGCCTGGAGCCCGACGTGGCTGTCACCCATCTCCCCCTCGATCTCGGCCTTGGGCACCAGGGCCGCGACCGAGTCGATGACGATGATGTCGATGGCGCCCGAGCGGATCAGCATGTCCGTGATCTCGAGGGCCTGCTCACCCGTGTCCGGCTGCGAGACGAGCAGCGCGTCGGTGTCGACGCCCAGCTTCTTCGCGTACTCGGGGTCCAGCGCGTGCTCGGCGTCGATGAACGCCGCGATACCACCGGCTCGCTGCGCGCTCGCGACGGCGTGCAGGGCGACGGTCGTCTTGCCGCTGGACTCGGGGCCGTAGATCTCCACGACGCGACCGCGCGGGAGTCCGCCGATGCCGAGCGCGATGTCCAGGGCGATCGACCCGGTGGGGATCACCTCGACGGGCGCACGCCCCTCCTCGCCGAGGCGCATCACCGAGCCCTTGCCGAAGTTGCGGTCGATCTGGGCGAGGGCGGCTTCGAGCGCCTTCTCGCGGTCTGCGGGTGCGGGCATGTCGCTCACCTTTGCGTGCGGGGCACGGAACCGTGCCGAGAGTGTGTTCAGGAAGCCTGTGTCGTGTCCCGACGGTACGTGCCGCCACTGACACCCACCGTCCCCCTGGTCCTGCCTGTGGACGACGGACGGTCAGCTCGTGCTGTGCACAACTCTACCCGAACACCTGTTCGAGAGAACCCTCGCGGTGCGGCGTGTCGCCGACGCCCGTGCCGCGCTCTCGCTGCCCTCGCTGCCCTCGCCCTCCTCGCCGTCCCGACGACCAGGCCCGGGCGCCCACCCCGCGACCCGCGCCTATCCCTCCCACGATCCCTCCCACGACTCCCCCGGCCGCAGCACGACCGCCCGCGTCCCGGGAGCCCACCGGTGCACCGCCGCGGCGAACGCCGCCCCCGCGTGGTCCATCCAGCCGCGCGGCAGGTTCTGCCCACCCGGCGTGTGCAGGGTGCCCCAGTGCACGGGGATCGCGACACGTACCCCGACGGCCGCGCACACGCGCGCGGCCTCGGCCGGCCCCAGGTGCCCGCCCGACAGCCGCGGCCCCCAGCCCGCCACGGGCACGAGCGCGACGTCGACCTGCCCGCCCGCGAGCGCCGGCAGGTGCGCCATGCCCGGGTAGGCCTCGGTGTCGCCCACGGCCCACAGGGTCCAGCGGTCCGTCTGCACCAGGTGCCCCACCGCGGCGTTGGGCCGGTGCGGCATGGGCCGGTGCCCGTGCACAGCAGGCGTGAGGTGGACGCGGACGTGCGCCCCGACGTCGTGCCACGTGCCGTGCTCCCCGCCCGCGGCGACCGGCAGGGGGCCTCGGGGGCGGCCCGGCACGGGACCCACGAGGGGCCGCTCGTCGTGCTCTGGACCCGCGCCGAGGCCCACGCCGGGGAGCCCCTTCGCACGCAGCCAGCGCGCGTTCGCGGGCGCCGTCAAGATCGGGGCGTCGCCCAGGAGGCGCAGCGAGCCGAGCTCCGCGTGGTCGTGGTGCAGGTGCGAGAGGAGCACCGCGTCGGCGCCGCGCCACACCTCGGCGGGTCGTACGCCGCGCCGGCGCAGCAGCCCGGCGTGGCGCCGGAGCAGGGGGTCGGTCACGATGCGCACGTCCCCGTCGGGCGTCGCGACGTCGAGCACGACGCTCGAGTGCCCGAGCCACGTGACCCGCAGCCCGGGCGCGACCCCCGTCACGTCCTGACCCCCAGCTCCCGCAGCCACCCGACGAGCGCGCCGTGCACGGCCTCGGCACCCACGAGCATGCGGATCCCGCCCACGTCCTCCCGCGCGCGATCCGCGACGCGCAGGCTGGCGGGGTACAGCAGCATGGCCTCGTTCTGGGCACCACCCAGGCCGCCGTGCGACCCGACGAGGCCCTCGAACGCATGGACCAGCCCTGCGTCGTCGACGCTCGAGACCAGCAGCAGGTCCCCCGCGTGCTCGAGCGAGGCCGCCCGCAGCAGGTCGGGCGCGGCCCGCGGCCCGTACCGGGCGAGCGGGTCCTGCCCGAGGACCTCACCCGTGACCAGGTGGTGGCTGCCCGCCGGGCCGTACGCGACGACGTCGGGCACCTCGCCCTGCACGGGACCGCTCTCCTGCACGACGACGACCCCCACGGCCGGGTTCGCGACCAGACCCGGCACGAGCGCGGGCCAGCGCGCCCGGATCTCGTCGCCCACGAGCCGCGCCGGCGAACGCGGGAACCACACGAGGCCGAGGTTCCCCGAGCCGACGACCGCGACCTCGGGCAGGTCGCCCTGCCCCGCAGGCTCGGGCTCGCGGTCGGGGCCGACCATGACGCGACCGCCCCTCGCATCCTCGGCGCCACCCCGCCCGAGCGCGTTGAGCGCGGTGTTGACCGCTCCCCAGGCCTCGGAGTCCGCCGAGGCGGGCGACCGCACCCCGGCCGCCCGACGGCGCCGCCCGCCCGGAGCGGGGACGACCGCCATGAGGCGGCGCACCTCGTCGAGGAACGAACGCCCCACGACCTGCTCGAACGTCGCGCCGAGCGACTGGCCGTGGTCGGACAGCACGACGATCTCGTAGCGGCGCGGAGCGACCTGCGCGACCTGCTCCCACAGGCCCACGACCCGGTCGAGCCCCTCGAGCGCCCGCATCGCCTCGGGGCGAAGCGGCCCCGCGTGATGCGCGATCTCGTCGTAGTCGACGAGGTCGACGAACACCACGGGCGCCCCGCGCACGAGCTGCTCGGCGACGAGCGAGGTGTTGAGGTCACGCAGGACGACGTTCGAGACCGCACGCAGGACCGGGTAGGCCCCCAGGCGCGAGACGCGCGGCACGACGTCGCGCACGGCCTGCTGCCACCCCTGGTAGAGCTCCTTGAAGAACTCCCCCACCGTCGCCACGAGGGCCCGGACCAGGACGAACGGGCTCGAGAAGAAGTGCACGAAGAGCTGCCCCGGCCCCAGGCCCGCACCCGCCCGGCTCATGACGAGCAGGTTCGTCGAGGCGTCGCCCGAGAACATGGTCGAGACCGCGACCCCGCCGTCCGCGAGCAGCCCCCGCCCGTCGCTCATGAGCGCCTCGACCTGGGCCGCGTCCGCCGGCCGGTTCGTCACGACCAGACGCCCCTGCGCGCGGTCCCACCAGCGGAACGCCGGCACGTGCTCGCTCGTCCCGTGCAGCAGGCCTGCCTGGCTCGCCGGCGTCGTCGACGGGACGCGCGCCCACCACGACTCGAGCACGTGGGAGCCGGAACCGAGCCAGCGTGCGAGGTTCGGCGCCAGCCCCGCCTGGACCGCGTGGTCGAACGTCTCGCGCGCGACGCCGTCGAGCTGGACGACCAGGAGTCCCGCGCGCGGTGCACCCGGCCCGCCCGCCAGGCCGTCGGTGGGCCCGGACGCGCGCCCGTCGGTCGTCGCGCCGGCACTAGGACGTGCTCGACGCGCCGCGGCACGCTGTGCACGGCGCGCGCGCCGGAGCAGGTGGTCGATCACGTACTCGTTGTCGCTCGCACCGATCGCCCACCGGCCGACAGCCATGAAGAACGCCGCCAGGACCAGCACCGCCACCACAGCGCCCCAGTCGTCGGTCTCGAAGCCAGGAAGATACGTCAGGGCGAGCCACGCCACGAGCACCTGACCGGCCAGCCCCGACACCAGCGCCCCCAGCACGCCGGCACGACCCGCGACGACACGCCACAGCGGTCGCAGGAGCACGTCGCCGACACCGACCACGAACGCCGCGAGGAACACCGACCACCACGAGGTGATCCGCACCCCGGGGACGATCCAGATCGCGAGCGCCAGGCCCGCCGTCGTCGACACGAGCGACCAGAGAGCCCCCGTCAGGTCGTGCACGGAGAACGGGAGACGGTGCCTCATGCGGCCATGATGCCGCGCGGACGCACCTACCGCGCGGGCGGCGCCTGCCGGTTCCTGGCAGCACACCTCCCGACCACGGCCCGACGCACCTACCGCGCGGGCGGCGCCTGCCGGTTCCTGGCAGCACACCTCCCGACCACGGCCCGACGCACCTACCGCGCGGGCGGCGCCTGCCGGTTCTTGTCGGTACCCCACCGCTGCGAGTCCGGCACCTCCAACGCGTCGCACAGCGCGTGCCACACGTAGCGCGGCTCGACGCCGTCCTCGAGGGCCTGGACCGCCGTCCGGTCGTCCAGGGCGTTGAGCACCTGGTCCCGGGTCAGGGCGCGACCGTAGGCCGATCCGAAGACCTCGTCCACCAGCTGCCAGAACTCTCGATACCGCACGGGGACAGCCTGCCACGTCCCGGGACCTCGCCCGTCATCACGGTGCCTCGCCCACCGCCGTCGACCCCGAGGTCGACCGGTCGACGAGACCTCCGTGCCCGGCCGACCCGGGGTCGGCGCCGCGTGCGTGCCGGGCAGGGAGCGGTTGTGGGTGGCAGCGCCCACAATGGCGGGGTGACGACCCCCGACCCTCTCGCCGGTTTCAGCGCTCCGACCCGCGCCTGGTTCGAGGGCGCGTTCGAGCGTCCGACAGCCGCGCAGGCCGGCGCGTGGGAGGCGATCGGGAGCGACCGGCACGCGCTCGTCGTGGCCCCGACGGGATCGGGCAAGACCCTCGCGGCCTTCCTGTGGTCGCTCGACAGGCTGCTCTCCCCTCCCGCGGACGAGGCGCCTGCGGACCCCGCGCACCGCTGCAAGATCCTCTACGTCTCGCCCCTCAAGGCGCTGGCCGCGGACGTCGAGCGCAACCTGCGCTCGCCGCTCGCAGGCATCCGGCAGGCCGCCGTGCGGCTCGGCACCACGGTCCCGGACGTCGTGGTCGGCACCCGCACGGGCGACACGCCGGCGAGCGAGCGGCGCCGCTTCGGGGTCGCTCCCCCGGACATCCTCATCACGACGCCCGAGTCGCTGTTCCTGGTCCTGACGTCCCAGGCGCGCGCGGGCCTGGCGGGCGTGCAGACCGTCATCGTCGACGAGATCCACGCCGTGGCCGGGACCAAGCGCGGGGCGCACCTGGCGGTCTCCCTCGAACGCCTCGACGCCCTGCTCCCCGTGCCCGCGCAGCGCGTGGGCCTGTCCGCGACGGTCCGGCCGGTCGAGGCCGTCGCGACGTTCCTCGCGGGGCACCGCCGCCCGGAGGACCAGGGGCGGGAGGTCGTCGTCGTGCAGCCGCCCTCGGAGAAGAGGATCGAGGTCGACATCGTCGTGCCCGTCCCGGACCTGGCCGACCTGCGCAGCGCCCCGGTGCCGGCCAGGGCAGCGGGCCCCGAGGACCTCGCGCCCCTGCCCGACGGCGAGCCCGACCTCTCGGGTCCGGCCACGGCCCGTCCGCCGCGCCCCTCGGTGTGGCCGCACGTCGAGGAGCGCGTGGTCGACCTCGTGGCCGAGCACCGCTCGACCCTCGTCTTCACCAACTCCCGGCGCGGGGCCGAGCGCCTCACGGCCCGCATGAACGAGGTCTGGGCCGAGCGGCAGGGCGAGGACGTGCCCGACGTCGGGACGCTCCAGCCCGCGCAGGTCCTGGCCCAGTCGGGCGCGAGCGCGGGCACGGACCCCGTGATCGCCCGGGCCCACCACGGCTCCATGAGCCGGGCGGAGCGCACCCGCACCGAGACCGAGCTCAAGGACGGGCGTCTGCCCGCGGTGGTCGCGACGTCGTCCCTCGAGCTGGGCATCGACATGGGCGCGGTGGACCTCGTGGTCCAGGTCGGCGCCCCGCCGTCGGTCGCGAGCGGGCTCCAGCGCATCGGGCGAGCGGGGCACCAGGTGGGCGCGGTGTCGCACGGCGTGGTGTTCCCGACCTTCCGGGGCGACCTGGTGCCCTCGGCCGTCATCGCGGACCGCATGCGGACCGGGCAGATCGAGCACCTGCACGTGCTGTCCAACCCGCTCGACGTGCTGGCGCAGCAGGTCGTCGCGATGGTCGCGCTCGACGACTGGACCGTCGCGGACCTTGCGGCGCTCGTGCGGCGCAGCGCACCGTACGGTGCGCTGGGCGACGCGACGCTGCACGCCGTGCTGGACATGCTCGCGGGCCGCTACCCGAGCGAGGACTTCGGCGAGCTGCGCGCACGGATCGTGTGGGACCGGACGTCGGGCGTCCTCAGCGGACGGCCTGGGGCCTTGCGACTGGCGGTCACGAGCGGCGGGACGATCCCGGACCGGGGCCTGTACGGGGTCTTCCTCGCGACGGACCCGTCCACGACCGCGGGGCCCGAGGACGCGGCCGGCGTGGTCGGCGACCCGCCCGGGGGCGCCGCGACGGGCTCCCGGGCGCGGGGTGGGCGGCGCGTGGGCGAGCTCGACGAGGAGATGGTCTACGAGTCGCGCGTGGGCGACACGTTCACGCTCGGGTCGAGCACGTGGCGCATCGAGGACATCACCCCGGACCGTGTGCTCGTGACCCCCGCCCCGGGCGCCCCCGGACGCCTGCCCTTCTGGAAGGGCGACTCACCCGGCCGCCCGGCCGAGCTCGGCCGGGCGGTCGGTGCCTGGGTGCGCGAGCTCGAGACGTTGGCCGCGACCGACGGGCCCCTCGCGGAGCGCCTGCGCGACGCAGGACTCGACGCCTGGGCCACCGACAACCTCATGGCCTACCTCGCCGGCCAGCGCGAGGCCACGGGGCGCGTGCCCGACGACCGGACGGTCGTCGTCGAGCGCTTCCGCGACGAGCTGGGCGACTGGCGCGTCGTCATCCACTCGCCCTACGGCGCCAAGGTCCATGCGCCGTGGGCGCTGGTCCTGGGCGCGCGGCTGCGCGACCGCTACGGCCTGGACGCCGCTGCGATGCACTCCGACGACGGGATCGTGCTCCGGCTGCCGGACGTGGGCGACGGCGGCTGGGGCGACGACCCCGGCGGCGCTGCCGGGCCGGGTGGCGCCGGGTCGCCCGTCGTCACGGCGGAGGACCTGCTGCTCGCCCCGGAGGAGGTCCTCGACGAGGTCCGCGCGGAGCTCGGGGGGTCGATCATGTTCGCGGCGCGCTTCCGCGAGGCCGCGGCACGAGCTCTGCTGCTCCCCCGGCGTCGCCCCGACAAGCGTCAGCCGCTGTGGCAGCAGCGGCAGCGCTCGGCGCAGCTGCTCTCGGTCGCGAGCGAGTACCCCGAGTTCCCGATCGTCCTGGAAGCCGCGCGCGAGTGCCTCCAGGACGACTTCGACGTCGCCGCGCTGACCGACCTCATGCGGGACCTGGCCGCGGGCCGGGTCCGGCTGGTCGACGTCACGACCCCCACCCCGTCCCCCTTCGCGCAGTCCCTGCTGTTCGGGTACACGGCCCAGTTCCTGTACGACGGCGACGCTCCCCTCGCCGAGCGCCGCGCGGCCGCGCTGTCCCTCGACCCGACCCTGCTCGCCGAGCTGCTCGGCACCGAGGGCGGGGCCTCGCAGCTCGCGGACCTGCTGGACCCGGAGTCGGTCGAGCGGACCGAGGCCGAGCTCGGCGCCCTGGTGCCGGGCCGCCAGGCGCGGCACGCGGAGGACGTCTGGGACCTGCTGCGCCGCCTGGGTCCGCTGCCCGCCGCAGAGGTGGGCCGCCGCACGCGCGAGGAGGTGCGCGAGGAGGTGCCCGGATGGCTCGCGGCCCTGGAAAGGGCGCGCAGGGTGATCGGGGTGCGTCTGGCCGGCGTGCCCGACGACGCCGCGCAGCAGTGGGCCGTGGTCGAGGATGCCGGGCGGCTCCGGGACGCGCTGGGCGTCGCCCTGCCCACGGGGATCCCCGAGGTGTTCACCGAGCCCGTCCCCGACCCGCTGGGCGACCTGGTGCGACGCCACGCCCGCACGCACGGCCCGTTCTCGGCGCACGAGGTCGCAGCCCGGTTCGGGATCGGGGTGGCCGTGGCCACCGGCGTGCTGCGCCGCCTCGAGGCCGCGCGCGTGCTCGTGTGCGGTCGGCTGCGCCCCGAGTCGCTGGGCGGCACGGGAGAGGAGTGGTGCGACGCCGAGGTGCTGCGGACCCTGCGGCGTCGGTCGCTCGCAGCGCTGCGGGCCGAGGTCGAGCCCGTCGCTCCCGAGGCGCTGGGCGTCTTCCTGCCGCGCTGGCACGGGATCGGCACGTTGCGGGGCACCGACGGGCTGCTGCGTGTCGTCGAGCAGCTCTCCGGGGCGGCGGTCCCCGCCTCGGCCCTCGAGACGCTCGTCCTGCCCTCGCGCGTCACGGACTACTCGCCCGCGCTGCTCGACGAGCTGACCACCACGGGCGAGGTCCTGTGGTGCGGGCACTCGTCGCTGCCCGGCGGCAAGGACGGGCTCGTGAGCCTGCACCTCGCGGACGCCGCGCCCCTCACCCTCCCCGACGCGTCACCGCTCGAGGAGGACGGCCCGCTCGACAGCGACCTGCACCGGGCCGTCGTCGACCTGCTGACCGGCTCGGGAGGGTTCTTCCTGCCGCGCATCGCCGAGCTGGCAGGGGCATCTCAGGCGGCGACGCTCGAGGCCCTGTGGGACCTCGTGTGGGCGGGGTGGGTCACCAACGACGGTCTCGGTGCCCTGCGCAGCCGCCTCGGCCCCGGGGGTGGCGCGCACCGCGCACCCCGTGCGCCCGTCCGCGCCCGCCCGTTGGCCAGGGGACGGTTCGCCTCGCTCGGGGCGGGGACGAACGGGGCGGCCCGTGGCGAGAGCGACCTGCGCGGTGGCTCCGGGCGCTGGTCTGCCCTGCCGGCCCGCGAGCCGGACCCCACGCGCCGCACGCACGCCCTGACCCGGGTGCTGCTCGACCGCCACGGCGTCCTGACCCGGGGCGCGGCCCCCTCAGAGGGCGTCACCAACTACTTCCGCGGCGTCTACCGCGTGCTCTCGGAGCTCGAGGCCACGGGCACGGTCCGGCGCGGGTACTTCGTCGAGCACCTCGGCGGGTCGCAGTTCGCGCTGCCGGGTGCGGTCGACCAGCTCCGCACCGACGCACAGGACCGCGAGCACGCCGAGGAGTCGCCCGGGCGCCGCGAGCTCGCCGCGCTGCTGCTCGCTGCGACCGACCCCGCCAACCCGTACGGCGCAGCCCTGCCGTGGCCCGAGCCCCGCGTACCGCACGAACCCGGGGGCGGGCCCCCGATCGGTGTCGGGGTGCCGGGCTCGCCCGGCGCCGCGAGCAGGGCGCCTGCGCTGACCACCGCCGCGCCGGCGAGCGCGACGACCGCGACGGCCGTCGTGTCCGCCCCCGCCGCGGGCACGGCCCGAGCCGCCCCGCGGGCGACGCACCGCCCGGGACGCAAGGTGGGCTCCGTCGTCGTGCTCGTGGGCGGGGACCTGGTGCTGTACGTCGAGCGCGGCGGACGGTCGCTCATCTCGTTCGGCGACGACTCGGAGTCCTCGGCCCGTCGGCTCACGCTGGCGTGCGCCGAGCTCGCCCGCGCCTCGCGGGCCGGGTTGCTCGGGAAGATGGTGATCGGGCGGATCGACGGGATCGACGCCCTGGCGGGAGCAGGCAGCACCGCGTCGCGAGCGTTCGGGGTCACCGCCGCGCTCCTGGAGGCGGGGTTCCGGCCCACGCCGCGGGGGCTGCGCGCATGAGGTCCGTGGCTGGCGCGCGCACGCGCGGGACGGGAGGTCTCCGTGCCTGAGGGCGACGTCGTCCGGGTCACGGCTCAGCGCCTCGACGCGGCGCTGAGCGGGCGGGTGCTGGACCGCGCCGAGCTGCGCTGGGCCGAGGCGGGCGGGACCGACCTGACGGGCAGGACGGTGACCGAGGTGCTGGCCTATGCCAAGCACCTCCTCACGCGCCTCGACGACGGCACGACCCTGCACACGCACCTGCGGATGGAAGGGCAGTGGCGGATCGCCCGCACCGGGTCGGCCGCTGCGGCCGCTCGGGGAAGCGACGTGCGGGCCGTCCTCGGGAACGAGATCTGGACGTGCGTGGGCGAGCGCCTCGGGATGCTCGACGTCGTGCGCACGCGCGACGAGCACCTGCTCCTGGGACACCTGGGCCCCGACATCCTCGCGGAGGACTTCCTCACGGCCCCCTCGACGGGCGTGCGGCTCGCACTGGACCGCCTCCGTGCGGCGGCGGCCGAGGGCGGGTTCCCCGCGCAGGTCACGGTGGGCGGCGGCAGGCCGCGGGTCGCCGCTGCCCGGCCGCTGCCGATCGCCGACGCCCTGCTCGACCAGAGGGGGGTCTCGGGCCTCGGCACCATCTACACGGCCGAGGGGCTGTTCGCGCAGGGGATGTGGCCCTGGACCCCGGTGGACGACGTCTCCGACCACGACCTGGAGGCCCTGCTGCGCACGACCCGAGGGCTCATGCTCCGCAGCGTCGCGGAGGGCGTGGGCACCGTGCGGCGCCACGTCCACGGCAGAGCACGACGGGCGTGCCACCGATGTGGCACGCCCGTCGCTGTCGCTCGGGCGAACGAGGCGCCGTTCGAGCGACCGATCTTCTGGTGTCCGACCTGTCAGAAGCCCTGAGGCCCCCCGGTCAGCCGACCGGCTGGAGGTCCTCCCGCATGCGTCGCGCGCTCTCTGCCGCAGCACCGCGGCCCATGAGGCTCGTGGCGAAGTCCGCGGGGATCGTGTCCGGGATCATGAGACCCTCGGCCACGGCGACCCGGTCGCTGACCTCACGGAGCACGATCGACATGGGGATGTCGAGCGCCTCGCAGATCGAGCCCAGGAGCTCGGACGACGCTTCCTTCTGGCCGCGCTCGACCTCGCTGAGGTATCCCAGGGAGACGCGTGCAGCCGAGGACACCTCTCGCAGGGTGCGGCCCTGTCGCTGGCGAGCGTCTCGCAGCACGTCCCCGATCTCTCGTCGAAGAACAATCATCTGGCGGCCCCCTTCCGTGTCCCGTGCGACCGTCGGAGCCTGCCTGGCTCCGGTGGTGGTTCGCTGACCTGTCGTTCCCCGCGCCCCTCGCGTGGGGATCGTCCTACCGTACCCCGCACCCGGGGTTGTCTCATGCGCTGATCTGTTGAATGGCCTCTTGGCGATCACGTGCTGTTCAACGCGCTTCCTCCCAGCGTTGTTCCCGCACCGGCGAGACGTCCACGGCCTTGCCGGGAGTTCACGAACTCTCCACGTACTCACCAGCGCTTGCCCTCGTCCGGACCAGCCCGGGGCAAGTCCGGACGGCCGCAGCACCTCGCAGAGATCACCCGGCGACGACGCGTCGCGCGAGCTCGATCACCTGCGCGACCGCGGCCTCGCGGACCGCGGACCTGTCCCCCGCGAGGTGCAGCCCTCTCACCTCGGTCTGCTCGGGCGACGACACGGCCACGTAGACGAGCCCGGGGGCCTTGCCGTCCTGCGGGTCCGGTCCGGCCACCCCGGTCGTCGCGACCCCGACGTCCGCACCCAGGAGATGCCGCGCCCCCTGCGCCATCTGCCGAGCGACCTCCGGGTCGACGGCGCCCCGTTCGGCGAGCAGGTCCGCGTCCACCCCCAGGACGCTCCTCTTGAGGTCGGTCGCGTACGCCGTGACGCCGCCCCGCAGCACGGCGGAAGCCCCCGGGACGGCCACCAGGCAGGCCGTGACGAGCCCGCCGGTCAGCGACTCGGCGACCGCGAGCGTCCAGCCCCGCGACGCGAGCGAGTCCAGGAGGTCCGCAGCGTCGGCCGCAGGCGTCAGGTCCACGCTCGCCACGGATACCGGCTCAGTCCTGGCCGGCCGTCTTCGCCGCACGCAGCGCGTCGCGACGCAGGCGCCACCCCTGGTACGCGTACTCGACGCCCGTCACCACCGTGACGACCAGCGCCGCGCTGAGCACGACCCAGCCGACCACCGTGATCCAGCCGGGCATCTGGTCGAGCGGGAGCAGGAAGATCGAGATCGCGACGGACTGCAGGACGGTCTTGAGCTTGCCGCCCCGCGAGGCCGGCATCACGGTGTACTTCAGGACCGCGAACCGCATGAGCGTGATCCCCAGCTCGCGAGCGAGGATGACGATCGTGACCCACCAGGGCAGGTCGCCGAGCGCCGAGAGCAGCACCAGCGCTGCCCCGATCAGCAGCTTGTCGGCGATCGGGTCGAGGAGCTTGCCCAGGTCCGTGACCAGGTCGTACTTCCTGGCCAGGTAACCGTCGACCCGGTCGGTCGCAGCGGCGAGGACGAACAGCGCCGTCGCGACCAGGCGCCAGGTGACCGTGTGCCCGCCGTCGGCGAGCAGCGCCCACGCGAAGAAGGGGACCACGGCGATCCGGGCGAGAGTGACCGCGTTCGCGGAGTTCCAGGGAGACGGGACGGCTGTGACCACACGACAAGCGTAGGCGCTGTGCACCCACCCGTCCGACCAGGACCAGATTCCGACTGATCGGGCGCAACCGGACAGACCTCCCGTCCGGAGGTTCGAGGATGCCGCTCGGCGCTCGCCGGGGCGCTACTCTCGGCGCCGTGAAACGTCACGCGCGCGCCCGCGGAAAGAGCCGCCCCCTCGTCGCGCTCCTCGCCGTGGGGCTCGCGACGGCGGCCGTCGTGGTCGCGGGCGGGCTGGCCCTCGGCGCCGGCGGCGCAGGCCCGGTCGAGGCACTCCCCTCGCCCTTCGTCGTCACGGCCGAGCAGGTCCCGCCGGCACCGCTCGTGGAGCCCGACGCCGTCTTCACGGTCGTCGCCGGGGGTGACGTCCTGCCGCACCTGCCCGTCCACACGTCGGCGCGCGCGGCCGCGGGGTACGACTTCAGCACCGTCCTCGCCGGTACCGACGCCTGGGTCGGTGGCGCCGACCTCGCACTGTGCCACCTCGAGGTCCCCCTGACGCCCCCCGGCGTCCGACCGACCGGCTACCCCCTGTTCGCGGCGGACGCGCACCTCGCGACCGACCTGCGCGAGCAGGGCTGGGACGGGTGCTCCACGGCCTCGAACCACTCCGTGGACCAGGGCGAGAGCGGCGTGGTCACGACGCTGGACGCCCTCGACGCCGCGGGACTCGGGCACGTCGGCACCGCACGCAGCGCCGCGGAGGCCGCCGCTCCAGCCCTGTACACGCTCGAGAGGGCGGGCCGGTCGATCGTCGTGGCGCACCTCGCCGGCACGTACGGGACCAACGGCATGCCTGTCCCTGCCTCGGCCCCGTGGTCCGTCACGCTCCTCGACGAGGACGACCTCGTCGCTCGCGCTCGGGCCGCCCGCGAGGCGGGAGCCGACCTGGTGATCGTGAGCATGCACTCGGGCGTCGAGTACTCGACCCCGCCGACCGACCAGCAGGTCGGGCTCGCGACGTTCCTGGCCGCCTCGGGAGAGGTGGACCTGGTGCTCGGGCACCACGCCCACGTCCCGCAGCCGACCGCGCTGCTGCCCGGTGGCCCCGACGGTCAGGGCATGTGGGTCGCGTACGGGCTCGGCAACTACGTGTCGAACCAGGACGGCGACTGCTGCGACGCGCGGACCGACTCGGGCCTGCTCGTCACCGCGACCATCACCCAGCCCGCGGGAGCCGCGGCCCGCGTGACCGGCTTCGAGTGGACGGCGATCACGGTCGACCGGCTCGGCAGGCACGCGGTGCTGGCGCTGGCCGACGTCGCGAGCGACGGCACGCGTACCCTGAGCCCCGCCAACCTCACCGCTCGCTACGACCGGGTCCGGGCTGCGGTGGGTGACGCCGCCCCCGAGCGCGTCGCTCCTCCGGTCGCGTCGGGGCCGCCACCGACCGTCACGTCCCGGGCTGCGGGGGGCGTCGACGGGACGCCGGTGGCAGGGACCTGACCTCGGGTCGCGGTACGCAGCCGCTGGCCCCGGGACGGGCGCGGGCGAGGTCCGCGCTCACGGCTCAGCGCTCGCGCCAGTCCGCCTCGTCGCCGGCGTCGTCGTGGTACTCCTGGGCCACGGGAGGCATGTGCCCGTCCGCGCCGTCGGAGTAGTCCCGGCCGTTCCCCGCCGACTGCTCCCCGCCCCCGGCCTCGCCGTCGAACACCTCGGCACCGGGCTCGCCACGCAGCATCGCGAGCGTCGCGGGCAGGTCCTCGGCCGTGAGCATGACCTCGCGAGCCTTGGAACCCTCGGAGGGGCCGACGATCTCGCGCGACTCGAGCAGGTCCATGAGACGCCCAGCCTTGGCGAAGCCGACGCGCAGCTTGCGCTGCAGCATCGAGGTCGAGCCGAACTGCGTGGTGATGACGAGCTCGGCGGCCTGCAGGAGCAGGTCGAGGTCGTCGCCGATGTCCTCGTCGACCTGCTTCTTGGTCGCGGCCGATGCCGCGACGTCGGTCCGGTAGGACGGCTTGAGCTGTGACTTGACGTGCTCGACGACCGCATGGACCTCGCTCTCGGCGACCCACGCCCCCTGCACACGCATGGGCTTGGCGGCGCCCATGGGCAGGAAGAGCGCGTCTCCCTGACCGATGAGCTTCTCGGCCCCCGGCTGGTCGAGGACGACGCGCGAGTCCGCGAGCGACGACGTCGCGAACGCGAGTCGCGACGGCACGTTGGCCTTGATGAGTCCGGTCACGACGTCGACCGAAGGGCGCTGGGTCGCGAGCACCAGGTGGATACCCGCGGCGCGCGCGAGCTGCGTGATGCGCTGGATCGAGGCCTCGACGTCTCGCGGGGCGACCATCATGAGGTCCGCGAGCTCGTCGACGACCACGAGCAGGTACGGGTACGTCGCGATCTTGCGCTCCGAACCCGGCAGCGGCTTGACCTTCCCGGCCCGGACCGCGGTGTTGAAGTCGTCGATGTGCTTGTACCCGAACATCGCGAGGTCGTCGTAGCGTGCGTCCATCTCGCGCACGACCCACTCGAGGGCCTCTGCGGCCTTCTTGGGGCTCGTGATGATGGGCGTGATGAGGTGCGGGATGCCCTCGTAGATCGTGAGCTCGACGCGCTTGGGGTCCACGAGGACCATGCGCACCTCCTCGGGCGTGGCCCGCATGAGGATCGAGACGATCATCGAGTTGATGAAGCTCGACTTGCCGGCGCCCGTGGCTCCCGCGACGAGGATGTGCGGCATCTTGGCGAGGTTCGCGACGACGTAGCCGCCCTCGACGTCCTTGCCGACGCCCATGACCATCGGGTGCTCGGTGCGCCGCGCCACGGAGGACCGCAGCACGTCACCCAGGACCACGGTCTCGCGGTCCGTGTTGGGGATCTCGATGCCGATCGCGGACTTGCCGGGGATGGGCGAGAGGATGCGCACGTCGGCCGAGGCCACCGCATAGGCGATGTTCTTGGACAGGTTCGTGATGCGCTCGACCTTGACGGCCGGGCCGACCTCGACCTCGTAGCGGGTCACGGTCGGTCCGCGCGTGAAGCCCGTGACCTTGGCGTCGATCTCGAACTGCTCGAAGACGCGCGTGAGCGACTCGACCACGCGGTCGTTCGCCGCGGAGCGCACCTTGTGCGGGGCGCCCTTGACCAGGTCGTCCTCGGAGGGCAGCACGTAGACGGTGTCGCCCTCGAGCATGGGCTGGACGCCGCGGGGCACCGGGTTGTTGGGCGGCGGCGGGGGCGCGCTGGGCGAGGGGGCCGTCCGACCGACGGACGGGATGACCTGCGTCGGCAGGTCGGCCGCGTCCTCGTGCGTGTCGGGCGGCGGCGGGGGGCCGACCGGTCCCCCGCGGCGACCGCGGGCGCTCTTGCGAGCAGCCTCCTCCTCGGCCTCGAGCATCGCGGCGCGCTCGAAGGCCTCGTCGCCGACGTAGCCGCCGTCGAGCCGCTCGCGCTCGGCCGCCTCGGCCTCGCGCTCGGCCTTGGTCTTGCGGGCTCGTCCGGCGCGGCGCTTGCGCGGCGCCTCGTCGGTGCCGTCGTGGCGCGAGACGCCGTCGGCGAGCTGCAGGCCGTCGTCGTCCTGGGGACCGCGGCCGTCCTCGCCCTCGCGGTGGTTGCCCGTGAGGCGGTCGTAGATGCCGCGCAGGCGGCTCGGGATCGCGTGCACGGGCGTCGCGGTGACCACGAGGATCCCGAAGAAGCCCAGCAGCAGGAAGAGGGGCACGGCGAACCACTCGGTGAGCCCCGTGTGGACCGGGGTCGCGAACAGGTACCCGATCACCCCGCCCGCGTCCTGGACGGCCTCGAAGCCGTCCCGCGGGGCCGGCAGGTCCTCGGCGATGTGCACCAGGGAGCAGACCGAGACGACGATGAACGAGAGCCCGATCGTGACGCGCGAGTTCGCCTGGGTGCGCTCGGGGTGCCGCATGATCCGGACCGCGAGCCAGATGAGCAGGACGGGCAGGGCGACCGCGGCGACGCCGAAGACGCCCGCCGAGACCGCATGGACGGCGGTGCCGAACGCGCCCGCGATCCCCCACCACTCGCGCGCCGCGACGATGACGGCGAGCGCCAGGAGGAGGAACGCGACGCCGTCGCGCCGATGTGAGGGGTCCAGCTCTCTTGCTCCCTTGCCGATGCTGCGGGTGACCGCGCCGATCGCGTGCGCGCACCCCAGCCACAGACCGCGCACCGCGCGGACGGGCCACGGCGCAGGCCGAGCGACCGGTCTGCGTGCCGACGAGCCCCGCGGAGCGCGGGACGCGCTCGAAGATCCCCCCGATCTGCCCGTCGTACCACGCGAGGTGGTCTTGCGGGAGGTCGCGGGCCGTTTCGTCGAGGTGGACGTCCGGGTCGCCATAGTACGCACCACCGTACCTGTGCACGCCAGGCCGGACCCGCACCTCGAGGGTGCGTGTCCTGTGACGAATCCGGCATCCGTCCGCCCCGCCCGCGGGGCGCGTTCCCGCGGGAGCGGTCGCGACGGGCGGCGGAACGGGGGCAGGATCGGGACATGAGCACCCCTCCCCCGCTACGAGAGCTGCACGAGATCGCCGCCGGCGTCCACGTCGCGACGGCCGAGATCTGGACGAGCCTCACGACCGTGGTCGTCAGCCCGGACGGGCGAGCCCTGGTCGTGGACCCGGGCATCACGGTCGCCGAGGTCGAGTCCCTCGCGGCCGCGATCGTCCGCCGCGGCTGGCGTGTCACCGCGGGGTTCTCGACCCACCCGCACTGGGACCACGTCCTGTGGTCCCGCTCGCTGGGCGACGTCCCGCGGTGGGCCTGCCCGACGGCGGTGCGCGCCCAGGAGCGGAGCCTCGCCGAGGACCTCGTGAAGGTCGAGCGCGAGGCGCCGGGGCACGACCTCACGCTGTTCGGTCGCCTCACGCCGATTCCCCCGAGCGGGACAGGTGACTCCCTGGAGGCCGGCCCGCGGGACGCGCTGCACCTGCCGTGGCCGGACGGGCGGGGCCGCGCGTCGGCGTCGGGCACCGCGGCGCTACCCGGCGCGACACCGGCGGCCGGCGACGGACCGGCCGTGCTCGTGGTCGAGCACCAGGCGCACGCGCCCGGCCACGGTGCGCTCGTCCTGCCGGGCGCCGGGGTGATCGTGGTGGGAGACATGCTCTCGGACGTCGAGGTGCCCCTGCTGGACCTCGAGTCCCCCGACCCCGTGGTCGAGTACCGTGCGGGCCTCGACGCGCTCGAGCACGCGGTCTCCGAGCACGGCGTGCACACCCTCGTCCCCGGCCACGGGCACGTGGCCACGGGCAGCGACGCGATCTGGGAGCGCTTCGGCGCCGACCGGGCCTACCTGGACGCCCTGGAGGCGGCTGCCGACGGCGACCCGGACGGCCCTGACGGCTCGGACGACCCCCGCGTCACGGGTGAGTGGGTCGTGGGCGAGCACCGCAGGCAGCTCGACCACCTGCGCGGTGCACGCTAGGCGGTACGGGCGGGCGTCAGGCACTCGAGGTCGGCGACCGCTCGCTCCGCGAACGGTGTGCTCGACCCGCGCAACCCGGGCAGCGCCTCCGTCAGCGACCGACCGAGGTACGTCAGGGCATCGAGGCCCGTGCTGGACCAGACTGCGAGCTCGCCGTCACCGGTCCGTGACGCGGTGTCCCAGAGCAGCGCGTCGCCGTTCTCGCTGAACGCGAAGACGACGAGCCGCCGGGCGATCGACCAGTCCCCGTCGGGCTCGACCATCCACTCGAACCCCTCGGCCTCGCCGTCCTGGTAGACCGCACGGAAGCGGTCGGTGAGGTGCGCGGCGCGGTGCTGCCAGCCGTCGGCGAACCCGTCGCAGGCCGGCGGGTACACGAGCCAGAGACCGAACAGGCGGCAGAACCCCGCCCGCAGAACGAGCCGCCGGTACGAGGGCGGGAAGCCCTGCCCGTCGGGGAACCGGAAACCGTCCAGCAGATCCGTCGCGACGGCACGGGTGGCGGGCGTCCCGGTGAGCGTGAGCGCGTCGGTCACGTGGACCGTCAGTCGTCGAGGCCGAGCGCGACGGACCGCGCGAGGGCGGCGTCCAGGGCGGCGCCGTCGGCGATGATCCGCGACAGGTGCCGGGCCGCGACCAGGAGCGCGTCGAGATCCGTGCCGTAGACGCTCAGCATCCCGCCCTCGGGGTCGAACCCGACGGCGTCGAGAGTCGCGGGCGACTCGTCGGTGAGCACCGCCTGGAGGGCTCCCGCGAAGTCGTAGCCCGAGCCCTCGACGCCGTGACGCTCGAGCGCGTCCTTGTGCTGGAGGTACTCGGGCCCGCCGGGCGAGTAGATGATGCTCGAGCTCGCGTCGTGGGTCACGAGCAGGACCGGGGCGAGGTCGGCGAAGTCTGCTGAGGTTGCCATGCCCGCGATGCTAGCGACCCGCACCCACACGAGCACGGAACCGAGGACCTACGCGACCAGCAGACCCACCCCGAGCGTCACGACCCCTGCGGCGACGAACCCGGCACCGACCGGCAGCAGCACGACCCACCGGTTGGGCGCCTCACGCCCCGCGCCTGTCGCGGACAGGAAGAAGCCGCCGGGCAGCAGGATCGCCCCGACGAGGACGCCTACCCCTGCGAGCCAGCTCAAGAAGCCCGTGAGCCCGGTCGCCTGGCTCAGCACGAGGCACAGCAGGCCCAGGATCACGAGCACCCCGGCGTGCGCGTGCCCGGCCCGGAAGAAGGACGTCTGGAACGACGTGGCCGGGACCTTGCCGGTCACGACCCTGACGAGGAAGAACCCGCCGGACTCGATCCCGACGATCGTCAGGAGCACGATCCCGGCGGTGATGCGGACGGCGTCGGTGAGCTCGAGCACGAGGGCCTCCCCTGGTCGGCCGAGCGGTCTCGGCAGATTCGACAACACTTTACGAACACTGTTATAGAACACCGTTCGCAAACCTGCGTCAAGAGATCTAGACTCCTTCCCGTGGCCAGACCTCGACTGCACGACGACTCCCTGCGCGCGTCCTTGCTCGACGTCGCCTCCCAGCAGATCTCCGAGCACGGCGAGTCGGCGGTCACGGTCCGTGGGGTCGCGCAGGCTGCGGGGACCAGCGCGTCCGCGGTCTACGCGCTCTTCGGCAGCCGCGAGGAGCTGGTCGCCGCGGTGAGCATCGAGGGCTTCCGGCGCTTCGCGGTGCACCTGGGTTCCGCACCGACGACCGGCTCGCCCACCGAGGACCTCCTGAACCTGGGCATCGCCTACCGGACCAGCGCGCTGGCAGACCCCCACTTCTACCGCGTGATGTTCGAGGGCCCCGCAACCGCCGGCAGCGCGATCCCGGCCGTCGCCGAGCCGACGTTCGACGTCCTGCGGCAGGCGGTGGCGCGGGTGCTCGAGGCCGCCTCACGAGAGGGCAGCAGCACCCCGCTGCCCCGGCGTGCCCTGCAGGCTGCCGCCGAGGAGGCCTCGTTGGTCCTGTGGGGCCTCGTCCACGGACTCGTGAGCCTCGAGCTCGGTGGGCTGCTGCCCGGCGGTCCCGAGACTTCGGCGAGACGCTACGAGCAGGCGATCCTCGCCGTCGGGCCCCCGCTGCTGCGGGCGGCTCCCTCTCTCGCCGGTCCCTGACGCCGAAGGGCCCTTCCTCCCGCAGAGCGGGAGGAAGGGCCCTTCGGACGATCCGTCGGCTACGCCTCGACGACGACCGGGACGATCATCGGGCGGCGACGCAGACGGTTGGAGACCCAGCGCCCGACCACGCGGCGCATGACCTGCTGGAGCTGGTGCACGTCCGTGGCACCTCCCGCGATCGAGTCCTCGAGAGCCTGGACGACCTGCGGGCGGACGTCCTCGAACACGGCGTCGTCCTCTGCGAAACCGCGCGCGAGGATGTGCGGGCCGGCGATGACCTTGCCCGTCGCGGAGTCGACCACGGCGAACAGCGAGATGAAGCCCTCCTCGCCGAGGATCTGACGGTCCTTGAGCTCGGCGTCCGTGAGCTCTCCGACGCTCGAGCCGTCCACGTACACGTAGCCGCACGGCACCGCACCCACGACCGAGGCCTTGCCGTCGACGAGGTCCACGACCACGCCGTCCTCGGCGAGGACGACACGGTCCGCGGGCACGCCCGTCTTGACCGCGAGCGCACCGTTCGCGACGAGGTGACGGACCTCGCCGTGCACAGGCATGACGTTCTTGGGCCGCAGGATGTTGTAGCAGTAGATGAGCTCGCCCGCGCTCGCGTGGCCCGACACGTGCACCTTGGCGTTGCCGCCGTGCACGACGCGCGCGCCGAGGCGCGTGAGGCCGTTGATGATGCGGAAGACCGCGTTCTCGTTGCCCGGGATGAGCGACGACGCGAGGATCACGGTGTCGCCGTGGCTGACGGAGACCTTGTGGTCGCCGTTGGCCATGCGCGACAGGGCGGCCATGGGCTCGCCCTGCGAGCCCGTGCACATGAGCACGATCTCGTCGTCGCGCAGCGAGTCGACCTTCTTGAGGTCGATGAGGACGCCGTCGGGCACCTTGAGGTAGCCGAGCTCGGCCGCGATGCCCATGTTCCGGACCATCGAGCGCCCGACGAGCGCGACGCGGCGCCCGTGGTTGTGCGCGGCGTTGAGGACCTGCTGGACGCGGTGCACGTGCGAGGAGAAGGACGCGACGATGATCCGCTTGTCCGAGGCTCCGAAGACGGAGTCCAGGACGGGGCCGATCTCGACCTCGGGGGTCACGAAGCCCGGGACCTCGGCGTTGGTCGAGTCGACCATGAACAGGTCGACGCCCTTCTCGCCCAGGCGCGCGAAGGCGCGCAGGTCCGTGACGCGGCCGTCGAGCGGCAGCTGGTCCATCTTGAAGTCGCCCGTGTGCAGGACCGTGCCGGCCCCCGTGGTGACCGCGACCGCGAGCGCGTCGGGGATGGAGTGGTTGACCGCGACGAACTCACAGCTGAAGGGGCCGAAGGCGACCGTCTCGTCCTCCTTGACCACGCGGGTCACGGGGGCGATGCGGTGCTCCTTGAGCTTGGCCGAGATGAACGCGAGCGTGAGCTGCGAGCCCACCAGGGGGATGTCGCGGCGCAGGCGCAGCAGGTACGGCACGGCACCGATGTGGTCCTCGTGCCCGTGCGTCAGGATGATCGCCTCGATGTCGTCGAGACGGTCCTTGATGTAGTCGAAGTCCGGCAGGATCAGGTCCACGCCGGGCTGGTTGTCCTCGGGGAAGAGGACGCCGCAGTCGATGACGAGCAGACGCCCGTCGTACTCGAGGACGGCCATGTTGCGTCCGACCTCGCCGAGCCCGCCGAGGGCGACGATGCGCAGGGCACCTGCCTGGAGCGCGGGGGGAAGGGACAGTTCGGGGTGAGGGTGGCTCACGGGGCCTCCTGGCCTGTAGTTCAGCTGTTCTGCATGTTCAGCGTGGCCGCGGGGGTCGCCGGGTCCAGCAGGCCGGAGGCCTCCAGACCGGCGCGGACGACGGCGACCTCGTCGTCCGTGGCTGCGACGTACGGCAGCCTGAGGTATCGGTTCTCGGTGACTCCGAGGAGCTGGAGCGCGGCCTTGGCCATGACGGCCTGGAAGCCCGCTCCGTTGATGGCGTCGATCGTGGGGATCGCGGTGCGGAAGGCTGCGAGCGCGCCCGCGTGGTCACCGGCGTCGAACGCCGCGACGACCTGGGCGAAGCGCGAGCCGACCGCGTGGGCGGACACGGAGACGATGCCGACCGCGCCGTGCGCGAGGAACGACAGCAGCATGCTGTCGTCGCCGCTGTACCAGGCGAGCCCGGTCGACTCGATGAGCCTGGCAGCGGTGTAGACGTCGCCCGAGGCGTCCTTGTTCGCCACGATCCGCTCGTGCGCGGCGAGGCGCTCGATCGTCGAGGGGGCGATGCGGACGCCCGCACGGCCGGGCACGTCGTAGACCATGACGGGCAGCGGCGTGGCGTCGGCGACCGCCGTGATGTGGCGGTACAGCCCCTCCTGGGAGGGACGCGAGTAGTAGGGGCTCACGACGAGGAGCCCGTGGGCGCCCGCCTCCGCGGCCTGCTCGGCCATGCGGACGGCGTGCTGGGTGTCGTTCGAGCCGGCGCCCGCGATCACGTGCGCGCGGTCCCCGACGGCGTCGACCACCGCGCGGACCAGCTCCGCCTTCTCCGGTGCGTGCGTCGTGGGCGACTCCCCCGTGGTCCCGCTCAGGACGATCCCGTCGTTCCCGTTGTCCACGAGGTGCTTCGCGACCTTGACCGCCGCGTCGAGGTCGATCTCGCCGGCGAGGGTCATCGGGGTGACCATCGCGGTCAGGACGGCGCCGAACGGTCGGGCCTGCGTGGGGGGAAGTGCCATGTGCACAAACTACCGCGCGCGCGACCGAAACGGCGTGTCGGTCCACGGCCGCGGCGGCCTCGGGCGGCAGCCCTGCGGGTTCCCCGGGGCCGGGAGGCGCCCGGCGTGTCGGGGGCGGACGTGGACCCGTCGATGCGAACCTGCTCGCCGCGCGTGATACTCGAACCATGTCGCCCGCCACGAGTTCCCTGTCCCCCGCCCTGGTCTCGCACCTGCCGACCGGGCTGCTGATCGGTGGCCAGTGGGGCCCCGCCGAGGGCGGCCGCACGTTCGAGGTCGCCGACCCGGCCTCCGAGGAGGTCCTGTTCGACGTCTCGGACGCGAGCCCCGCGGACGGGCTCCGCGCCCTGGCGGCCGCGCACGACGCGGCCCCGGCCTGGCGTGCTGTCGCCCCGCGCGAGCGCTCCGAGCTGCTGCGCGCGGTCTTCGCGACGCTGACCGCCCGCGCCGACGACATCGCCGCGCTCATCACGGCCGAGTGCGGCAAGCCGCTCGCCGAGGCGCGTGCCGAGGTCGTGTACGGCGCCGAGTTCCTGCGCTGGTACGCCGAGCAGGCGGTACGCACGGACGGCCTGGTCCGCACGGCCCCGGGCGGGGCCAACCGGCAGCTCGTCTCGCGCCGCCCGGTGGGTCCTGCGCTGCTCATCACGCCGTGGAACTTCCCGATCGCGATGGCCACGCGCAAGATCGGCCCGGCGCTCGCGGCGGGCTGCACGGTCGTGATCAAGCCCGCGCACCTGACGCCGCTCACGACCTCTCTGGTCGCCGAGATCATCCGCGGGCACCTGGAGGACCGCGGCCTGCCGACGGGCGTGGTCAACGTCGTGCCGACGTCGTCGGCGGCCGACGTGACCACTCCCCTGCTCGCGGACCCGCGCCTGCGCAAGCTCTCCTTCACGGGGTCCACGGGCGTGGGCCGCACTCTCCTCAAAGGGGCTGCGGACCAGGTCCTGCGGACCTCGATGGAGCTCGGAGGCAACGCGCCGTTCCTCGTCTTCGCGGACGCCGACCTCAACGCCGCGGTCGAGGGCGCGGTCGTCGCCAAGCTCCGCAACACGGGTCAGAGCTGCGTCGCGGCCAACCGCTTCCTGGTGCACGACGCCGTCGCCCGCGACTTCGGCCAGCGTCTCGCCCGGGCGTTCGGGGAGCTGCGCGTCGGGCCGGGCAGCGAGGAGGGCGTGCAGGTGGGCCCGCTCATCGAGGCCAAGGCCGTCGACAAGGTCGACGAGCTCGTCTCGGTCGCGTCCGACGAGGGCGCGCAGGTCCTCACGGGCGGTGACCGACCGCGCTCGACCGGGTACTTCTACACCCCCACGGTCCTGACCGGTGTCGACGCCGGCTCGCGCGTGGTGACGGAGGAGATCTTCGGCCCCGTCGCCCCCATCGTCGCGTTCGCCGACGACGACGAGGGCATCGCCCTGGCCAACGACACCGAGTACGGCCTGGCGGCCTACGCCTACACGCGGGACCTGGCGCGCGCGGTGCGCGTGGGTGAAGAGGTCGACGCCGGGATGATCGGGATCAACCGCGGCCTGGTCTCGGACGCGAGCGCACCCTTCGGCGGCATGAAGCAGTCCGGGCTCGGGCGCGAGGGCGGCGAGGCGGGGCTCGAGGAGTACCTCGAGACCGTGTACGTCGCGCTCTGACCCCACCGTGACGACCTCTTCCGGGGCCGACGCCGACGTGCCGTCGGTGCCCGCAGCGCCCGACGAGCGCACCGAGGTGCGCGCCGCCGTGCGGCAGGCCGTGTCCGTCTCGATCGCCACGGGCCTCTACGGCATCTCGTTCGGGGCGCTGTCCGTGGTCGCAGGGCTGGACCTGCCGCAGACCATGGTCCTGAGCCTGCTCATGTTCTCGGGCGGGTCGCAGTTCGCGCTCCTCGGCGTGGTGGCGTCGGGCGGGACGTCCGCCGCCGCGGTCACGACCGCTGGCCTGCTCGGCCTGCGCAACACCCTCTACGGCGCACAGCTCTCACCGCTGCTCGCGCTCCACGGCTGGCGGCGCGTCCTCGCGGCCCACGTCACGATCGACGAGTCGACGGCTGTCGCGACCGCGCAGCGCAGCAAGGCAGCCTTCCGGGCCGGGTTCTGGTGGACCGGGATCGGGATCTTCGTCGTGTGGAACCTGCTCACGCTCGTCGGCGCGCTCGCCGGGGACGCCATGGGCGACCCCAAGGCGTGGGGCCTCGACGCCGCCGCGGGTGCGGCGTTCCTCGCGCTCCTGTGGCCCCGCCTCGCGAGCCGCGTCATGCAGCTCACCGCGGCGCTCGCGGTCGTCGTGGCGGTCGCGCTGCTCCCGTTCGTGCCGCCCGGGGTCCCCGTGCTCGCGGCGGCGGCCGTGGCCATCGTGGTCGGGCAGGTCGCCCGGCAGCCGCGGCAGCCCGTCACGGTCACGGAGTACGTGCCCGACGGCGCCGCGCCCCCTTCGCCCGCTCGCTCGCCCGAGGCTCCGCCCGCCACGGCGCGCCCGGCCGGCCCCACTGACCCGACCGGCCCTGCTGATCCGGCGGGCCCCGCTGATCCGGCCACCCCGTCCGACCCGCCCACCACGACCGACCGCACCGAGGAGCCCTGATGTCCGACGCCGCCCTGTGGGCCACCGTGATCGCGGCCTCGCTCGTGTGCCTCGGGCTCAAGCTCGCGGGGCACCTGATCCCCGAGCACTGGCTCGCGTCCGACCGCGTCGCGCGCACCGCGGCCCTCGTCACGGCCTCGCTGCTGGCCGCGCTCGTGGCCGTCCAGACGGTCGGGGACGGTCAGGGGATCACGCTCGACGCGCGCCTGCCCGCGCTCGGCGTCGCGGCGGTCGCGCTGGCTCTGCGGGCGCCGTTCCTCGTCGTCGTGATCCTCGCGGCCGCGACGGCCGCGGGCCTGCGCGCGCTCGGTCTCGCATGACGGGCAGCCGGGGCCACGGCCTCGGGTAGGGTCTGGCGAATGGCCCTCTTCAGCGAGTCGGCGGACGTCTCCGTCCGTCCGGCAGTCCCCGGCGACGAGGTCGCGATGACCGCGATCCAGATCGAGTCCTGGCGCACCGCGCACGCCGACGTGCTGGGCGCGGCCGTGCTCGACGCGCTCGACGTCCCCCGGATGCAGGAGCAGTGGGCCGGGGCCGTGTCCTCCCCGCCGGGGCCCGGCTTCGCGGTGCTCGTGGCGCTCGCCGCGGACCGCGTCGTGGGCTTCGCGGCCGTCGCGCCCGGGCAGCTCGTCGCGCTCGAGGTCCTGCCCGCCCACCAGCGCGGGGGCCACGGTTCACGGCTGCTGTCCGCGGCCGTCGACCGGCTGCGCCAGGACGGCTCCGAGGAGGTCGTGGCCTGGATCCTGGACGGCGACACCGCGCGCGAGCAGTTCCTGGGCGGTGCCGGGCTGGGCCCCGACCAGCGGACCCGGACGCTCGCGACCGGGGTGCGCGACGTCGTCGAGCACCGGTGGAGCGCCTCGATCTGAGGCTCGCGCGTCCCGTCCTAGCGGGACGCCTTGCGCTCTGCCCGGTACATGCCCGCGGCCTTGCGCAGCATGGCGCGCGCCCGCTTGCGGTCCCCCGACGCGTCGTACGCGAACGCCACGTGGTACCAGGACCGCCAGTCGTCGGGGCGTTCCTCGGCGTGGGCCCGGTGCTCCTCGAACGCCGCGTCGGCCGCGGCGCGGTCGATGCGTCCGCCCGGCGAGCGCGGCAGGTCGTCGACGGGCAGCTCGCCCGCGGCGGCGAGGGTGTCGGCCATCTTCTGGACCGTGACCGCGAGCCAGAACTCCCACGCGATGAGCCCGATCACGAGGAGCGGGATGAGCAGGACGCCGATCCCGATCGCGATCCCCACGGGCTCGCCCGTCCCCACGAGCGCCTGCGCGCGGCCCAGGATCGCCCACACGTAGATCGCGAGCAGGGCCGTGACGACGACGGCCCCGACCAGGCCCTTGCGTGACCTCACGAGAGGTCCATGACGTTCTCGAGCCCGACGGTGAGGCCCGGGCGCGAGACGACCTCGCGGATGCCGAGCAGCACGCCGGGCATGAACGACACCCGGTCGAACGAGTCCTGGCGGATGATCAGCTGCTCGCCCTCGTTCCCGAAGAGGATCTCCTCGTGCGCGACCAGGCCGCGCAGGCGCACCGCGTGCACCCGGACCCCGTCGACGTCGGCGCCGCGCGCCTCCCAGCCGGACTCGGTCGCGTCGGGGCTCGCGCCCAGCCCCGCCTCCGCGCGGGCCTTGGCGATGGCCCCTGCCGTGTGCGTCGCGGTGCCGCTGGGTGCGTCGACCTTGTTCGGGTGGTGCAGCTCGATGACCTCGGCCGACTCGAAGTAGCGTGCCGCCTTGGCCGCGAACGTCATGGCGAGCACCGCGGACAGGCCGAAGTTCGGGGCGATCAGCACGCCGACGCTCGTGCCCTCGGCCGCCTTGCGCCCCAGGTGCGCGACGAGGCGCCCACGGCTCACGTCCGTCCAGCCCGTGGTGCCCACGACCGCGTGCACGCCCAGGTCGATGAGCGCGTGCACGTTGTCCTCGGTGACTGCGGGGACCGTGAAGTCGACCGCGACCTGGGCGCCCGCGGCGGCGACCTGCGCGAGGTCGTCCCCCGCGTCGATCCGGGCGACCAGCTCCATGTCACCGGCGGCCTCGACCGCCGCGCACACCGTGGCGCCCATGCGCCCGGCCGCGCCGAGGACGGCGACCTTGATCGGCGTCGGGGCGGCGGGCTCGCGGGACGGCTGGTGGGCGCTCTGGCCGGGGTTCACGTCGTTCGAGGTCACCCGACAACCCTAGCCGCAACGCGAGGAGGGCCGGTGCGCGTGACGCGCACCGGCCCTCCTCGTTCACGCTGTGAGACTCAGTCCCCGAAAGGACCCACACGCACGGTCGAGCGCGGGCGGGAGGCGAGCTCCTCCGCGAGCTTGCGCACGTCGTCGGACGTCACCGAACGGATCCGTTCGAGCGACTCGGCGACGCTCAGCAGCTCGCCGAACACGAGCTCCGACTTGCCCAGGCGGCTCATGCGCGAGCCCGAGTCCTCGAGGCCCAGCACCAGCCCGCCCGAGAGCTGACCGATGCTCCGGTCCAGCTCGGCCTGCGTGATGCCCGACTCGGCGAGCTTCTCGAGCTCGCTCGTCATGAGCTCGGTGACCTGGTCGACCTTCGAGGGCGCGCAGCCCGCGTACAGGCCGAACGTCCCGATGCCGCCGTGGCCCGACGCGAACGAGTACGTCGAGTACGCCAGGCCCCGCTTCTCGCGAATCTCCTGGAAGAGCCGCGAGCTCATGCCGCCACCGAGGACGGCGCTGAGCACCGAGAGCACGAAGCGGCGGTCGTCCGTCGCGGACAGGCCCGTCCCACCGATGATGACGTTGGCCTGCTCGACGGTACGGCGGATCGTGAGCTCGACGCCCTCGATCCCCACGCCCTGCACGTCCGCGTTGTCGCGGCGGGCGCGAGGCGTGCCCGCAGGGTCGAGTTCCCAGCCACCGGTCGTGAGCGCGGACGCGACCTGCTCGCACAGCGTGTCGTGATCGACCCCACCGGCCGCGGCGACGACGAGCGTCTCCGGACGGTAGTGCCACTGGTAGTGCTCCCAGACGGCGCTGCGCGGCACGGCGTTGATGGTGTCCGGCGTACCGCCGATCGGGCGCCCCAGCGGGTGCCCGGCCAGGACGGCCTGCGCGAACTCCTCGTGCACGACGTCCGACGGGTCGTCGTCGTTCATCGCGAGCTCTTCGAGGATCACGCCGCGCTCGGTCTCGAGCTCGTCCTCGTCGAGACGGGCCGAGGTGACCATGTCGGTGATGACGTCGACCGCCATGGGCAGGTCGGAGTCGAGCACGCGAGCGTAGTAACAGGTGTGCTCCTTGCCGGTCGCGGCGTTGGCCTCACCGCCGACGGCGTCGAACGCCTCGGCGATGTCCATCGCGGACCGGCGGGCAGTTCCCTTGAAGAGCAGGTGCTCCAGGAAGTGCGTGGAGCCGAAGTGACCGTCGGTCTCGTCGCGCGAGCCGACGCCGACCCATGCTCCGACGGTCGCCGAGCGCAGGCCCGGCATCGACTCGGTGAGGACCCGAACCCCGCCGGGCAGGACCGAGCGACGAATCGTCGCCCCGTCCTGCCCGGCGGTCAGCTCACCCTCGGGCGAACCCGAGGGGACGAGCGGAAGGTTCCAGGGCACGTCAGGCGTCGTCCCCGGCAGGTGCCTCGGCGTCGGCCGGAGCGTCGTCCGAGCCCTCGACGACCGCGTGCAGCGAGAGCTTGCCGCGCGGGTCGATCTCGCCGATCTCGACCTGGACCTTCTGGCCGATCGACAGGACGTCCTCGACGTTCTCGACGCGCTTGCCACCGACGAGCTTGCGGATCTGGCTGATGTGCAGCAGACCGTCCTTGCCCGGGGACAGCGAGACGAAGGCGCCGAACGACGTGGTCTTGACGACCGTGCCGACGAAGCGCTCGCCGATCTCGGGGACGTGCGGGTTGGCGATCGCGTTGATCGCCGCGCGGGCGGCCTCTGCGGAGGGGCCGTCGGTGGCACCGATGTACACGGTGCCGTCGTCCTCGATGGAGATGTCCGCGCCCGTCTCCTCCTGGATCTGGTTGATCATCTTGCCCTTCGGGCCGATGACCTCGCCGATCTTGTCCACGGGGACCTTGACCGCGATGACGCGAGGAGCGTTGGGGCTCATCTCGTCCGGCACGTCGATGGCCTCGTTGAGGACGTCCAGGATGGTCAGGCGCGCGTCGCGGGCCTGGGTCAGCGCGCCGGCCAGGACCGAGGCGGGGATGCCGTCGAGCTTGGTGTCGAGCTGGATGGCCGTGATGAACTCGCGCGTACCGGCGACCTTGAAGTCCATGTCGCCGAAGGCGTCCTCGGCACCGAGGATGTCGGTCAGCGCCGCGTAGCGCGTCTCGCCGTCGACGGTGTCGGAGACGAGACCCATCGCGATGCCCGCGACCGCTGCGCGCAGCGGCACACCGGCGTTGAGGAGCGAGAGGGTCGAGGCGCACACGGAGCCCATCGAGGTCGAGCCGTTGGACCCGAGGGCCTCGGAGACCTGACGGATCGCGTAGGGGAACTCCTCGCGGCTCGGCAGCACCGGCACGATCGCGCGCTCGGCGAGGGCGCCGTGCCCGATCTCGCGACGCTTCGGGCTGCCCACGCGGCCGGTCTCGCCGGTCGAGTAGGGCGGGAAGTTGTAGTTGTGCATGTAGCGCTTGCGCGTCTCCGGGGAGAGCGTGTCGAGCTGCTGCTCCATGCGGAGCATGTTGAGCGTGGTGACACCCAGGATCTGGGTCTCACCGCGCTCGAAGATCGCCGAGCCGTGCACGCGGGGCAGGACCTCGACCTCGGCCGACAGGGTGCGGATGTCCGCGAGCCCACGACCGTCGATGCGGAAGCCGTCCGTGAGGATGCGCGCGCGGATGAGCTTCTTCTGCACCGAGCGGTACGCGGCGGAGATCTCCTTCTCGCGGCCCGCGAAGTCGCTGGCGAGCTCGGCCTGGATCTCGGCCTTGATCTCGTCGAGACGGTTCTCGCGGTCCTGCTTGTCGGCGATGCTCAGGGCCTCGCCCAGGCGGGCCGTCGCAGCGGCCTCGACCGCGGCGTAGACGTCGTCCTGGTAGTCCGGGAACGTCGGGAAGTCCTGCACGGGCTTGGCGGCCTTGGCCGCGAGCTCCTGCTGCGCCTCGACGAGCGTGCGGATGAAGGGCTTGGCGGCCTCGAGGCCGCCTGCGACGACCTCTTCGGTCGGGGCGCCGACGCCCTCGTTCTTGATGAGGTTCCAGGAACCCTCGGTGGCCTCGGCCTCGACCATGGTGATCGCGACGTCGTCACCCACGACACGCCCCGCCACGACCATGTCGAAGACGGCGCGCTCCTTGTCGGAGTACTTGGGGAACGCGACCCACTGGCCGTCGATCAGGGCGACGCGGACGGCGCCGATCGGGCCGGAGAACGGCAGGCCGGAGAGCTGCGTCGAGATCGACGCGGCGTTGATGGCCAGGGTGTCGTACGCGTCGTCCGGGTGGATCGCGAGCACGGTGATGACGACCTGGACCTCGTTGCGCAGGCCCTTGACGAACAGGGGGCGCAGCGGGCGGTCGATCAGGCGGCAGGCCAGGATCGCCTCGGTCGAGGGGCGACCCTCACGACGGAAGAACGAACCGGGGATCTTGCCGGCGGCGTACTGCCGCTCCTCGACGTCCACCGTCAGGGGGAAGAAGTCGAACTGGTCCTTGGGGTGCTTGCCGGCCGTCGTGGTCGACAGCAGCATGGTCTCGCCGTCCAGGTAGGCGGCGGCGGAGCCACCGGCCTGGCGCGCGAGGCGTCCGGTCTCGAACCGGACGGTACGGGTTCCGAAGCGACCGTTGTCGATCGTTGCTTCGGTGAATTCGATCTCGGGACCCTCCACGGGTGCCCTCCTCACTCTCGAAGTGCCGCCTTCGGTGCCTGTCGAGGGTGCATCCACTCGACGCTCGGCGGTCTTCGATCGAGGCCCACGGTCTTCCCGCTCGAGGCGGGTTCCGGGAGCCACTACCGAGGACCGAACGAAAGGCTGGCGGCGTGGGTTTTCTTACGGGTGCTTCACACCGGACCAGCCCGGCCCCGTACGGGGCCGGGCTGAGTCAGGGGGTGTCAGCGACGCAGGCCGAGGCGCTCGATGAGGCTGCGGTAGCGGTTGATGTCGACCTTCTGCAGGTAGCCGAGGAGACGGCGACGCTGGCCGACGAGGAGCAGCAGGCCACGACGGCTGTGGTGGTCGTGCTTGTGCTCCTTGAGGTGCTCGGTCAGGTCCTTGATGCGCTGCGTCAGCATCGCGATCTGGACCTCGGGCGAACCGGTGTCGCCCTCGCTCGTGGCGTACTCGGTCATGATGCGCTGCTTGGTGGCAGTGTCGAGGGGCACGGCTCTCCTTGTGGTGTTCGTTGCGCGGCGCGCCAGGGCTTGATCCCTGGGCTCTTCGGCAGGCTTGCCAGCCTCCGCGGCCGTTCTGACGGCGCCCATAGTCTAGCAGGGTTGCCCGGGGCACGGCCCTGGCCTCGCGGGACGGCGAGCCCGGTACCTGGACGAGCGTACCGGG
This sequence comes from Oerskovia paurometabola, assembly GCF_016907365.1. NCBI lineage: Bacteria > Bacillati > Actinomycetota > Actinomycetes > Micrococcales > Cellulomonadaceae > Oerskovia > Oerskovia paurometabola. The sequence continues at coordinate 1,866,303 of NZ_JAFBBV010000001.1, read as the reverse complement.
ATGCTGCCCGGGCCGTCGGGGCTCAGTCCCCCAGCAGTCCCCGCCTGCGTGCCTCGGCCACCGCAGCCGTGCGCGAGTCGACCCCGAGCTTCTCGTACACGTGGACCAGGTGGGACTTCACGGTCGCTTTCGACAGGAACAGCCGGCGCGCGACCTCGTCGTTCGAGCACCCCTGCGCCACAAGCCCGAGCACCTCGAGCTCGCGCAGCGACAGCGAGACGCCCGGCGCCCGCATGCGACCGAGGAGCCGCCGCTGCACGCTCGGTCCGAGCGCGACCTGCCCACCCGCCGCCGCGCGGATCGCGGCGGTCAGCTCGTCGGTCGGCGCGTCCTTGAGCAGGTAGCCCGTGGCGCCGGCCTCGATCGCGGCGAGGATCTCCTGGTCGGAGTCGTAGGTCGTGAGGATCAGGACAGGCGGCCCGCCCAGGCGCGTGACCTCGCGCGCGGCCTGCGCTCCGCCCATGCGGCCTTCTCCGAAGCGCAGGTCGAGCAGCACGACGTCGGCCTCGAGCCCCGCCCCGACCCGTCGGACGAGCTCCTCGGCCGTGGCCAGCTCGTCGACGACCTCCATGTCGCCCTCGGCGTCGACGACGGCGCGCAGGCCCGCGCGGACCACGGGGTGGTCGTCGGTCAGCACGACGCGGATGGTCGCCGGTCCTTGTGTCACCGAGTCTCCTGGGGGTCGAGCGGCAGGTGGACCGCGAGCGCCGTCCCGGCGCCCGGCTCGGTCTCGAGCGAGAACGTGCCGCCGAGCTCGGCGACGCGCGAGCGCATCGCCGTCAGGCCGAACCCTGAGCGGGGTGGAGGCGTCGCCCCTCCCGTCACGCCGTCGTCACGGCCCTCGTGCCCGACGGCGGAGCCCCCGCCCGCTCCCGGGTGCGGCGCAGGGGGCGCGAGCGGGTCGAACCCGCGACCGTCGTCGACCACGTCGAGCGCGACGGCGTCCCCGAGGAAGCTGAGCGTGACCGCGGCCCGCGAGGCTCCCGCGTGCTGGACGACGTTGGCGAGCGCCGACTGCGCGATCCGCAGCAGCGCGGTCTCGACGGGCACGGGCAGGGGGCGCGGGCGGCCCGACACGTCGACGGTCACGCGCAGGTCGTCGCCCGAGGCCAGCGCCGTGCGCTCGGCGACGCGTTGGAGCGCACCGACCAGGGTCGCCGACTCGAGGTCCGCGGGTGCGAGGTCGCGCACGAAGCGCCGGGCCTCGGCGAGGTTCTGCTGCGCGGCGAGCCGCGACCGGGTGACGTAGCCGCGCGCGGTGCGTGCCGCCGTCGGGCCCGGGGCTCCCGGGGCGAACGCTCCCGGCGCCTCGACCTCCTCGAGCGCCGCGTCCGCCGCCCGCAGCAGCAGCTCGATCGACGAGAAGCCCTGCGCGAGCGTGTCGTGGATCTCGCGCGCGAGGCGCTCGCGCTCGGTCGCGACCGCCGCCTCGCGCTCGGAGACCGCGAGGTCCGCGCGCGTGCGGACCAGGTCGTCGATGAGCTCCTGACGTCCCTGCGACTCGCGCACGATCGTCTCGAAGCCGAGCACGACGGCGATCGCGACGAGGCCGCCGAACGTCGGGCCCAGGATCGAGCCCACGAGCTGCTGGCCGCCCAGGATGGCGCCACCGATCGCGCACGCGGTCGTCGCCGCCACGGCCACGATCCCGCGGCGGGGTCCGAGCACGTGCATCTCGAGGAACATGAGGGGGAACGCGATCCACAGCGCGACCGGGGTCAGGAGCAGCAGCAGCGCCCACCCCACGATCAGCGCCGCGACCCACGCTCCCGTGGGCCACCAGGCGCCGCGCGGGGCGTCGACCGCGGTGTCGCGCACGTTGATCCGCGAGCGCCCCACGCCGTAGACGAGCAGGAGCCCCAGGCCGCACGCGAGCGCGGCCCACGCCCCGGCGTCCAGTCCCCCGGCGCTCAGGGCCTCCGCCCAGCGGGAGCCGACCGCGAGCCCCACGAGGGCCACTAGGAGCACGTCGAGCGCGATCTGGAGCCCGAGGGCGGCGGAGATCACGGCGCGAGGCTTCACATCGCCACCCTAGCGAGGCGGCGGGTGCGACGTGCCGCGCGCGATCCATCGAAAGGTTGATCCTCGGACCCACCTCGCGGCCACCGGAGAGCATCCACGGGCCCGATCCGCGCGAGGCCCCTCGGCGGGAGGCTGGACGCAGATCGATTCCACGCCAACCACCGGAGGCTCTTGATGTTCGTCGCGCTGCGCGACCTGCGCTTCGCCCGGGGACGCTTCGTCCTCATGTCCACCGTCATCGTCCTCATCACGTTCCTCGTGGGCTTCCTGGCCTCGCTGACCGCGGGCCTGGCCCGCGCGAGCACGTCAGGTGTCACCGACCTCCCGGTCGACCAGCTCGCGTTCACCGTCACCGGGGACGCCAAGCCCTCGTTCACCGAGTCCCAGGTCGACGCCACGCAGTGGGAGGCGTTCGCCGCCGTGGACGGCGTCGACTCCGCCGAACCCCTGGGCATCGCGACGACGCGCGCCTCGGTCACCGCGGGCGCGGACGGCGAGGCAGGCACCACCGCGGCCGTCACCGCGTTCGGCTCGCGCCCCGGCTCGGGCCTCGTGCCCGACGGCGCCGAGGCAGCGCCTGGGACCGTGCTCCTGTCGAGCGGCGCCGCCGACGACCTGGGCGCCCAGAAGGGCGACGAGGTCGCCCTGGGTTCGCTAACCCTGACCGTCGCGGGCGTGCTCGACGCCCGGGCCGACTTCTCGCACACGCCCGTCGTCTGGATGGACCTGACCGACTGGCAGACCGTCGGAGCCCGCGGCGGCGGAGCGTCCGGTGACGAGGTCGCGACCGTCGTCGCGCTCACCGGCGACCCGAGCGACTCCGCGCTCGCCGCGGCAGCGGACGACACCGGGACCGCGACCCTGACCCCGATGGGTGCCCGCGCCGCGGTCAGCTCGTTCTCGGCCGAGAACATGTCGCTCACCATGATGCAGGGATTCCTGCTCGCGATCTCCGCCCTCGTGGTGGGCGCGTTCTTCACCGTGTGGACCATCAATCGGGCCGGCGACGTCGCGGTGCTCAAGGCCCTCGGCGCCTCGACCTCCTACCTGCTGCGCGACGCGATCGGCCAGGCGCTCGTCCTGCTCGTGCTCGGCGTCGGCATCGGGACCGCGCTCGCAGCCGGGGCCGGGGCGCTTGCAGCCCAGGTCATGCCCGTCGTCGTCTCCCCCGCCACGACCCTCCTGCCCGCGCTCATCCTCGTGGTCCTCGGCACGGTCGGCGCCGTCGCGGCGATCCTGCGGATCACGCGCATCGACCCGCACGCGGCGCTCGCGGCCCGCTGAGGCGCCCGCCCGCTCCTCGCTCCTGAAAGCTGCTCCCGAAAGGCACACCATGGACCTCTCCCTCGACCACGTCACCCTCGTCTACCCCGACGGCGAGTCGACCGTCACCGCGGTCGACGACGTCTCCCTGACCGTCCCCGCCGGGACCACGACCGCGGTGCTCGGCCCGTCGGGCTCGGGCAAGTCCTCGCTCCTCGCGGTGGCGGCGACCCTCACGACCCCGACGTCCGGCGAGGTGCGCATCGGCGACGACGTCGTCAACGCGCCGGCGTCGTCAGCTGGTTCGGCCGTGTCCTCGGACGCGGCGCGGCTGCGGCGCGACCGGATCGGGATCGTCTTCCAGCAGCCGCAGCTCATCGCGTCGCTCACGGCGCTCGAGAACCTCGAGCTCATGAGCCACCTGCGCGGCGAGCGCCCCTCGGCCCACCGTGACCGGGCGCTCGAGCTGCTCGACGCCGTCGGGCTCCGGGACGTGGCTGCCAAGCGACCCGGCCAGCTCTCCGGCGGTCAACGCCAGCGCGTCGCGATCGCCCGGGCCCTCATGAACCACCCCGAGGTCCTGCTGGTCGACGAGCCCACCTCGGCGCTCGACCACACGCGCGGCGTCCAGATCATCGAGCTCGTCACCCGGCTCACCCGCGAGACCGGTGCAGCGACCATCGTGGTCACCCACGACGAGGCGACCCTCGACACGGTCGACGCCCGCGTGCACCTGGCGGACGGGCGGCTCGTGGGGGCAGGAGAGGTGGTGGGATTTCGCCAGTGAGTGCGCGTCTGGGGCCATGGCACCCGACGATTGTGACGAACCCGCCACCTTGTGCAATCCCCGTCCGTTGACGTTGCCGCCAACTACTGCCGTCAAAACGGGAAGAAGCCACCGCCAGGACCCCCACGGTCCTGACGGGGCTTCCTACCGCTCACATCACGGAACTACAATCCCCTGATCTCACCTAATGCCGGGCATAGCTTTTTCTCGCACGGGCGAGGACGTCGACAGCCTGCGCAGATCCAACGCGCACTCGGACGGCGGGAGAAGACGTTTCGATAAGCGAATCCCCGAGTCCGACAGCCAGGGCCCGCAATGCGGCCTCTCGAACAAGACCGAACTCGCTATCGTCGTCGGCGATACTCATCAGCATTCTTGCCAAGTCGGCCGGTCCACCCACCTCTCGAAGATGCCGGCCGGTGATGGAAATGGCAACATCTCGGACATCGCCTTCAACATCCCAATCGACTCCAGTCAGGAACCTGCGAAGCTCGGGAAGAAGGTCAGACGACAGCCCCCAGTAGTCGCCAAGAATCTGCAAAGCGAGGCGCGACAGCATTGGGTCAGCGGGCATGCGGAGATACTTCCTGACGACCTCCGCTTGGGCAGGGGAGCCCGCCAGCCCAACCACGTGCAACGCCGTATACAGGTCCCCGTGACTTGTCCGACACTCAGAAATTGCCTGCACGGCAACATCGAGTTCTCGAGCGCTCAGCGTCCCGGATTTAGCCCTACCTAGCATTTCTCCAAATTCTGTCATCAGTGCCTCGGGACATATTGCTCTGAGAGGTCCAGCAATTTGCTGGCCTGGCTTAGTTCGTCCTGGAGCGACGGGAAACTCGGATCATCAACCCCCGCCTTTGACATCTGCACCTTGACCTGATGCAAACGCTTCAGGAGACCCTGCTGAGCATCTCGGACCTCGCCGACATGATCCCACGGAGTTCCATCAGCCTTTCGCGCAACTACCTCACCTCCGAGTTCGCGCTTAGCGGCATCCAGATCCCTGGAAGTGAGATGCTCGGCAATCCTGTCCGTCTTTGTCGGGCCGCAATTGTGCACAAGCACTGGCGTAGTAGCAACCAGTACATAGTACGTGTGTAAGTCGTCAACCGTCAGGTTGTAGGCCGAGTCTACGATGCTCGATCCGGCCTGGATGCCGGCCGTGGGGATCTGGAACCCGTCAGCGGTGAGGATGTTGTCGCCGAAGTCGAAGTACTGGGCATCCTGCCACTGCTTGTCGGTGGCGTTCCAGAAGGGGTGGTCCTCGGTCGTGGTCAGCGCCTTGCCGCCTACCGTGAACGTGACGAGGGTGTCCTGATGGACCCACGTCCTGGTGACGATCTTGACCTCTTGACGACCCGTCTTGGGGTCTGCGGCCAGGACCTTGTCGCCGGGCTTGACGTTCTTGATCGGCTTGATCGACCTGTCGCCCATGAGCACGTTTGTGCCACCTGAGAAGCTCCGCGCTCCTGCGACAGGGCAGGACGTAGGCTCAGGGCTGTCCTTCGGTGAGGCCTTGGCCGTGCCCGCAGGTTTCGCCGCACTGGACGCGCTACTTGGCCTCGGTGCCGGCTTCTTGGCGGCGAACGTCCGTGAGACGGCGGCGCGGATGCTGGTCGAGGCCTTGCCCAGCGCCGGCGCGAGCAGCCTTCCGCCAGCGCCTCCGAGGTAGCCCAAGGCTCCGCCCATGACGGTGTCGCGGGCCAGCCCCATCAGGGAGAACTTCTGGGTCTTCTGGACCTTGCTCTTCCAGAGGTTGGTGGCGGCACCACCCGCGGCACCGCCAAGGGCCATGCAGCCCAGGCTTCCAGCACCTGCCGTGACGGCCAGGCAGCCGGAGGTGACGACGACGCCCACGACGGCACCGACGATCTCACCCTGGTACTTCTTGATGAACTTGCTGCCGGACTTGACGGTGTTCTTGAGCCACTTCCCGGCCCCCTTCCAGGACAGCAGCCCTGTGGGGTCCGAGTACGTCACCGGGTTGTTGTCGGCGTAGGCGTACGCCGACCACTGCTGCGGATCGGTGAGGTCCATGATCGGATCGACCGAGATGAACCTGCCCAGCTGCGAGTCGTAGTATCTCGCCCCGACGCTGGTCAGACCGGTCGAGTCGACCGGCTTCCCGAGGAAGCCCTTGTCGTCGACCCAGCTCGTCGGCGAGGCGCCGCGCGCGTTCCCGTACGGGTCGTGGTAGCGACGCGTGACCTGCTGGGTCGCGTTGTTGACCGTCATCTCAGCGGTCCCGTGGTGGTCCGCGACGAGCGTGTCGACACCCGCAGCCCCCACACCGGTGCGCACGGCGACCGTCTGCCCCGCCAAGGAGTAGTAGCGGATCGCCTTGAGGTCACCGCCCTGGGTCAGGGTGAGCTCCTGCCCGCCCGGCAAGTAGATGGTGGTCGCCCCGTCCTGACGGCGCAGGAGCCGGTCCCCCTCGGGCGTATAGAGGTAGTCGTCAGTGACGACGCCGGCCTCCGTGACCGTGTCGAGCTTGCCCTCGGCGTCCCACGCGAGCTCCTGCACCGGCTGTCCGGCGATGGCGCGCGTCGTGGTGTTCCCCGACTGGTCGTAACCGTAGGTGTTCGTGGAGGTTGTCGTCCCCGTCGTCGTCACCTGCGTGACGGCGTGCGGTCGCGCAGCACCTGCCGCGGGATAGGTGTACGCGGAGGTCCGGTCACCGGCCGTGGTGTGCTGGGTCGTGCTCGTCCGGTTCCCGACCGGGTCGAAGGTGTAGCTCGTCCAGTACGGTGCCGCACCGCCGAGAGCCGCAGCCGTGCGAGGGGTCGCACAGTCGTCGCTCGCCGGGGTCCAGGCCTCGGTCAGGCGTCGCAGCCCGTCGTAGGTGAAGCACTGCGTGTCGCTGGTCGAGCCCACCGGCTTGTTCGAGATCGAGGTGATGTTCCCGGCCGCGTCATAGCCATAGCTCACGTCGAGGTCCAGGTTCGCGATCCCCTCGCGCTCGACCTTGGCGGTCGTCGGCCTCCGGGTGCCGTGCTCGTACGTGTTGTGCTGGATCGTCGAGTACACGTCGCCCAGGTCCTGGACCAGGACCTCGCCGTACGGCGAGTACTTCGTGCTCGCCGCGTACACGCCCCCGTTGCCCGAGACCACACGGCTCGGAAGGGACTGACCGTCGAAGATGGTTCCCACCGTCTCCTCCGGAAGGTTCCCCACCGCGGGCAACGAGACGGTCTTGACCTGGCCGTCGGCCGTATAGGTCAGGCTGCTCGTGTAGGTCCCCGCGAGGGCACCTTCGGAGGTCGGCAGCTTCAGGGACTGGCCCAACGGGCGGTTGAGCGCGTCGTAGGCCGTGACCGCCATGACGTAGGCGTTGCCCTTGTCGAATCGGGTCGTCGAGGTGAGCTGCCCCTTGGCGAGGGTGTCGTAGGACCACGAGGAGCGCAGGGTGCCCGTCAGCGAGCCCTCGCGCGTCTCCGTGGGACGACCCAGGAAGTCGTACTTGCTCGCCAGGACGACGCCACGCGCGTCGGTCGTGGTGACCACCTGGCCCGCGTCGTCGTACGTCGTGCTCGTCGTGCCCTTGTCAGGGTCCGAGGCGGAGATGACCCTGCCGAGCAGGTCGTACGTGTTGGACCACGTGTTGCCCGCGGCGTCCTTGGTCGTCGCGAGCTGACCGCTCTTGTCGTACGTGTAGGTCGTCGTCTGGAAGGGTCCGGTGACGGAGCCCGACGTGTACTGACGCAGCTCCACGAGGTTGCCGCGCGCATCGCTGATGGTCGTCTGAGGCGTGCCGCCCGCGGGCGGCACGACCGTGACCCGATCGCCGCCGTACGTCGTGGTCGTACGCCACTTCTCCTGCTCGGCCACCTGGACGATCTGCGCCGTCGCACGGCCAGCGCCGTCGTACTCCATGACCGTGCGCGCTGGGACGGCCGTCGTCGGGACGACCCTCGTCGTGCCCGGACTCCCCTCCGTGAACCACGGGTTGTTGGACCTGATGACCAACCCGCGGGTGTCGTAGACCTGGTCGGTCACGATGCGACCGGGGCTGTCCTTGTCCGCCGACGGTGCCTGCGTCTGGCTCGCGCGCAGCAGGCCGTCGTAGAGAGCTACCGACGTCAGGTAGGTCTCGGCAGAGGTGAGGGTCTTCGTGGTCACGGTGTTCGGCCCGTCGGACCGCACCTGGTACTCGTACGTGATGCTCGGGGACTTCGTGGCCTGCGGCCGGTCCGGCATCCACACGTTCGTCAGTCGCCCGAACGCGTCGTACGTGGCCGTCGTGACCTTGCCGTTTGGGTCGACCGACTTCACCGGCACTCCCCACGCAGGGTCGAGATCCATGCTCGTGACCAGCGGGGTGAGAGCCCCGGCACCGTCAGGGTCCGGGGTGGTCGTGACGACCTTGGTCACCGGACCGGCTCCGGCCGGGGTGTACGCCATCGAGGTCGTCCGACCCAGCGCGTCGGTCTGCGTGATCGCGCGCCCCAAGGCGTCGAACGTGCTCGTCATGGTCGTCAGGTACTCGGGCGTCGCGCCCGAGAACGACTTGACCTGCTGGGTCGCGGTCACGCGCCCCTTGGTCGGCGCGACACCGTACGCGGCGCCGTCGTACAGCATGCGCTCGTCGTTGACCACGTCGCCCGGACGGGACGGCGTGACACCGCACGCAACGGCGACCGACTCCGACCGCTTGACCGTGGACAGGATGTTCGCCGTCGTGTTGCGGGCGTACTCCAGGCGGGTGCACTTGTCGTCGGCAGCGGTCGAGACGTCACCCAGGTCCTCGACCTGGACCGGCGACCCGTAGGTGTCGTCGTACGTCGTGACCGTCCGGGTGGTCTGCACGCCCCCCGGGACGTTCGGCGCGGTGGTCCGCGTCTCGCTGACCGACTCGCCGGTGAAGTAGGACTTGGTCCCGTCGGCACCGGTCGCTGTCGCCGGGGAGCGCCACGGCGTCGAGAGCGACGTCGAGACGACCTCGGCCCCGTTGTACGTGGTCTCCTCGCGTGTCATCCCGCTGAACCGGTCGTGGTCGGTGATGCCGTCGACCGCGACGCTGCGGACCCCGCCTGCGGGAGCCGCGCGGTCACCGTCCATACCCCGGAAGTACCGGTAGCGGGTCTTGAGCTGGGTCGTGGTGGACGCGCCGGTGATGACGTCGACCGTGCCGTAGCCCCGGAACTGCGCCCAGGTGCGCTGCTTGGGCGGGGTCAGCTCGCTGTCGTCGTAGTGCCAGGCGGGCGCGCCCACGTAGCTGTAGCGCGTCTCGGTCGCCTGCGACTGCGAGTCGCGGCCGTCGGAGACCACCGACGTGACGAGGTACTTGTGGAAGTACTCCATGATCGGGTCCGGCAGCCCCTCGGGCGTCCAGAACACCGGGAAGCACCTGCGGGTGTTGGTCTCCGGAGAAGCCGGAAGGTTCGAGCTCGTGCAGTCGATCGGCGAATAGTTGACCGAGATCGTCCCGCCCGACTCGCTGTTGACCGCGATGACTCGCAGGCGGTTCATGGGCGGCCCGTGGTCGCCGAGCGTGTCCACCCGGTTGGCCATCTGCTGGCCGATGAACGTGACCTTGGGCAGCGTGATCGTGCCGCCGGCCAGCCCCTTGTGCTCGATCGACGACAACCACAGGACCGGGTCGCTGCCGTCGCCCGGGTCAGGAAGCTGGTGCCCCAGGGTCCAGGAGTCGACCTCGCGGTACGACGCGCCGTTCAGCACCTTCGTCGTGACCGACGTCAGGCGCTTGCGCGTGAAGAACGACGGCGAGCTCTGCGTGGGGCACGTCGTGGTCGACGAGCAGATGAGGTCGAAGGGTACGTCCGGCCACTTCGACGCGTTGGCCGCGGTCAGCTCGGACTCTGCACAGGTGACGCCGCCCGTGGGCAGGCAGCGCTCGGCGACCGTGAAGTCGACGCGCATCGGTGCCTGTGCACCGGTCTCGGCACCCGCACGCGTCCCGTACTCGACCGACTTCAGGTAGCCGCCGCGGTCGTACGACGACACCGCGGTATTGAGGTTGCGCCCGTAGCTGTTGGTCTCCTTGCCGTACGTGTACGTCAGGGAGTTGCCGAAGGGGTCGACGACATAGTCGAGGTTCCACTTCCACCCCTGTGTGCACGACGACGCCTCGAAGGTCGCCTGGTAGCACGGCTCGCCAGGGTGGTTGCCGTACACCGGCACGGTCCACGCGGAGCCGAGCGCGAGGGGGTCCGTCGCGGACCGCTTGTCGCGGCCGAAGAAGTACTGGGTCCCGTCGGGGGTCGTGACCTTCCAGTACTCGGTGTCGTTGTCACCGTTCCATGCACCGGTCAGACGCTCGACGCGCGAGCCGTCGTCCGACTCCGGCTTCCAGGTGCCGGTCGCGACGTCCTTGACGAGCTCTGTGGACATGCCGTTGAACACGAGAGTCGCGTTGTCCGACTTCCAGCACAGGTCGCCGGTCTTGCGGGAGAGGTTGTTCGCATTCCCCTGCGCGTCCTCGCTGCAGGAGGTGTACTTGCGCTCGACGTAGCCGGACCACAGGTCCCACCCGTCGCCGACCCAGGAGGACTGGTTGTTCGTCGAGACGACACGCCCGTCCAGGCCCCCGGACGAGTAGGACAGCGCAAGCTCGGGAGCCAGGCCGCCGGGCGAGGGCACCACCCGCATCGGGTAAGACCACGAGAAGTTCCCGCTCGGGCCACCCGCCTGCCAGCTTGCCGACGCGGACAACGGGGTCGCCGACCAGTTGCCGGCACCTCCCGCGGCACCCGCCGTCAGCGCCATGGCGCCGAACGCGGCAGGCTCGACGCGCGCCGTCACGGTCGAGGACTCGACGTCGTTCGTCGAGGTCAGCGGCACGCTCTCCTGACACTCCGGCTGGTCCGGGGTGGACAGTGCACAGTCCGGCAAACCGACCAGGCGGAGACGGGATGCCCAGTCACCACCGTACTTTCCGGCGAAGCCGGAGTAGTCGACCGTCAGCTCCACCGGACTCGTCGGCTCTGCGGCCGCGGTCGCGACCTCGAGAACCACGCCGTCGACCCCGGTCGCCGCGGCGACCCTCTGGTCGAAGACCTCGACGCTCACCTCGCTGTCGACGACGGCGCCGTCCTCCACCAGAGGAACGACGCTCACCGGAAGACCACCGGCCGAACCGGACGCCTCCCCACCCTCGGGCGGGAGCGACAGGTCGACCGCCCCGCCCTGGGGCCAGGTGGTACCTGCCGCCGCGCTCGCCGCGATCGACTGCGCGGTCGCGGCCGGTCGAGACGTCCCCTCCGTCACGCTGACGGGCTTCTCCGGATCGATCTCCGGGTACAAGGACAGGCCGTGAGCGATGCGCTCCTCCTGCGTCCAGCCTTCACGCTCGAGCAGGTCGTCCTGCGCAGAGGCAGAAGGCGCGACGACCAGCAGCCCGGCAAGGAGAGTCGTACCGACGGCCGCACCGACGCTCGCACGGAAGCGGGCGTTGGAGAACGCCCGGGACATGGATACTGCAGGCGTCATCGAGCTGCCCCTTAGGAGACGTGAACCGGAGAACGGGACACGGGTGGTCATGAGGCTTCGGTGTAGCAGTCGTTGGAGGTCATGGTCGAGCTCGGCACGACCGTGTGCGCCCGCACCGCGGACACCACCCCACGCCACTGCAGAGCCCCAGCACCAGCCACCTGCCCCCGACCGACCTGCAGAGCTCCCGGCGCGAACCACTGCGGGACGAACGACACATCAGGCCCAGCAACCGGATCCTCGAACTCCGCAGGACGACACACCAGCACCCTCATCACGTCGCTCCCCGCGTCATACACCCCGGTCAACGACACCCACTGCCCCTCCACGACCGGCACCGTCGAGGCCGAGACCACAGCCCCCGGGGCCGTCGAGTCAGCACCGTTCATCCAGAACGCCCAGCACGACAACTGCCCCCCAGGACACGACGCCCCCGACGCCAACCCCAACCCGAACCCGCTCGCGACCCGACCGTCCTGACTGACCGCCACCCGCGTCGAACCGTCCACCACATCAGCACGCACCATCGCGTTCACCGCGAACGTCCCATCCGTACGCACCACCGGAACCGCCGACGCGACCACATCATCGACCGA